>NZ_CP061725.1:4041774-4352680 GCF_014764405.1 Micromonospora craniellae | reverse complement strand
AGTCACCGGAGGCGGCGAGCCGGCCGGCGACCATCACCTGCACGGTGCCGGAGACCTGCTCGACCTCCTCCAGGATGTGCGAGCTGAACAGGATGGTGCGGCCCGCGTCGCCGAGCGAGTGCAGCAGCTCCATCATGTGCAGCCGCTGGCGCGGGTCCATGCCGTTGAACGGCTCGTCGAGGAGCAGCACCTGCGGCTCGTGCACCAGTGCCGCCGCCACCCGGGCCCGTTGCCGCATGCCCTTGGAGTACGTGCCGATCCGGCGGTCCTGCGCGCCTTCCAACTCGACCAGGGCGACGGCCCGGCGGGCCGCCTCCTGCGGGTCGGGCAGCTTGTGCATCTTGGCGGTGGCCAGCACGAACTCGTACGCGGTGAGGAACGAGTGCACCGCCTCCCGCTCGCTGACCAGTCCGAGCCGACGGTAGACCTCGGGGTTGCGCCAGGTGGGCCGCCCGTCCAGGGTGACCGCGCCACGCGACGGGGCGAGGAAGCCGGCCATCATGTGCAGCAGTGTGGTCTTGCCGGCCCCGTTCGGCCCGAGCAGGCCGGTCACCCCCGGGCCGAGGGACATGCTGACGTCGTTGACCGCGACCACGTTGCCGTACCAGCGGGAGACCCCGGCGAGGTGGAGGCTGCTGGTGGTGGCCGTCGGCGCGGCGGCGGAGGAGGTCGTGGTCATCGTGCGGCCACCTTCCGGTAGCGGGCCAGCAGCAGGGCGACGCAGCCGGCCACGAGCGCGACGGCGGCCAGGAGGTACAACGGGCCGAACGGGCCGAGATCGGGCACGAAGGCGTCCGGGTCGGTGATCAGCAGGTCGCGCAGCGTCCAGACGCCGACGCCCTGCACCAGCGTGGACGGCGAGGCGAGACCGGAGAGTTGGTTGGCCGCCTGGGAGGGCAGGATCGACAGGGTGCCGACGATCGGCGTGGTCATCAGGAAGACCGCGACGATGCCACCGGCGGCGAAGGCCCGCTTGCCGGTCAGCGAGGCGACCAGCAGGCCGATCGAGGCGAAGACCGCCCCCCAGAGCCCGGCGTAGAGCAGCCCGCCGGTCAGGTCCACGAACTCGTCCCAGACCTCGCCGACGCCGTCCACGGTGAACGCGGCACCGAGGAACATGAACATCTGCGGCGCGCCGAGCAGCAGCCAGAGCGAGGTGACCAGGGCGAGCAGCTTGGCCAGCGGGTAGTCGGCGCGGGGCAGCGGCCGGGAGAAGTACAGCGGCAGCACACCGCTGCGCAGGTCCCGGGAGACCAGCTCGGGCGCGGCCACCGCGACGAAGAACAGGACCAGCCAGCTCATGTTGTCGGCGAACTGCGCGTACGTCATGACGACCTCGCCGAACTGGACACGCATCGCGGTGGCGGCGACGGCCACCATGAGCACGATGCCGACCACCAGCCAGGGGAAGATCTTCGCCTTGGCGCTGCGACCCAACCCGAAGGCGGTCCGTACGCCGTGCAGGTAGAGCGATCCGAAGACGTACCGGCGGCCGAGCCGTGGGCCGGTGTACCGCTGGTAGCCGATGTCGTGGATGACGCCGGTCGGCTCAGGCATGGCGGCTCTCCCTCCGGGAGAAGAGTTCGGCGACCCGGTGCCGGCGCTGGTCCAACCGGTGCAGCGGCAGGTCCAGCTCGGCCACCGCACCGAGGATCAGGTCGTAGGTGCCGTCGTCGGCGAGCGGAACCAGGAGCAGCTGCCCCTCCCGGCTCACCGGCAGGTCGAGCGCGGCCAGCCGGGTGGCCAGTGCGTCGGTGCCCTCGCTGACCTCGACGGCAAGCACGTCGGTGGCCGAGGTCATCGCGGCGATGTGATCGGCGCGCAGCAGCCGCCCACCGTCGATCGCGACCAGCGTGTCGCAGATCCGTTCGACCTCGCCGAGCAGGTGCGAGCAGACCAGCACGGAGATGCCGAACTCGGTGCCGATCCGGCGCACCAGGGCCAGCATCGCGTCCCGGCCGGCCGGGTCGAGTCCGTTGGTGGGCTCGTCGAGCAGCAGCAGGTCGGGGTCGTGCACCAGCGCCTGCGCCAGCTTGACCCGCTGCTTCATGCCGGTGGAGTAGCCGCCCACCGGGCGGTGGCGTTCCTCGTGCAGCCCGACGTGGCGCAGCGCCTCGGAGGCACGTTCCCGCGCGACCGTACGCGGCAGGCCGCTGATCCGCCCGAGATGGGTGACCAGCTCGGCGCCGGACAGGTCGGGCGGCAGGCAGTCGTGCTCCGGCATGTAGCCGACCCGGGCGCGTACCGCGGCGGGGTCGGTGGTGGGGTCGAGGCCGAGTACGCGTACCCGGCCACTGGTCGGGGCGAGCAGGCCGAGCAGGAGCTTGATCAGCGTCGACTTGCCGGCGCCGTTGGCGCCGACCAGCCCGACGATTCCCGGCTCCACCGCTACCGTCAGTTCCGACAGTGCGGTGACCCCGCCGCCGTAGACCTTCGTCAACGACTCGGTTGCGATCAGTGTCACGCCGACAGCCTAGAGAAGGTCGGCAATACGATCAGCCCCGAAAGCACCCATGTTTCCCCTGATCCTGCCCGGGTAGCGCCCTTAGGGTGGGCTGCGCCGACCTCGGGCTCCGGCGCGTCGAGTCCGGTTTGGCCGATTTCTGTGGCTGCCCCCCACGGCCGGAGCGTCTGGTACACACTGGAACCCGCCAGTGATCGGCAGTTGACAGTGAGTGACGGGAGATCCATGACGGTTGACCAGCTCAAGGTGAGCGTGGTGGCACCGGTGCACAACGCGGGCGAGCACCTTGAGCCCCTCGTCGACTCCCTGCTGCGGCAGTCGATGCCGGCGACGGAGTTCGAGGTGATCTTCGTCGACGACGGCTCGACCGACGACACTCCGGCCCGACTCGACGCGCTGGCCGCCGCCCACCCGCACATCCAGGTGCTGCACATCGAGAACTCCGGCTGGCCGTCGCGCCCCCGCAACCTCGGGACGGCCCGGGCGCGCGGCGAGTACGTCCAGTTCGCCGACGACGACGACTGGTTCGCCGACGAGGCCCTGGACCGGCTGTACGCGTACGCCGTCGAGCACGACGCGGACATTGCGATCGGCAAGGTGACCGGTCACGGTCGGTCGGTGCCCCGGGAGCTGTTCCGGGTCAACCGCCCCCACGCCACGCTGGAGAACGCGCCCCTGATCGACAGCCTCACCTGCCACAAGATGTTCCGCCGGGCCTTCCTGCTGGAACACGACCTGCGGTTTCCGGACGCCGACCGGAAGCGCCTGGAGGACCACCACATGGTCACCCGGGCCTATCTGCTCGCCCGCCGCGTCAGTGTGCTGTCCGACTACACCTGCTACCACCACGTCCGGCGGTCGGACGGCGGCAACCTGACCGCCGCCCGGCTGGACCCGGCCGACTACTACGGCAGCCTGCGCGAGGTGCTCGACATCATCGACGCGCACACCGAGCCGGGTGCGCTCCGCGACAAGCTGCACCGACGGTGGCTGCGCAACGAGATGGTCAGCCGGTTGCGCGGCGCCCGGCTGCGGGACGCCCCACCCGACTGGGCCGACCAGGTCGTGGGCGAGGTCCAGAAGACCATCCGGGAACGATTCGCCCCTGGTGTCACCGCTGGGCTTCCGTCGTTGCAGCGGACCATCGCCGGGCTCGCCGCGCAGGGCCGCGCCGAGGATCTGCGCCGCCTCGCCGAGTGGGAGGCCGGCATCCGCGCCCGGGTCAAACTGACGGAGTACGAGGTGTCCGGGTCCACGCTGACCGTCACCTTCACCGGTCAGCTCCGCGTCGGCGACCAGCCCGTCACGTACGCCGGATCGGATGGGCGTCACCTGCTCGTCGTGCCGGTGGCGGAGGTGCCCGCCGAGTTGCTCGACTGCACCGAGGAACTGAGCCGGGGCAAGCTGGACCTGATCGCCCAGCGCGTCCAGGTCGGCGACGAGTTCTTCCTCCCGGTGCGGTTCGAGGTGAAACGAGTGACGGAGCCCTCGGGCGAGCTCCGGCTGGTCTACCACGGCACTGCGGCGATCGACTTCCACACGCTCGACGACGGCCGCACCCAGGGCGACTGGGTGCTGAAGGCGCGGGTCACCGGCTCCGGCTGGGCCAAGAACGCCAAGTTGCCCCTGGCCGTCTCCTGCGCCGTGGACGGGGGCGACCCGCTGGTGGTCGACAAGCGCAAGAAGGCGGTCCCGCGTCCGGCGGAGAAGACTGGCCTGTGGCTGCGGATTCGACAGGCCGTCCGGCGCGGGGTGGCCGGACGCGGGACCGTCGGAGTCTCGTGACACGGTGACAGTCGTGAGCCGCACGCCGGGCGGCGGGGCGGTGGGAGGAATGGTGCTCTCGACCGATCGGCGGGCGGCTGCGAAACTGTGTGCCGGTCGCCGGAGTTGGGGGTCTGATGAGCAACGGGTGGGTGCTGCCCGACGAGGTGCTGCGGAACGCACCGGCGTACACGCCGCGTCCCGGCGAGCTCGCGGATCTGGAGCTGTTGCTCACCGGTGCGTACGCACCGCTGACCGGCTTCATGACCCGGGCCGACCTGGTCTCCGTCAGCCGCCGTGGTCGGCTCGTCGACGGCGCCCCGTGGCCGGTCGCGGTGACCCTCCAGGTGCCCACGGCGCTGGCGCAGGGGCTCGACCTGAACGACCCGGACCGCCGCACGCTCGTGCTCACCGACGGCGAGGGTGCGCCCGCGGCGGCGCTGGAGGTGGCCGACGCCTGGCAGGTGCGCGACGAGGTGGCCGGGATCGGTGGCGGAGTCCGCCGGCTCGGCGACGGCGGACACGGCCCGTTCCAGCGGCTGCGTCGCCCGCCGGAGGAGATCCGTGCCATGCTGCCGCCCGGCCGGGTGCTCGGCGTGGTCGCCGACCGGCCGCTGCACCGGCCGCAACTGGCCCAGATCGCGCACGCCGTGCGTACCCTCAGCGCCCACCTGCTGATCATGATCCCGGTGAGCGAGGACGGCACCGGGGGCCTGCCGCCGGAGGCGCTGGTACGCGGCGTCTTCGCCGCCCGCGACCGGATGCCGCCAGCCACCCTGGTCGCGGTGCCGTTCTCCCGGCGCCGGGACGAGATCAGCGACGCCCTGTTGCGGGCCCGGGTGTCCGCCGCGTACGGGGTCACCCACCTGCTCTCCACCGGTGAGATGCTCTCCGGCGCCGGTCTGCGGGTGCTGGTGCCGCGCGAACTCGCGTACGACAACCGTGACGGTCAGTGGCGCTGGCGCGAGGACATCCCGCCGCGCAATCGACGGTTGGCGCTTTCCCAGTCCGAGGTCGACGACCTACTGGACCGGGGTTTCCCGCTGCCCGAGTGGCACACACCGCCCGCGGTGGCGAAGGAGTTGACCCGGGCCCGGCCGCCCCGGCGGCACCGGGGGCTGGTGGTCTTGCTCACCGGTCTTTCCGGCTCGGGCAAGTCGACGGTCGCCCGTGGTCTCGCCGACACCCTGCGCGAGCAGGGCGAGCGTACGGTAACCCTGCTCGACGGCGACGTGGTGCGCCGCGAGTTGACCGCCGGGCTGGGCTTCAGCAAGGCCGACCGGGACACCAACGTGCGCCGGATCGGTTGGGTGGCCGCCGAGATCGCCCGGCACCGGGGGATCGCCATCTGCTGCCCGATCGCCCCGTACGCCCAGGCTCGGGCGATCGCCCGGGAGATGGCCGTGGCGGCGGGCGCGGGTTTCGTCCTGGTGCACGTGGCCACGCCGCTGGAGGTGTGCGAGCAGCGTGACCGCAAGGGCCTGTACGCGCGGGCGCGGGCCGGTCTGCTCACCGGCATGACCGGCATCGACGACCCGTACGAGGAGCCGACCGACGCCGACCTGGTGCTCGACACCACGGATCTCGCGGTGGACGACGCGGTGCACGCGGTCCTGCACCAGCTCACCGAGACCGGGTGGGTCGAGCCGCCGCGGTCCGCGCTCTGACCCGAGGGATCGTCTCTTCCGGGAGCTTGCCGACCCGCGCTATGTTTGCTCATGTTCGAAGATGTTCGTTGACGTGGGGCACGGGGGTGCGATGCTCGCCCAACAACGCCAGGCGGCGATCCTCGACCGCGTCCGGGCGACCGGTGGGGTGCGCGTCGGTGAGCTGGCCAACGAGTTCGGTGTCTCCGACATGACCATCCGGCGTGACCTGGACCTGCTGCACGAGCGCGGCCTGCTGGCCAAGGTACACGGCGGCGCCACCGTCGCCGGGTCCACGGACGAGCCCGGCTTCCAGGCCAAGTCGGTGCGCCAGCAGGCCGAGAAGGCCGCCATCGCCACCGGCGCGGCGCGACTGGTGCACCCCGGCGCGGCGATCGCGCTGTCCGCCGGCACCACCACCGCCGAGCTGGCCCGACGGCTGGTCGACGTGCCGTCCCTGACCGTGGTGACCAACTCGTTGCCGGTCGCCGACATCCTGCACGACCAGGGCCGGGACGACCAGACGGTGGTGCTCACCGGCGGGGTGCGGACGCCGTCGGACGCGCTGGTCGGGCCGCTGGCCGTGGCCGCCGTCCGGTCCCTGCACCTGGATCTGCTCTTTCTCGGCGTGCACGGGGTGACCGACCGGGCCGGTTTCACCACGCCGAACCTGATGGAGGCGGAGACCAACCGCGCCCTGGTGGCCGCCGCCGACCGACTCGTGGTGCTCGCCGACCACACCAAGTGGGGAACGGTCGGCCTCTCGGCCATCGCCCCGCTGTCCGACGCGCACGTGATGGTCACCGACGACCGGCTGGCACCGGAGGCCCGTCGGCTGCTCGGCGACCGGGTCGGTGAGCTGCTCGTGGTGCCGGCGACCGGTCCCGGAGGGCTGCGATGAGGCGTACCGCGATCAGGCTGGCCGACGGCCGCGAACTGATCTACTTCGACGAGCGGGACGATGCCGTCCGGGATCAGCCGGACCGGCGTGACCTGCCTCCTCCCCCGCCCGCCTCCCAGCTCCGCTACGACCCGCTCACCGACGAGTGGGTGGCGCTGGCGGTGCACCGGCAGACGCGTACCTTCCTCCCGGCGGCCGACCAGTGCCCGCTCTGCCCCTCCACCGACGAGTGGCTCAGCGAGATCCCCGCGCCCGACTACGACGTGGCGGTCTTCGAGAACCGTTTCCCGGCCCTGAGCGGCAACCTGGTCGACGAGCCCACCGAGATCACCCCGTTCACGACGGTCCGCCCCGGGCAGGGGCGCTGCGAGGTGGTCTGTTTCACCGACGACCACCATGGCTCCTTCGCCGGCCTGCCGCCGCACCGGGTCCGCACCGTGCTCGACGCGCTGGCCGACCGGACCGTCGCGCTGGGCCGGCTGCCCGGCGTGGAGCAGGTGTTCTGCTTCGAGAACCGGGGGGTGGAGATCGGGGTGACCCTGCACCACCCGCACGGGCAGATCTACGCGTTCCCGTTCGTCCCGCCGCGTACCCGGTCGCTGCTGGTCGCGGCCCGGCGGCACGCGGAGCGCACCGGCGGCCGGAACCTCTACGCCGACGTGCTCGCCGCCGAACGCGCGGCCGGCGAGCGGGTGGTGGCCGGCAACGGACACTGGACGGCGTACGTACCGGCCGCCGCCCGCTGGCCGTTCGAGGTGCACCTCGCGCCGCACCGGCCGGTGCCCGACATCCCCGCGCTGAACGAGGCCGAGCGGGACGCCTTCGGCCCGCTCTACCTGGATCTGCTGCGCCGCTTCGACGGCCTGTTCGACGCGCCCATGCCGTACATCGCTGCGTGGCATCAGGCGCCGGTACGCCGCGACCGGGAACTGGGCCACCTGCATCTGCAACTGTTCAGCGTGAAGCGGGCAGCGGACAAGCTCAAGTTCCTGGCCGGCACGGAGTCCGCGATGGGCGCCTTCAGCAACGACATCGCCCCGGAGCAGGCCGCCGCCCGGCTCCGCGCCGTCTGAGCCGGCCCGCACGGGGGCCGGACAACAGGGCGCGGGGGGCCCGGGACAGGGCCCCCCGCAGGGAAGGGACGGCTGGCTGTCACGACAGCCGAGGAAGGCTGGCTGCTGGGCACGCGTGCCGCGCGGCGGCGACGGTCAACCTTCCAGGACGGGACTGGCATCTCGTCCACCCTGGTCAACGAGGCGCGCCGGATCGGGTGACGCGGTACGGCGTGTCCGCCCGCGCCGTGCCGGAGAAGACCGCGAGCCCACCGGCGGTCAGCCGGCAGGCTCGCGGGAATGCGGACGGGACTCAGGCGGCCAGGCGGCGCGCCAGGTTCTCGTCGAGCGTGTTCATGAACTCGTCGGTGGTCTGCCACGGGGCGTCCCGCGAGATGAGCAGCGCCAGGTCCTTGGTCATCTGCCCGCTCTCGACGGTGGAGACGATGACCTGCTCCAGGGTGTTGGCGAACTCGGTGACGGCCGGGGTGCCGTCCAGCTTGCCCCGGTGTGCCAGGCCCCGGGTCCAGGCATAGATCGAGGCGATCGGGTTGGTGGAGGTCTTCTCGCCCTTCTGCCACTGCCGGTAGTGCCGGGTGACGGTGCCGTGCGCGGCCTCGGCCTCGACGGTGCGGCCGTCGGGCGAGAGCAGCACGGAGGTCATCAGCCCGAGCGAGCCGAAGCCCTGCGCGACGGTGTCCGACTGCACGTCACCGTCGTAGTTCTTGCACGCCCAGACGTAGCCACCCTCCCACTTGAGGGCGGCGGCGACCATGTCGTCGATGAGCCGGTGCTCGTAGGTGAGGCCCGCGGCGTCGAACTCCGCCTTGAACTCGTTCTCGAACACCTCGGCGAAGATGTCCTTGAACCGGCCGTCGTACGCCTTGAGGATGGTGTTCTTGGTCGACATGTAGACCGGGTAGCCACGGTCCAGGCCGTAACGGAACGACGCCCGGGCGAAGTCCCGGATCGAGTCGTCGTAGTTGTACATGCCCATGGCGATGCCGCCGCCGGGGAAGTTGGCGATCTCCATCTCGACCGGGTCCGACCCGTCGGCCGGGGTGTAGGTGATGGTGACCGTGCCCGGGCCGGGGACCACGAAGTCGGTGGCGCGGTACTGGTCGCCGTGGGCGTGCCGGCCGATGATGATCGGCTTGGTCCAGCCCGGGACCAGCCGCGGCACGTTCGACATGATGATCGGCTCGCGAAAGACGACGCCGCCGAGGATGTTGCGGATGGTGCCGTTCGGCGACCGCCACATCTTCTTCAGCCCGAACTCCTCCACCCGGGCCTCGTCCGGGGTGATGGTGGCGCACTTGACGCCGACGCCGTGTTCCTTGATGGCGTTCGCAGCGTCGACGGTCACCTGGTCGTCGGTGGCGTCACGGTGCTGAATCGAGAGGTCGTAGTAGTGCAGGTCGACGTCGAGGTAGGGCAGGATCAGCTGCTCCCGGATCTGCTTCCAGATGATCCGGGTCATCTCGTCGCCGTCGAGTTCCACGACCGGGTTGTTTACCTTGATCTTCGCCATCGGCCGGCGCTCCTCTCGGGGGACACGTGCTCAAGCAGTACGAGCGTACTGGATCGGTCGGGACGAGGACGCCGCGCCCACCGACCAGCCGGGAACGACCACGGGCCCGGCGAGAGTTACCCCGCCAGGCCCGGCGCATGCGCTGTGGATCAGTCAGCCACCCGGACGCGTGGATCACATGTTGGCGACGTCGGCCTGCTTGGCGCGGACGGCCTCGGCGGCCTCCTTGAGGCTGGCCAACTCGTCGGCGTCCAGGTCGGTCTCGACCACCCGCTTGACGCCCTCGGCGCCGATCGCCGCCTCGACACCCAGGTAGACGCCGGAGATGCCGTACTCACCGTCGACCCAGGCGCAGACCGGCATGACCTCGCCCGAGTCCTCGGCGACGGCCTTGGCCATCCGGGCGGCGGCGGCGGACGGGGCATAGTACGCCGAACCGGTCTTGAGCAGGGCGACCACCTCGGCCCCACCGTTACGGGTGCGGACGACCAGGTCCTCGATCTGCTCGGCCGGCATCACCTCGCGCAGCGGCTGGCCGTTCACGCTGCTCTGCGACGGCACCGGGACCATCGTGTCGCCGTGCGAACCCAGGGTCAGCGTCTTGACCGACTTCACCGGCACCTGCAACGCCTCGGCGACGAAGTTGCTGAACCGGGCGGTGTCCAGCATGCCGGCCTGCCCGAGCACCCGGTTGCGCGGGAACTGGGTGGCGATCTGGGCCAGCGCGGTCATCTCGTCCAGCGGGTTGGAGACCACGATGACGACGGCGCTCGGGGCGTACTTGGCGACGTTCTCGGCGACCTGGCGAACGATCTTGGCGTTGGTCTCCAGCAGGTCCATCCGGCTCATGCCCGGCTTGCGCGGCAGGCCGGCGGTGATGACGACGACGTCGGAGCCCTCGATGCCCTCGTAGCCCTCGCCGTTCGGGCCGGTGGTGACGCCGACGACCTTGGTCTCGAAACCCTCGACCGCACGGGACTGGTTGAGGTCGAGGGCGATGCCCGCGGGCTTGCCGTCGATGATGTCGGTGATGACGACGGTGTCGAAGACGTCGTACTCGGCCAGGCGCTGCGCGGTGGTGGAGCCGTAGAATCCGGCGCCGACGACAGTGACCTTCTTACCCATGGTCGTCCCACTCCCTGCTACCAGTCGGTTTTCCGGACGGTATCAGCCATCCTGGCACCGAGCAGGCCAGGGCGGACGATAATGAGCCCGACTTCACCTCAGCCGCGCTCGGCCCGCTCGACCACGTTGGTCAGCAGCATGGCCCGGGTCATCGGACCGACCCCGCCGGGCATCGGCACCACCTTGCCGGCCACCTCGAAGACCTCCGGGGCCACGTCGCCGGTGTAGCGACCCTTGCCGTCGGAGCCGATGACCCGGGTGATGCCCACGTCGACCACGACCGCGCCCGGGGTGACCATCTCGGCGGTGAGCAGGCCGGGCACGCCGGCCGCGACGATGACGATGTCGGCGGCGCGGGTGTGCGCGGCCAGGTCGAGCGTGCCGGTGTGGCAGAGCGTCACGGTGGCGTTCTCGCTGCGCCGGGTCAACAGCAGCCCGAGCGGACGACCGACGGTGTTGCCTCGGCCCACCACCGCGACGTTGGCGCCGCGCAGCGGCACCTCGTGCCGGCGGAGCAGCTCCACGATGCCGCGCGGGGTGCACGGCAGCGGCGCGTCGTAGCCGAGCACCAGCCGACCCAGGTTGACCGGGTGCAGGCCGTCGGCGTCCTTCTCCGGGTCGATCAGTTCGAGCACCCGCTGCGTGTCCAGATGTGCCGGCAGGGGCAACTGGACGATGTAGCCGTGGCACGCCGGGTCGGCGTTCAGCTCGGCCAGGGTCCGGTCGACCTGTTCCTGGGTGGCGTCGGCCGGCAGCTCCCGCCGGATCGAGGCGATGCCGACCTCGGCGCAGTCACGGTGCTTGCCGTTGACGTACGCCTGGGAACCGGGGTCGCTGCCGACCAGCACCGTGCCCAGTCCCGGCACGGCGCCCCGTTCCGCCAGGGCCTTGACCCGCGTCCGCAGCTCGTCCTTGATCTCCGCCGCGGTCGCCTTGCCGTCCAGAAGCGTCGCCGTCACGACCTGATCGTCTCACGCCCGCCACCGTCGTCTCCCCCGACCTGGCGGGTTCGGATGTACCGCGACGGTCAGTGGAAGAAGTGCCGGGTGCCGGTCAGGTACATGGTGACGCCGGCCTGCTTGCAGGCGGCGATCACCTCCTCGTCCCGGATCGAGCCGCCCGGCTGCACGATGGCCCGGATGCCGGCGTCGATGAGGATCTGCGGGCCGTCGGCGAACGGGAAGAAGGCGTCCGACGCCGCCACCGCGCCGCGCGCCCGGTCGGCACCGGCCCGGTTGACCGCCAGCCGCGCCGAGTCGACCCGGTTCACCTGGCCCATCCCGACGCCGACCGTCGCGCCGTCCTGCGCGAGCAGGATCGCGTTGCTCTTCACCGCGCGCACCGCCCGCCAGGCGAAGGCCAGATCGGCCAGGGTCGCCTCGTCAGCCGCCTCGCCGGTGGCCAGCCGCCACGTCGCCGGGTCGTCGCCCTCGGCGTCGATCGCGTCGCGGGCCTGCACCAGGACGCCACCGGTGATCTGCCGCCACTCGGCCGGCAGCGGGCGGAACTCCGGTGCCCGCAGCAGCCGGATGTTCTTCTTGGCCTGGAGCACCTCGGCGGCCCCCGGCTCGTACCCGGGCGCCACCACGACCTCGGTGAAGATCTCGGCGATCTGCCCGGCCAGTTCGACCGAGACCGGCCGGTTCACCGCGATGACGCCGCCGAAGGCGGAGACCGGGTCGCAGGCGTGCGCCTTGCGGTGCGCCTCGGCCACGTCCGCGCCGACCGCGATGCCGCACGGGTTCGCGTGCTTGATCACGGCCACCGCCGGCTGGTCGGCGAAGTCGTTCGCGGCCCGCCAGGCGGCGTCGGCGTCGACGTAGTTGTTGTACGACATCTCCTTGCCGTGCAGCTGCTCGGCCTGGGCCAACCCGGCCGGGCTCGCCGGGTCCGCGTAGACCGCCGCGCCCTGGTGCGGGTTCTCGCCGTACCGCAGCACCGCCTGCCGGCGCAGCGCCAGCCCGGCGAACTCCGGCCAGCCGTCCTCCGCCGGGGCCAGGGAGGTGGCGAACCAGTCGGCGACCGACACGTCGTACTCGGCGATGTCGGCGAAGGCACGGGCGGCCAGCGCCCGTCGCTGCGCCAGGGTGAAGCCACCGCCGTCGAGCGCGGCCAGCAGCAGCGGGTACGCGGCCGGGTCGGTCACCACGGCGACCGAGGCGTGGTTCTTGGCGGCGGCCCGCACCATCGCCGGACCACCGATGTCGATCTGCTCGACGCACTCGTCCTGGCTCGCGCCGGAGGCGACGGTCTGCTGGAACGGGTACAGGTTGGACACCAGCAGGTCGATCCCGGCGATGCCGTGCTCGTCGAGCTGGGCGACGTGGGTGTCCTTGCGCAGGTCCGCGAGGAGTCCGCCGTGGATCTTCGGGTGCAGGGTCTTCACCCGGCCGTCGAGGATCTCCGGGAATCCGGTCACCTGCTCCACGGCGGTTACCGGCACGCCGGCACCGGCGATCGTCGACGCGGTGCTGCCGGTGGAGACGATCTCCACACCGGCGGCGTGCAGCGCGCGGGCCAACTCGACCAGACCGGCCTTGTCGTAGACGCTGACCAGTGCCCGCCGGATCGGGCGGCGCCCGTCCTCGATGGAACTCACGGAACTGTGACCTTTCTCCCGGTGATCGTCCAACCCTCGCGGACCAGCCGGCCCACCTGCTCGACGAGTTGCTGCCGCTCGGCTTCCTTGATGCGCTCGGTGAGCGTGTCCACGTCGTCGTCCTCGTGCACCGGCACCGCCACCTGCGCCACGATCGGGCCGGTGTCCATTCCGGCGTCGACGAAGAAGAGCGTCGCGCCGGTGACCTTCACGCCGTAGGCGAGCGCGTCCCGTGGGCCGTGGATGCCGGGGAACGCCGGCAGCAGAGTGTTGTGCGTGTTCAGGTAGCGGTCACCGAAGGCGGCGAGGAAGGAGGGACCGACCAGTTTCAGGAACCCGGCGGAGACGACCAGGTCGGGCCGGTGCTCGGCGACCCGCTCGGTGAGCGACGCGTCCCACTCGTCACGGGACGGATGGTCCTTGAGCCGCGCCACGAAGGTCGGTACACCGGCGGCGGCGGCCCGATCCAACCCGGCGATGCCGTCACGGTCCGCGCCCACCGCGACCACCCGGGCCCCGTACGCCGGGTCGGCGGTCGCGTCCAGCAGCGCCTGCAGGTTGCTGCCGGAGCCGGAGACGAGGACGACGATGCGGGCGGGCTCGATCACCGGCACACCCTATCCGGCGGCGGATCGGCGCTGGTCCGTGCCCACCCGATGGGCCACGTACCATTCGCCGGCTGCCCAGGTCGCACGGACCGGGTACGCTGCCGGTCGCTTGGGACCGGCGCATGCCCGGCCCGCACCCGTCAGCGACACGTACGTGAGGAGCACGTCATCATGCAGCCCGGATACCCCTCCCAGCCGCCCCAGCAGGTCGACAACAACATGACGATGTCGATCGTCGCCATCTTCCTGTTCTGGCCGCTCGCGATCCCCGCGATCATCAACGCGTCGAAGGTCAACCCGCTGCTCCAGCAGGGTGACCACGCCGGCGCCCAGGCCGCCGCCGCCGAGTCGAAGAAGTGGTCCAAGTGGGCCATCATCGTCGGTGTCGCCTGGCTCGTGATCGTGCTGCTCTGCTGCCTGGGCGGCGGCGTCCTCGGCTCGCTCAGCGGCACAAACTGAGTCGCTGAGCCCTATGCAGCCCGGTAGCCCCGGTCAGGACCCGTACGGCCAGCAACCGCCGTACGGGGATCCGACTGCGCCACCTCCGCACAACCCGTACGCGCCGCCGCCGGCCAATCCCTACGCACCGCCGCCGGCCAACCCGTACGCCACACCGGAACCGCACACGCCTGTGCCCGATCCGTACGGCCAACAGCCGGCCTCCCCCGCGCCGTACGACCCGTACGGTCAGCAGCCGCCCACCTCCGGGCAGCCCTACGACCCGTACTCGGCACCGCCCTACGGTCAGCCCCCGGCCTACGGGCCGCCGCCCACGTCGGGGCAGCCGTACGGCCAGCCCTACCAGGACCCGTACGCCCCGCAGCCGTACGGCGCCGCGCCGATGTACCCGCACGCGGGCTTCGCCGGCTCGGGGGGACAGCAGAACACCCTCGGCCTGGTGTCGATGATCCTCGGCATCGTGTCGATTCCGCTGGTCTGCTGCTACCTCGGCATCCCGCTGGGGTTGGCCGCGGCCATCACCGGCTGGATGGGCAAGCAGAAGGCCGATCAGGGCCTGGCCAGCAACTCCGGGCAGGCCCTCGCCGGCCTGATCTGTGGTGGCGTCGGCATTGTGCTGGGCGTGCTCCAGATCGTGCTGTTGATGATCGGCTTCGCATCCGGCGCCTAGATTCGCAGTTGACGCCTAGCCAAGGCTGGTCGAGGGGCGCTCCGCACTGCCGGAGCGCCCCTCGCCCGTTCCTGGCGTTCCCGCTCCGGTGCCGGTCGGCCCCGGCGGTCAGCCCGGGTGCCGGGTGAGCCAGCGGGTGGCCGCCGCGCCGAGCACCGCCCCGCCGGCCGTGATCAGCGTCGCGGCTAGCGCCACCTGCCAACCGACCGGGCCGACCTCGGCCAGCCGCCCGGCGCCCAGCGGCCCGCCGGAGACCTCCGCGAGCACCCCCAGGAGCACCCCGGCCACCGGGCCGACAAGCACGGCCGGCATGAGCAGCCGCCGCCAGGGCAGCGGTGCGCGTTCGGCGCCGGTCGACCGGAGCAGGCGGCGGGCCAGCAGCCACCCGGCGGCCATGCCGACCAGGACCGGCATCGCGAGGACCACGATCGACCCGGGCCCGTCCACCGGCCCGTTCGGCAGCCCGGCGAACAACGGCAGGGCCGGTAGCGCGCCGACGGCGACCTCGCTGGTGCGGACCACCGTGTCCGTGCCGACGGCGAAGCCGGGCCCGAGCAGGTAGCTGGTGGCCCAGACGGTGGCGTTGGGAGCGTAGGCCAGGCTGACCAGTGTGATGCCCGCCTGGCCGGCCACGCCGGTGCGGTAGGCGCCGATCAGGTCGGCCGCGTCGCCACCGCCGGTCGCCACGGCCAGTCCCGCCCCCGCCGCCCCCGCGCCGAGCAGCACGAGTGCGGCCACCATGCCGGCGCGGGCCCCTTCTCTTACGGGCGACGGCACCTGCCCGGCGAGCGCCTCGGCCAGCCCGGTCGTCCGAGCCGCGCCGAGACCGGCGGCGAGCGTGCCGAGCACCGCGAGCGTCACTCCGGCCCGCGACCACGACACGCCGGAGTCGACGAGCAGCGCGGCGAGCACGCCGATCAGGCCGTACCCGACGCCGACCGCCGCCGCGACGGCCAGCGTGCGGCCCGGCGACCGGCTGCCGCGCGCACCGACCGCGCGGCTGGCGTGCACGCCGGCCCGGGTGAGCCGCCAGATCGCCAGTACGGTGACCGCGAGCGGGGCGAGGCCCAGCGGGCCGGCGGCGGTCTCCAACGGCACCCCGTGCCCGAGCAGCCATCCGGCCGCCCCCGCGCGGACCGCGCCCAGCAGGGTGGCGGCACCTTCGCTGAGCTGGAACAACCAGAGGGCGAACGCCACCGGCAGCCAGGAGGTGAGCGCGGCCCCACCGGCGGCCACCAGCGCGGCGACCGCGAGCGGCGGGTGACGGCGGCCACCGGGCACGCCCCGTTGCACCGGTACCCGGCGGGGCGGGCCGGCGCGACCGGGCGGCCGGGCACCGACTCCTCGGGCGTCGGTGGCCCGGCGGGGCTGGTCAGGGGTGACGGGGGACATCGCCTCTACTCTGGCATGCCGGGCCCGTCTCGGCTGTCCGGACACCACCCCGTCCGGTGGTGAGTTCGCCTGATCCGACGTGCCGGCCGCACGGTCCGGGCTAGCCTCGGCTCAGGGCCGTGACCGACGTCGTGGCAGGTAGTGTCCGGAGGGAAGCAGTGAACGCTCCGTATCCACCGCCCCCGCCGCCGCCGGCAGGGCGGGACCGCACCACGCTGTGGGGCGTGCTGGGCATCGTGACCGGGGTGCTCTGCTGCGGCATTCTCGGCATCGTCTTCGGCTGGTTGTCGCTCCGCGACGCACGCCGCTATCGGCACTCCCCGGTGTTGGGCTACGTCTCGATCGGCCTGGGTGTGCTCAACATCGTGGGCAGCCTGATCCTGTCCGCCACGGGCAACTACCCGTACTGGAACCGCTGAGGGGCCGACCTTCCGGTCGGCCCCTCGAAGACTGTCGTGCCGGCTCAGCCGGCGGACATGATCTCGCGCATCAGCTTGGCGGTCTCGGTCGGGGTCTTGCCGACCTTGACGCCGACCGCCTCCAGCGCGGCCTTCTTCGCGTCGGCGGTGCCCGCCGAACCGGAGATGATCGCGCCGGCGTGCCCCATGGTCTTGCCGGGCGGGGCGGTGAAGCCGGCGATGTAGCCGACCACCGGCTTGGTGACGTTGGCCTTGATGTACTCGGCCGCCCGCTCCTCGGCGTCGCCGCCGATCTCACCGATCATCACGATGGCGTCGGTGTCCGGGTCGGCCTCGAACGCGGCCAGCGCGTCGATGTGCGTGGTGCCGATGATCGGGTCGCCACCGATTCCGACGCAGGTCGAGAAGCCGATGTCCCGCAGCTCGTACATCATCTGGTAGGTCAGCGTGCCGCTCTTGCTGACCAGGCCGATCCGGCCGCTGCCGGTGATGTCGGCCGGGATGATGCCGGCGTTGGAGGCGCCCGGCGAGGCGATGCCGGGGCAGTTCGGCCCGACGATCCGGGTCCGCTCGCCCTTGGCCGTGTTGTACGCCCAGAAGGCGGCGGTGTCGTGCACCGGCACCCCCTCGGTGATCACCACGGCCAGCGGGATCTCGGCGTCGATCGCCTCGATGACCGCGCCCTTGGTGAACTGCGGGGGCACGAAGATGACGGTGACGTCGGCACCGGTGTCCTTCATCGCGTCCGCGACGCTGGCGAAGACCGGCAGTTCGGTGCCGTCGAAGTCGACGGTGGTGCCCGCCTTGCGCGGGTTGACGCCACCGACGACGTTGGTCCCGGCGGCGAGCATCCGCCGGGTGTGCTTGGACCCCTCGGAGCCGGTCATCCCCTGGACGATGACCTTCGAGTCCTTGGTCAGCCAGATAGCCATTGTCAGACCCCCGCAGCCGCCAGCTCGGCGGCCCGCTCGGCCGCGCCGTCCATGGTGTCGACCCGCTGCACCAGCGGGTTGTTCGCGCTGTCGAGGATCGCCCGACCAGCTTCGGCGTTGTTGCCGTCCAGCCGCACGACGAGCGGCTTGGTGACCTGCTCCCCGCGCTGCTCCAGCAGGGCCAGCGCCTGGATGATGCCGTTGGCGACCTCGTCGCAGGCGGTGATGCCACCGAACACGTTGACGAAGACGCTGCGGACCGACGGGTCGGAGAGCACGATCTCCAGGCCGTTGGCCATCACCGCGGCGCTCGCGCCGCCGCCGATGTCGAGGAAGTTGGCCGGCTTGACGTTGCCGTGCCGCTCTCCGGCGTACGCGACCACGTCGAGCGTGGACATGACCAGGCCCGCGCCGTTGCCGATGATGCCGACCTCGCCGTCGAGCTTGACGTAGTTGAGGTCCTTCTCCTTGGCGGCCTGCTCAAGCGGGTCCACGGTCGCCTGGTCGACCAGGGCCTCGTGGTCCGGGTGCCGGAAGCCGGCGTTCTCGTCCAGCGAGATCTTGGCGTCCAGCAGCAGCAGCGTGCCGTCCGCGGTCTTGGCCAACGGGTTGACCTCGACCAGGGTGGCGTCCTCGGCGACGAACGCCTTCCACAGCCCCACCGCGACGTCGACGACCTGGTCGGCGACCTCGGCCGGGAACCCGGCAGCGGAGACGATCTCCCGGGCCTTGGCCTCGTCCACGCCCTTGACGGCGTCGATCGGGGCCTTGACGACCTTGTCCGGGGTGTCGGCGGCGACCTGCTCGATGTCCATGCCACCCGCGACGCTGGCGATGCAGAGGAAGGTACGGTTCGCCCGGTCGAGCAGGTACGAGAAGTAGTACTCCTCGGCCACGTCGGCGGTCACCGTGATCATGACCTTGTGGACCGTGTGACCCTTGATGTCCATGCCGAGGATGTCGGTGGCGCGGGCCACCGTCTCCTCCGCGCCCTCGGCGAGCTTGACGCCGCCGGCCTTGCCTCGCCCGCCGACCTTCACCTGCGCCTTGACGACCACTCGGCCGCCGAGGCGATCGGCGATCGCGCGGGCCTCCTCCGGGGTCGTGGCAACGCCGCCGGCGAGCACGGGCAGACCGTGCCGCTCGAACAGGTCCCGCCCCTGGTATTCGTACAGGTCCACGATTGCGCGTCCCGTCCCGTCTCCGCGGCGCACCGTCGCGCCGCCACCAGCGTATGGAAAGAAAACAGTGCGGCGCCTGACATCAGTTGAAGTTGATGCAGACCGCTGAACCCTCGCACGGCCCGAGCCGCACGGCACTCGCGCACCGCGCCCGCCTCGTTGGTCCGTCGGACCGTGGGCAGAGGTTGTGCGGGGTTCACTGGGCGCAGCCTAGCGATGTCGGCACGGGCGGCAACCGAGCGGGTGCGGGGTGTGCGGTAATCCACAGCCACCACCGACGCTGTGTCACCGGCCCGCGCCGCGCCGCAGCGGGCCGGCGAGGTGTCACCCGTTCGGGCGATCTCGCCGGGCCGGGCAGGGAACCGGACGCCGGTGCGTAACCCGGCCGGCAGGGCCTCGTTGAGTCAGGTGTCGGAGCGCTGAACGGCGCGAGGACGCGAGCGGCCGATGCCCTGTCGGTCGAGGGGTGGCGGCGGGGCATCGTGCATAGAGGGGCCGGACGTGTGAGGGGTGCGTCCGGCCCCTCCCCTTGCGCGTGGTCGCGTCAGCTCACCGGCTGGGCGACGTTGCTGCGGACCCACTCCACGATGGACTGGGTGGTCGCGCCCGGCGGAACAGCGTCATGTGTGCGCCGGAGAGCACCGAGAGGCCGATCGCGTCGGCGTCCTCCTGGATGGCGGTCTCCACGATCTGCTCCGGCGTCTGGTGCAGGCCGGTGTAGATGACCTCCATGCCAGCGTCCCGGAGAGCGCGGGCCACCACCTTGGCCCCACGGTCGTGGCCGTCCAGGCCCGGCTTGGCGACGACGACCCGAACACGAGAGCTCATCTGCGCATCCCTTTCACCGGCTCTGCGGCTTTCACCTGAACGAACGGTAACCCGCGCCACCGGGCTCGGGGAACCGGGGCCAGGGCAGGCGGACGAACCCGCCGTCGCGGCGATCGCATGCAAAGGCACGACCGACGCAGTCCGGGTCAAGGAGGACGACTCCGCCGATCGGTCACGGTGTGCGACGAACGGATGATGACGAGGACAGCCGACCAGTGCCGCGAGCTATGACATTAATGGACGGAAAGGGACAGAAAGGAGCAACGAATTCGGCGCTCCGGCTTGTGACTCGACTGGCGGTTGGCTACCGTGTCCACGGTTGTCATCAGGTTTGCGGACGGGTGACGACGCGACCAGCCGGCGGACGGATCACAGATCCGGACGGCGGCCGACCGCCTCGGAACCCCGACAACGGAGGGTATGCGTGCGCCAGCGCCTGTCGTCTGAGCCCGACCGATATCGCGGCCGCCGCCGCGTACCCACCCCCCCGCGTAGCCGCTACGCCGCAGTCGTCACCACCGCCTTCGTCGGTGCCGGCGTGGTCGCCCTGGGTGCCGGCGCACTGCCGGACGCCAAGAGCGTCGAACAGTCGGTGCTCGACGAGCTGAAGCAGGCGTCGATCAGCAGCCAGGGCGCTGCCGAGCGGGCCGACGCCGCCGACCGGGCCTCCCGGGACGGCCGGAACACGCCGGAGAGCATCGAGGACTCCGGCGTCTGGCTGCTGCCGCTGCAGGGCTACGACTTCAACTCCCCCTACGGAATGCGCTGGGGCAAGCTGCACAGCGGCATCGACCTGGTCGCGCCGGAGGGCACCCCGTACGTCTCGATCCACGAGGGCACGGTCACCAAGGCCGGTTGGTTCGGTGGGTACGGCAACGCCGTGATCGTCCAGCACCCCGACGGCAGCGAGGCGATCTACGGCCACTCCTCGGCCGTCAGCGTCCGGGAGGGCCAGCAGGTCAAGGCCGGCGACCAGCTCGGCCTGGTCGGCAACACCGGCCACTCCTACGGGGTCCACCTGCACCTGGAGATCCATGTCAACGGCAAGCCGCTCGACCCGGTGCCGTGGCTCCAGGAGCGCGGAGTGGACATCAAGCTGCAAGTCGAGGCAATTTACAGCGAGGTAGCGGAGTCCTGACACCACGTTGCACCCGTTAACCGCCCGGATCGATCGATCCGGGCGGTTTTCTGTACGCGGACGGGACCGGAAGTGTCCCAGCCCACAACCAGCACTGTGGCCGAGAGCACAGCTCACCCGACCCACGGACCCGGTCATCCGGCGGCAACCGTGGACAGAACCTGGCAGCGCACCCGCCGCCGCCGATCCCCCGTCCCACCCCCGGTACCCGACACGCACCCGGCCGACACCAGGATTTCCAGGTCACGTACCCCTCGATCCAGTGAGGTCCGCCCCGTGCAGGACGACAGCTCCACCCCGAACCGCAACCTTCCCCACGCCCCCGCTCGGCATCGCCGCCGCATCGGCCGGCACGGCCGCCGGCTGGCCGTCGGCGCGGTCGCCGTACTGGGACTCGGACTCGGTGGCGTCGTCGTGACCAACCTCGACGACAGCCCGACCCCGAGCCCCGTCTCGCTCGACGCGCAGGCCCGCGCCGAAGCCGCCGCCCGCGCGAAGGCCACCGACCAAGCCGACCGCTCGGCCCGCGGGTCGGCCACCCCGGCCACCCCGGAGAGCCCGAGGCCGACCCCGACGGCGAGTCCGACCGCGACACCCAGTGCGAGCCCGACCGCGAAGCCCCGCCCGACGGCGACCAAGGCCAGCAAGGCCACCACGAAGACCACCAAGAGCACGGCGCCGAAGCCCGACTGGGTGATCCCGATGGCCGGTGCCACCGTCACCTCGTGCTACGGCCCCCGCTGGGGCACCCTGCACGCCGGAATCGACTTCGCGCTGCCCGCCGGCACCCCGGTTCGGGCCGCCTCCGGAGGCACCGTCACGAAGGCCGGCGACGTCGGTGACGGGTACGGCATCTCGGTCGTCATCGACCACGGCAACGGCTACCTCACCCACTACGCCCACCTGAGCACCACCCGGGTGAGCGTGGGCGGGAAGGTCAGCACCGGCCAGACCATCGGCCTGGAGGGCTCCACCGGTGACTCCACCGGGCCGCACCTGCACTTCGAGGTGCACCAGGGGCAGATGTGGAAACAGATCGATCCGGCGCCGTTCCTGCGCGCCCGGGGCATCGACGTGGCGTGCTGACCTGAGCATCCGGCGCACCGGCCCACCTCAGGGCCGGTGCTCCGACGCCTCAGAGCTTGTCGATCGGGGCGTGCCGCAGCACCAGCCACAGGGTCTGGTCGCCGAAATCGATCTGCGCGCGAGCACCCGGACCGTGCCCCTCCACCGTCACCACCCGGCCGAGTCCGTACCGCTGGTGGTTGACCCGGTCCCCGGCGATGACCTTGGTGCCCTGGGGCAGTTCGCTCGCGGTGGCCAGCCGGCTGCCGTCCACGCCGAGCTTGCGGGCCAGTTGGACCGCGCGGGGCGTACCTCCGGCGAAACCGCCGCCCGCCCGGTCCGCACGACCGCCCACGCCACCCCCACCGCCACCCCAGGAGGTGTACGACCCCTCCGTGCGCTCCCAGCGGACCAGCTCGGTCGGCAGCTCCTCCAGGAACCGCGACGGCGGGTTGTACGCCGGCTGCCCCCACGCCGACCGGGTCACCGCCCGGGACAGGTAAAGGCGCTGCCGGGACCGGGTGATGCCCACGTACGCCAGTCGCCGCTCCTCCTCCAACTCCCGGGTGTCGCCCAGCGAACGCAGGTGCGGAAAGACGCCGTCCTCCAGGCCGGTCAGGAAGACCACCGGGAACTCCAGACCCTTGGCGGTGTGCAGGGTCATCAGCGTGACCACGCCCTGGTAGGGCGCGGCGTCGTCTGCCTCGGCGCCGTCAGGTGCCGAGCCGGGATGCGCAGGTATCTGGTCGGCATCGGCCACCAGGGCCACCTGCTCCAGAAAGCCGGCCAGCGAGGCCCGCTCCCCCTCCGCGCCGGTCGCCTCGATCCGTTCGGTGTACTCCCGGGCCACACTGACCAGTTCCTGGAGGTTGTCCACCCGGCCCGCGTCCTGCGGGTCCAGGCTCTCCTCCAGCTCGGTCAGATAGCCCGAGCGGGTCAGCACCGCCTCCAGCACCTCCTCCGGGGTGCCGTCCACAGCCAACTCCCGGGCGGAGTCGAGCAGCGCGACGAAGTCGGCGATGCCGTTGGCCGCCCGGGTGGAGATGCCCGGCGCGTCCTTGGCCCGGCGCAGCGCGGCACCGAAGGAGATGCGGTCCCGGCCGGACAGTGCCTCCACGCACGCCTCGGCCCGGTCACCGATGCCCCGCCGGGGCGTGTTCAGGATCCGGCGCAGACTCACCGTGTCGTCGTCGTTGACCACCGCGCGCAGGTAGGCCAACGCGTCGCGGACCTCCTTGCGCTCATAGAAGCGCACCCCGCCGACGACCTTGTACGGCAGGCCGACCCGGATGAACACCTCCTCGAAGACCCGGGACTGCGCGTTGGTGCGGTAGAAGACCGCCACGTCCCCCGGCCGGGCCTCGTCGGCGTCGACCAGCCGGTCGATCTCCCGACCCACCCAGTCCGCCTCGGCGTGCTCGGTGTCGGCGACGTACCCGACGATCTGCTCGCCCGGCCCGGCGTCGCTCCACAGCCGCTTCGGCTTACGCGAGGTGTTGCGGTCGATCACCGCGTTGGCCGCGTTCAGGATGGTCTGGGTGGAGCGGTAGTTCTGTTCCAACAGGATGGTGCGGGCGTCACCGAAGTCGCGTTCGAACTCCAGGATGTTACGGATCGTCGCGCCCCGGAAGGCGTAGATCGACTGGTCCGCGTCGCCGACCACGCACAGCTCCGCCGGTGCCAGGCCCTCCGTGCCGGCGACCAGCTCCTTGATCAGGACGTACTGCGCATGGTTGGTGTCCTGGTACTCGTCGACGAGCACGTGCCGGAACCGGCGGCGGTAGGTCTCGGCGACGTGCGGGTGCGACTGGAGCAGGTGCACCGTCGTCATGATCAGGTCGTCGAAGTCGAGCGCGTGTGCCTCGCGCAGCCGTCGCTGATACAGCGTGTACGCCTCGGCCAGCGCCCGCTCGTTCGGCCCCGAGGCACGGTCGGCGAAGGTTTCCGGGTCGACCAGTTCGTTCTTGAGGTTGGAGACCTGGGCCGCCAGACCCCGCGCCGGGTAACGCTTCGGGTCGAGGTCGAGCTCGCGGGTGACCATCTGCATCAACCGGCGCGAGTCGTCGGCGTCGTAGATCGAGAAGGTGGACTTGAGCCCGGCGTGCTCGTGCTCGGCGCGCAGGATCCGTACGCAGGCGGAGTGGAACGTGGAGACCCACATCAGCCGGGCGCGCGGACCGACCAGGGCGGCGACTCGCTCCTTCATCTCACCGGCGGCCTTGTTGGTGAAGGTGATCGCGATGATCTCGCCGGGGTGCACGTCCCGCGCGGCGAGCAGGTACGCGATCCGGTGGGTCAGCACCCGGGTCTTGCCGGAACCCGCTCCGGCGACGATCAACAGCGGCGAGCCGGCGTGGGTGACCGCGTCCCGCTGGGGGCCGTTGAGTCCCGCCACCAATTCTGACGGGTCGAGGCGACCGGGAGCCGGCCGGCGCGGCGGCAGCGCCCGGTCGGGCTCGGGCGCGGACGGGGACGCGGGGATGTCGAAGAGAGGATGCATCGCAGGGCGAGTCTATGCCGCCGCCCCGACATCCCCGCCCCTGGTGTAAGGAAGGGTCCCCTACTAACGCCTCGTGTATAGGAAGGGTCCCTTCCTTACCCGGGTTTCCTTGCGCGCTGACTGCTGCTGAGGGCATACTCGACGGCGTGTTCGACCAGCGCTTCTACTTTTACTACGGCTCCGGGAGTCCGGCAGCCGTAGGCCGCGCCTGATCGACAAGGCCTACGAAAAGCCCCGGGCTCGCGGAGCCCGGGGCTTTTGTCGTCCCGGGATCCGGGCACCGGGCACCACACCGTGAGAGGTACCCGAAGATGACAGACGTGATGGAGCAGAACGGCGTCCCAGGCGAGCCCGGCACGGCCCCGAACGGCACCGGCCCGGAGGATCGCACCGGCCCCGGCGCGGGCACTCCCGGTACCGGCACCGCGGGTGCGGACACCCCGGGCACCGGCACCGCCGAACCGGGCGCCGCCGCCCGGATCGCCGAGATCCGGGTACGGATCGACGAGATCGACCGTACGCTCGTCGAGCTGTGGCAGGAGCGGGCCGCCCTGTCCCGCGAGGTCGGCGCGACCCGGATGGCCTCCGGAGGCACCCGGCTGGTGCTCTCCCGGGAACAGGAGATCCTGGAGCGCTTCCGGGTCGCCCTCGGCGCCGACGGCACCCAGTTGGCCCTGCTGCTGCTGCGGGCCGGTCGCGGCCCGCTGTGACCCGGGCGGGTCGATCGGGGTGACGCACCGGAAGGCGTCCACAGCGGACGTCGGCAGGCCACGCGGCCCGGACGCGGACCGGGGCGCCGGCCGCTGGTGACGGCCGACGCCCCGAATCACTGAGGAGGCACTACCTTCACCGCCGCTCCCGGTTTGGATGACCGGCCACGACGGCGTCTGTGTGGCTACTCCGTCGCGTGCACCACGTCGCGTACCTCGGCGAAGTGGCAGGCGCTCGGGTGGCCGGACTTGTCCCTGACCTGCAGCAGTGGCTCCTCCTCCGCGCAGACGTCCTGGGCCTTCCAGCAGCGGGTACGGAACCGGCAGCCGGACGGCGGGTTGGCCGGCGACGGCACGTCGCCGACCAGGACGATCTGGTCACGGTGCCCACGCAGCTTCGGGTCCGGCACCGGCACCGCCGACAGCAGCGCCTGGGTGTACGGATGCGTGGGCGTCTCGTAGATCTCGTCCTCGGTGCCGATCTCGACGATCTTGCCGAGGTACATCACCGCGACCCGGTCGGCGATGTGCCGCACCACGGACAGGTCGTGAGCGATGAAGATGTACGACAGACCCAACTCGTTCTGGAGCTTCTCCAGCAGGTTGATCACCTGCGCCTGGATGGAGACGTCCAGCGCCGAGACCGGCTCGTCGCAGAGGATGATCTCCGGGTTGAGCGCCAGCGCCCGGGCGATGCCGATGCGCTGCCGCTGACCGCCGGAGAACTGGTGCGGGTAGCGGTTGATGTGGTCGGGGTTCAGGCCGACCAGTTCCAGCAGCTCCTGCACCTTGGGCCGACGCTGGCCCTTGGGCACCACGTCCGGGTGCACCTCGAACGGCTCGCCGATGATGTCACCGACGGTCATCCGCGGGTTCAGCGAGGTGTACGGGTCCTGCATCACCAGCTGGATGTTCCGCCGGCCCCGACGCCGTTCCTCGGCGCCGACCTTGGCCATGTTCTTGCCCTGCACGAACAGGTCACCGGAGGTCGGCGTCTCCAGACCGACGAGCAACCGGGCCAACGTGGACTTGCCGCAACCGGACTCGCCCACGATGCCGAGGGTCTCGCCGCGCCGCAGCTCCAGGTTGATCCCGTCGACCGCGCGGACCGCGCCGATCTGCTTCTTGAAGACGATGCCCCGGGTGAGCGGGAAGTGCTTGACCAGGTCGCGGGTCTCCAACACCACGTCACTCATCGCCCTTGACCTCCTTCCAGAAGTGGCAGGCAGCCGTCCGGCTCGGCGACACCTGGTACAGCGGCGGCGCCGGGTCCTGCTTGCAGACGTCCTGGGTGTACCGGCACCGAGGGTTGAAGGAGCAACCCGGCGGGATGTTCGTCAACGCCGGCGGCAGACCCTTGATGGCGCTGAGCTCCTGACCCTTCAGGTCCAGCCGAGGAATCGACTCCAGCAGACCCTTGGTGTACGGGTGGGCCGGGGTGGCGTAGATGTCGTTCACGCCGGCCTCCTCGATGACCCGGCCGGCGTACATGACGGAGATCCGGTCCGCCACGTCGGCCACCACACCCATGTCGTGGGTGATCAGCACCAGCGCCATGTTCCGTTCCCGCTGGAGCTCGGCCAGCAGGGCCATGATCTGGGCCTGCACGGTCACGTCCAGCGCGGTGGTCGGCTCGTCCGCGATGAGCACCTCGGGGTCGAGCGCCAGCGCCATCGCGATCATGACGCGCTGCCGCATACCGCCCGAGAACTGGTGCGGGTAGTCGTTCACCCGCTGCTGCGCCGCCGGGATCTTGACCAGATCGAGCAGTTCGACGGCCCGAGCCTTGGCGTCCTGGCGGGACATGCCCCGGTGTTTGCGGAACAGCTCACCGAGCTGGAACCCGACCGTGAAAACCGGGTTCAGCGCGGAGAGCGCGTCCTGGAAGATCATCGCGATCCGGTTCGCGCGTACCTTGCGACGCTCGGACTCCGGCAACTTGAGCAGGTCGACACCTCGGTAGAGGATCTCGCCACCGGTGACGAATCCGGGCGGGGTGTCCAGGATGCCCATGATCGCCTGAGCGGTCACACTCTTGCCGCAGCCCGACTCGCCGAGGATCGCCCGGGTCTCACCGGCCCGCACGTCGAAGCTCACCCCGTTGACCGCGCGCGCCACGCCGTTACGAGTACGGAACTCCACCTGCAGGTCCTTGACCTGAAGCGGCAACGCGTTCGGGTCGAGACCCGGCAGCGCGTCCAACTTGACGTTCACATCAGTACTCATGCCACTCACCGGAACTTCGGGTCGAGGGCGTCACGCAGGGCGTCACCCATGAGGATGAAGGAGAGCACCGTGCCGACCAGCAGACCACAGGGGAAGAGCAACAGCCACGGGTCCTCCAGGAAGTAGACCTGGTGCACCGAGATCATGATGCCCCACGACTGCGCCGGTGGCTGGAGCCCGACGCCGAGGAAGGTCAGCGTGGCCTCCGCGGCGACGAACGAACCGAGCACGATGGTGGCGTACACCAGCATCGGGGCGATCGCGTTCGGCAGGATGTGCCGGAACATCAGTCGCGAGTTACGGGCACCGACCGCCTTGGCCGCGTGCACGTAGTCCAGGTCCTTCGAGGAGATGACGCTTCCTCGGGTGATCCGGGCGATGGTCGGCCAGGCGAGCAGGAACAGCACCAGGGTGAGAGTCCATTCGTTCTGCCGCTTGATGACCGTGAGGAACACGATCGCGCCGAGCAGGAACGGCAGCGACAGGATGATGTCCATCAACCGGGAGATGATCGCGTCGACCCAGCCGCCGTAGTAGCCGGCGAGCAGGCCGAGCGTGCCACCGACCAGCACGATGCCACCGGTCGCCGCGACCGCGATGACCATCGACGGCCGCGCGCCGTAGATCGCGTGCGAGTAGTAGTCGCAGCCCAGGATGTCGAACCCGAACGGGTGCTCCCAACTGGGCGAGATCCGGGACCGGTCGGTGTTGCAGGCCCGCGGGTCCTGGCTGGTCCACAGCTTCGGGAAGGCCGCCATCGAGCCCACCACGAGGATGTACAGGAAGGCGATCATAAAGACCGGGTCGCGCAGCAACTGCCGCCGGGCGTCGGCCCAGAGGCTGGCACTGCGCTCCTTGCCACCGACCGGCGCATCGGTCGTTGGGCCGTCACCGGCCACCGGTGCCCCGCCGACGGCGGTGCCCGCGCTCGTCAGGTCACTCATGCCGACGCTCCGCTCCGCTGCGCGCCGCCATGAGACACCAATACACCGAGCCTGATGATTCGCTCGCTACGCTCACTCATGCCGACGCTCCGCTTCGCTGCGCGCCGCCATGAGACACCAACACACCGAGCCTGATGATTCGCTCGCTACGCTCACTCATGTCCACACCTCGTTTCGCTCCACCGGCACCCGGGGGAGCGGTCGGAAGATCCTGCGTCGGCATCGTCACCACGGTCCGGTCACTCATAGCGGATCCTCGGGTCGAGCACGGCGTACAGGAGGTCGACCAGCAGGTTGGCGACCAGGACGACCAGCACCAGCATGGTCACCACGCCGATCACCACCGAGGATTCCCCGGTACGCGCGGACATCGTCACCAGCCGGCCGATGCCCGGCACGTTGAAGATGGTCTCGGTGACCACCGCGCCGGCCATCGCGGCGCCGATGTCGACGCCCAGGAAGGTGATCACGGGGATCAGCGAGTTGCGCAGCGTGTGCACACCGATGACGCGCTTCGTGGTCAGGCCCTTGGCCTTCGCCGTGCGGACGTAGTCGGCCCGGATGTTCTCCATGATGCTGGTCCGGGTGAGCCGGGCGGTGACCGCCAGCGACGTCGCGCCGAGCACCATGCCCGGGATGATGAGACTCGCCCAGGGATAGTCGGGCTTGAAACCGGGGCTGAACACGCCGGTGGAGATCACGTCGGGGATCCAGCTCTGGCCCCGCAGCACGTTGCCGAACTCGACGCCCACGAACTCCCGCACGATCAGACCGAGCACGAAGATCGGCACCGAGATGACGAAGACCGTGCTGATCTTCACCGTGTAGTCTGCGAAGCTGCCGCCCCGCAGACCGGCGAGCACACCGGCGGCGATACCCACGACCGCCTCGAAGACGATGGCGATGACCAGCAGCTTGAGCGTGAACGGAATGGCGTCCGCCACCAGGTCGGTGACCTCGCGCTGGCGCAGGTTGATGCCGAAGTCGAAGTTCAGGAAGATGCCCTGCAGTCGGTCCAGGAACATCCCGAAACAGGGGTTGCCCTTCTGGTCGAGGCAGGGGTCACCGTAGCCGAGGCGCTCGGTGATCGCCTCCAGCAGCGCGGGCGACGGCGTCCGGTCCCCGAACAGCGCCCGGACCGGGTTCCCGCTGAACTGGATCGCCAGCGAGGTCAGGTAGTGGAGCAGGAACATGGTGCCCAGCACGGTGGGGATGAACTGGAGCAACCGTCGAATGACGTAGCGCCCCATGTCGGGGTCTCCTCTCGGCGCTGACGTGGCGGCAACGATCACCCTGGTGGGGAGACCGTTGCCGCCACGTCGTGTTACGGCAGGATCAGGCGGTTGAAGCTCAGTTCTGCTTCAGCGAAATCGCTGCGTAGTCGGCGTCCGAGACGGCGTTCCAGACGAACTGGTCGACGTTCTCGCTGTAGAGGGCACCAACCTTGTTGAACCACATCGGGATGACCGGCAGGTCCTCACCGACGAAGTCCTCCGCCTTCTGGTAGGACGGGATCGCGGCCTGGATCGAGTCGGCCGAGTCACCCTCCTTCATGGCGGCGTCGAACTCCGGGTTGCTGTAGCCCGAGTTGTTGCTGCCTGCGCCCGTGCCGTACAGCGGGTAGAGGTAGGTCTCCATGAACGGGTAGTCCGGACCCCAGCCGAGGCGGAACCCACCGGTGAACTTCTTCTGGTCGGCGGTCTCCAGGTACTCGGCGAACTGCAGGTTCACCCGCAGCTCGTAGTCGATGCCCAGGGCCTCCTTGATCTGGTCACCGACCGCCTGCAACCACTGGTCGTGGCCGGCACCGGCGTTGGCCCACAGAATCAGCTTCTCGCCGGCCGGCCAGCCGCCGGCCTCGGCGAGGAGCTGCTTGGCCTTCTCGACGTCCTTGGTGCAGTACTTGCAGACGTCGTTGCGCGCGCCCTCGAAGGTCGGGGCGACGAAGCCGGTGGCCGGGGTGAACCGGCCGTCGAAGACGGCGTCGATGATCGACTGCCGGTCGATCGACAGCGAGAGCGCCTGGCGGACCCGCTTGTCCTTGAAGTTGTCCTGGTACACCGGCATACCGACGTAGGTGAAGCTGTCACCCGGCTGCTCGTGCATCCGGTCACCGTAGGTGGCCTTGGCCTCCTTGTACCGGGCCGGCGGCACGGTGTACAGCACATCCAGCTCACCGGCCTGGAAGGCGGCGTAGCCAGCGTCGATGTCGGCGAAGATCCGGTACTCGATGCGGTCCGGCTTGCCGGGCTCGCCGTTCCAGCTGTCGCTGCGAACCAGGTTGATCGCGACGTTGCGCTGCCAGCTGCCGTCCATCTTGTACGGCCCGTTGCCGATCGGCTTCTCGCTGCACGCCAGGATGTCGGCGACACACGCCTCGGCCATCGGGAAGAAGCCCGGGTAGCCGACCGTGGTCGGGAAGCCGGAGAACGGGGCCTCCAGCTCGACGGTGAAGGTGGTGTCGTCGACCTTCTTGAGGCCGGACAGCTCCTTGGCCGCCGGCTCCGGGGCCTTCTGCGGGCCGTCGCCGTCCGGGTCGGTGGACTGGACGTCCTTGATGCCGGCGATCCGCTTCATGAAGTAGCCGTTGTTCTGGCCGTTCGGGCTGTAGGCCGCGAAGTTCCAGGACCGGATGAAGGAGTCGGCGTTGACCGGCTCGCCGTTGTCAAAGGTGTAGCCGCTCTTGAGCTTGATCGTCCAGAGCTTCTGGTCGTCCGACTCGATCGACTCGGCCAGGTCCATCTCGACCGCCGAGCTCTCGGCGTTGTACTTGACCAGGCCGCGGTAGAGCGAACGGATCACGTACAGCGACGGCTCGTCGTCACCACCGGACGGCGTCAGGAACGCCGGCTCGGAGTTGTAGACACGCAACGTACCGCCGGACTGGCCGGCCGAGTCGTCGTTGTCGTCACCACCGCCGCCACAGGCGGTGGCCAACATGGCGGTGGCGGTCGCCGCGACCGCCACCTTCAGGAATTTCCCGCGCATGGGAGTGCCTCCTCAGGGCGCTCGGCTCACGAGGGGGTTGTGAGGTGCCTGCCACTGTGACACCCGATGCGCCCAAGCCGAAAGGCGTGTTATCAACCCGATACCCGCCCGGGACGGCGTCGACATCGACCCGGAGCACTCTCCGAGCCGCCCGACAGGCATGCTATGAGCTGCCCGTCAACGGCTTTTTCGCGCCCGAAACGCCGGTTTCCGGCGCGGCCCGGACATCCTGCAGCATCCACCAGGAAGCCTGAGGTGAACCCCGCCACGCCGCCCCGAATCCTAACCGAAAGGACGATGCCAATTCCAGACGGGAGACCGAGCCAGTTGCTCGGGTGATCGTCTGCCGTGGGCCTGCGCCCGCCCCGTTCGCTCACACCAACCGGCGGTCCGCCGCCCAGCGGGACAACTCGTAGCGGTTGGACATCTGGAGCTTGCGCAACACGTTCGAGACGTGGGTCTCGACCGTCTTGATCGAGATGTACAGCTCCCGGGCGATCTCCTTGTACGCGTACCCCCGGGCCAGCAGCCGCAGCACCTCGCGCTCGCGGTTGGTGAGCTGGTCCAGCTCGGGATCGGTGACCGGGGCGTCGGGGCGGGCCGCGAAGGCGTCCAGCACGAACCCGGCCAGCCGGGGGCTGAACACGGCGTCGCCGTCGGCCACCCGCCGGATCGCCGCGGCCAGCTCGTCCGGCGAGATGGTCTTGGTGACGTAGCCCCGGGCGCCGGCCCGGATCAGCCCGATCACGTCCTCGGCGGCGTCGGAGACGCTGAGCGCCAGGAACCGCACCTGCGGGTGGCTGCGCCGCATCGCCTCCAGCACCGCACGACCGCCCCCGTCGGGCATGTGTACGTCGAGCAGCACCACGTCCGGTTCGGTGGCCGCGATCCGGCTGACCGCCTCGGACACCGTGCTCGCCTCGCCCACCACCTCGACGTGCGCACCCAGTTCGGCGCGTACCCCGGCGCGGAACATGGCGTGGTCGTCGACCAGGAACACGCGCAGCCGCTCGGGTCCGGCTCCCGTCGGCTCGGCCGGTGGCGTCGACTGCTCGGTCATGATCTGTCCCTTTCCGCCGTGGCCGAGTCCCGACTGATCGGCAGGATCAATCGGACCTCGGTCCCCTCCCCCGGCCCGGAGCGGATCTCCGCCCGGCCGCCGTGTCGCTTCATCCGCCCGATGATCGAGCCCCGCACACCGTGCCGGTGATCCTCCACGGTATCCGGATCGAAGCCCGCCCCCCGGTCCCGTACGAAGACGCTGACCTGGTCGGGTTCGACCTCGGCGTACAGCGAGACGGTCTGCACCCCGGCGTGCCGGGCGGCGTTCACCAGCGCCTCCCGGGCTGCGGCGACGATCGCGCCGACCCGTTCGTCGGTGTCCCGGTCACCGACCACCACGGTCTCCACGGTGATCGCGAAGGTGTCCTCGACCTCGGCCGCGGCCTGCTCCAGGGCGGCGGCGAACCGTTCGGTGGGCGACGCCGTGGGCTTGTAGAGCCAGTTGCGCAGCGAGCGCTCCTGGCCCCGGGCCAGCCGCTGGACGGACTTCACGTCACTGGCGTTGCGCTGGATCAGCGCGAGGGTGTGCAGCACCTGGTCGTGCACCATGGCCGCCAGTTCGGCCCGCTCCTGTTCCCGGATGCGGCCCTCGCGCTCCGAGCGGAGCTGGTTCCACGTCCGCCAGAGCACCGGCGCCGCCACCACCCCGACACCGGCCAGGCCGACCAGCGCGAAGATCACGCCGTTGACCACGGCGTCGAGGTTCTGCGCCGGGGAATAGACGGCGGCGACGCCGATGATGCCGACCGCGACCAGCACCCCGCCGCCGACGAAACGGAGCACGAAGGCCCGCCGGTCGCTCTCCTCCACCACCGCGCCGAGCCACGGCACCGGCAGCGACTCGCCCCACTGCCGTCGCCGTTCGGGGGTGGACTGATGCCAGATCACGCCGGCCCCGACCGCGATGATCGCGACCAGCCAGCCGGCGGTGCCCGCGGCACCCACCGAGTCGAAGACCATCATCTGCACCAGCAGGACACACAGCCCGATCGCCACGAACGGCAGCAACTGACCGAACTCCCGCCGGGGCGGTACGGCGGTGTCTCCCGGACGCACCGGCACGACGGCCCAGAAGGCCGCGTAGAGCAGCAGGCCGAGCCCGCTCAGCCCGAGCAGCACCATGAAGGCGACCCGGACCCGGAGCACCGGAACGCCGAGGTGCTCGGCGATTCCGGCGGCCACCCCGGCGGCCATCCGGTGCTCCGGGGCGCGGTAGAGGCGTGGCGGTCCACTGACGGTGCTGATCACGTACTCCCTGGTCAGGACGGGTCGCTCCGTCGAGGAGACGGTTCGATGGCGCTGGGTCGATCGTCACACGCGCGGTGGTCGGCCGACCACGGGGACGCCCCGGACATTGCCTATCCGCCGATCTCAGGGTGGCGTCAGGGTCGTCTCCGGAGGTCGCTCGGGCCCGTGGCGCAGCAGTATCGAGACATGACCGACGACGCTGCTCAGCCGCACCGGCCCGGGCCCACGGAGAAGACGCCGGGGCAGGGTGCGTCCGAAGCACCGGACGCCGTCCAGGACGCTCCCGGCACACCACCACCAGCGACGGGGGCGACGGCCTGGGACGCGACGGCTCCGCCGGTCGGCACGCCACCACCCGCCGGGCCGGGGGGGTCGGGCGGGTCGGCGTACTCCGGTGGCCCGTCGGCGGCCCCGCCGCCCGGCGGGACCGGTGCCGCACCGCCACCCCCGCCGCCGGACGGCACCTGGCCGCACTTCGGCGGTGCCGGATTCACCTCGCGGTACGGGTTGGTCCGTCCCCGCGACGGCCGCTACCTGGCCGGCGTATGCGCCGCAGTGGGTCGCGCCACCAACACCGACCCCGTGTTGTGGCGGGTGCTGCTCGCGGTGCTCGGCTTCTTCGGCGGCATCGGCATCCTGCTCTACGTCGCCGCCTGGTTGATCATTCCGGGCGAGGGTGACACCGCCTCGCCGGTCGAATCCATGCTGGGTCGGGGCCGGTCCAGTATGTCCCCGGTGACCGTGATCGTGCTCAGCATCCTGGTCGCGATCAGCTTCGGCTTCATCGTCACCGACGCCTTCCGCGCGGTGTTGCTCGGCGCGGCGATCCTGGTCGGCGGGGCGTTGCTGCTCAACCGTCACCAGCAGCGTGGCCCGCAGCCGGCGGGCGGTTCGGCCGGAGCACCGGCGGGGCCTGCCAGACCGCCCGGCCCGGTGCCGCCGGTGGGCTACCCCGGCCCCGCCGGTTATCCGCCGCCGTCCGGCGGATTCGGCCGTACCGCCCCGGCGTTCGCCGCGCCGGCCGCCTTCCACGCGCCCGCCCCGGCCCCTTGGGCGGCACCCGCTCCGGCCGGGCAGACCGCGCAGCCGACCCGGCACCTGCCGCCGACACCGCCGTGGCCGTCCATGGGCGCTCCGACGTCACCTCTGGTTTCGCCGACCGCCCCACCGCAGTCGCCGGCCTACCGTGCCCCGTTCGCCCCGCACGGCCCGTACGCCGGGCAGAGCCCGGTGGCACCGCCGCCACCCATGCCCAAGCCGCCGAAGAAGCCGCGTGAACGTTCCGCTCTCGGTGCGGTGACCTTCTCGTTGATCTTCGTTGCGCTGGGTGTGGTGGGCGTCCTCGACCTGCTCGACGTCTTCAGCGTCGGCGCCTCGGCGTACTTCGCGGCGGTCCTCGCCGTGATCGCCCTCGGCCTGCTCGTGGGCACCTGGTTCGGCCGGGCCCGCTGGCTCATCGCCCTCGGCCTGGTCGCCTCCGCCGCGCTGGCGGTGGCCACGGTCGCCGAGTCGTACGACCGGGTCCGTGGAGTGGACGGCACCGTGACCTGGGCGCCCGCCGACCACCGCGACCTCGCGGTGCGGTACGAGCAGAGCTTCGCCGACGCGGTGCTGGACCTGCGCGCGGTCGACTTCGACCAGAAGGACACCGAGATCACCGTGGTCATCAACTTCGGCGAGGCCACCGTGGTCCTCCCCCCGAACGTGGACGTGACGGCCAACGCTCAGGTCACCGCCGGTGACGCCAAGGTCTTCGGTCAACGTGCCGGCGGTCTGGACAACCGGCTCACGGAGATCGTCGACCTCGGCGCGGACGGTGCCGGTGGCGGGAAGCTCCGCCTCAACCTGCACGTCAATGCCGGACACATGGAGGTGACCCGGTGAGGGTGCATCGCACGGACCTGGTGTCGTTCGCCTTCGGGCTGCTCTTCCTGTCGCTCGCCGCCTGGTGGCTGCTGGCCCAGGTGCTCGGCCTGGTCCTGCCTCCGGTGGGCTGGTTCCTGGCGGGCGGGCTGATCCTGGTCGGGGTGCTCGGCCTGGTCGGTGCGCTGCGGTCCAGCCGACACAGCGACACGTCGGCGGCGACCGGGGCCACCGAGGCCGCCCCGCCCGCCCCGGACGGGCCGTCGACCACCGACCCGGACACTCCCACGGCACCCGCCGCCTGACCATGCGGTGCTTGTCGTCAGCCGCCTATGCTGGCCGGTGTGCTCCCGCCATCGCCGGCCGGTCCACGCCGCAGGGCGTCCTGCGCTGGCCGCCGGCTCGCGCGGGCCGTCCGTTGCGGGTCCGTCCCGCCGCTGGCGGTGATCTCGCGACAGTCGCCTCTACCTCGTCAGGAGCCTGTTCGACATGACCCAGTCCCCCGCCGTGCGTGTTCCCGGCCGGTCCGGTCCGGTCCGCCTCGGCGAGCGTGCCGCCCGTACCCTCGTCGCCGAGTTCGCTCGGATCAACGACCCGAAGGCCGCCCTGCTGGTGGGCGCGGCCCCGGAGTCCGCTGTGCTGGCCGCGGCGATCGACGCGCTGCTGCCCGGCGACACCCTCACCCTGGTGCCCACCGAACAGGTCAGCGCGACGGCGCTGCGGGAACACGTCACCGCCCAGGGATGCTGGGTCGCCGACCGGGTCCGGGTGGTGGACAGCCTCACCGAGGCCGAGCCCGCCACCGTGGTGGTCGCCGGTGAGCCGTTCGTCGGCACCGCGGACGAGACCCGGAGCGCCGTCGAGGAGCTGACCAAGTACCTGGCCGACGGCGGGGTGCTCACCGTGGCCACCGCGGTGGGCCGGACCGCCGGCGCGGCCGCCGAGTTGGAGCGGCAGGGCGCGCTGCACGGCGTCGGTGCCGACCTGGTGCTGCGCAACTCGCCGCCGGTGCGCGTCTACCGGCTCCGCTTCACGCCGGCCGACGCCGCGTCGGCGGAGCGCCTCGCCCCCGCCTACCGCCCGTCGAGCGTGCCGCTGACCCGCGACATGCACATCGACTCCAACGGTGTGGCCGCCGCCGGCATCGCCCTCGGGCTGGCCGCGCTGACCCGGCTGGCCCGGCCGAAGTCGAAGCTCTGGCTGCTGCCCGCGCTGGCCGCCGCACCCGTGGCCGCCTTCTTCCGTGACCCGGAGCGGGACGTGCCGGAGGACCCGTCGGCCGTGGTGGCCGCCGCCGACGGCGAGGTGCTGTCGGTGCAGCGCCTGCACGACGAGCGCTTCGGCGACGGCGAGTTCCTGCGGGTCGCGGTCTTCCTCTCGGTGCTCGACGTGCACGTCAACCGCGCCCCGGTGGCGGGCAAGGTGGTGGACTACTTCGTCGCCGACGGCGGGTTCGTCAACGCGATGAAGCCGGACGCGGAGCACAACGTGGCCGCGTACACGGTGTTGGACACCGCGCACGGCACCGTCGTGGTGGCCCAGCGGACCGGCCTGATCGCGCGACGGATCGTGCAGCGGGCCCCGATCGGCGCGCTGCTGGCCCGGGGCGAGCGGTTCGGCCTGATCCGGTTCGGTTCGCGTACCGACGTCTACCTGCCGGCCGAGGCCGCCGAGCCGCTGGTCGGGCCGGGCGACAAGGTCGTCGGCGGGTCCAGCGTCATCGCCCGCTGGCGCTGACCGGCGAGAGAAAGGGGCGCCGCGGTCGAGAACCGCGGCGCCCCTTTCTGCGATGTCGGGCAGGTCAGATGGTGCGGCGCTGCCGAAGCCAGAGCACCGGCCCACTGACCAGGTAGCCCACCACGATCAGACCGAAGGTGACCCGGATGTCGATCAACGCGCCGAGCACCGGGGCGACCCAGACCCACGGCGGCAGCTTGACCAGCCGCGCGAGCTTCGCGTACGGGAAGCTGCTGACCATGGTGAAGGCGAGCAGCGCGACTCCGGCGACCTGCACCACACCGGGCACCGGCAGGCCGATCACGACCATCAGGGCGAGCACGGCCGCCGCCATGGTGGTCGGCACGCCGCAGAAGAACCGGCCGTCCTTGGGCGAGACGTTGAACCGGGCCAGCCGGATCGCGGCGCAGGCGGCCACCAGTGCGGCGGCCACCCCGGCGGCGGCCGTCGGCACCTCACCGGCGAGCGAGGCGTAGACCACCACCGGCGCGGCGAGACCGAACGAGCACATGTCGGCCAGCGAGTCCATCTGCGCGCCGAAGTGGCTGGAGACCCCGAGCTTGCGGGCCAGCGCGCCGTCGAGGCCGTCGAAGGCGACGCACGCGATGAGGAGCAGGGCGGCCAGTTGTACGTCGCCACGCATGGCGACGAAGATCGCGGTGATACCCAGCAGCAGGCTGGCCAGGGTGCAGGCGTTGACCAGGGCGAACTTCACCCGCCGGCCCATCGTCTGCTCGCCGGGGAGCAGCGGGATCGGTGTCGCCGCGGGCTCGTCCACCATCGGAGCCGGCACGACGGTGGGGCTGACCGGGGCGATCGTCTCGATCCGTGTGCGGTGAAACCGCTGCAGGCCGTACCGGCGACGCGGGCGGTCCTGGTACCTCGGCTCGGGCAGCACGTCCGCCGTGCCGCCCACCTCCACACCTCGACGACCGACGCGGACCAACAGGACCTGGCGGGCGAGACTGCCGCTGCGGCGCAGCGGGCCCGTCCAGTTGCGCCCGGCGGGACGCGGGCTGTCAGTGGTACGACGCCGGCGCCATGGGGCTCTCGGCACGCTTCCTCCATCACCGGATCGCTGGCCGCCACCAGGGGCCGGCGTCCGGCTCTCTCGTGCCGGGTCTCTTCGACCCGGCAGCCGTTTTGCGGAGTACACCATTGCATAGGGGGATGGGGATTGGCGATAGCTACCGTCGGTACTTATATCTGCCCGAACCGCGCAAACCGCCGTCTTATTCCCATCCCGGACTTCCTGCCCGATTTTGTCGTCAGCCCTACCCCGACTGTACCGGAGGCCGTCATGACCGGCCCGGTGAGCGCAGGCCCGGACGGCACCGCGACGAGCGTCACGCGAGTGCGGCGAGCGCCTCCGAGGCGATCTCCGTCAATGGGAGTTCTTGCAGCTCAGAAATGGTGAACCAGGCAGAGTCAGCGGTCGAGCCACCGGCCAGTTCGGTCACCTTGGGTACGGTCGGAAGATCGACCAGGACCCGGTAGACGACCCGGACCCCGTGCCAGTCGAGCGGATAGCCCTCCGGACCCAGCGCGGCCGGATTGTGCAGATTGTCCACCACGATCAACTCGGTCACCCGACCCAGTTGGCCGGACTCCTCGACCAGTTCCCGTAGCAGCGCGGTGACCGGCTGTTCGCCATGATCCGTACCGCCGCCGGGCAGGTGCCAGCGACCGGCTCCCGGATAGCCGTCCGCGATCAACGACAGCAGCACCCGACCCGCCGGATCGGTGACCACGCCGTACGCCCCGAAACGCTGCCGTCGACGGGCGTCGGAAGGCGGGAAGGGCGCCGTACGGCGCAGCGCCTCCGGCGGCAGCGGGACGACCGGCAGGCCGAGCGCCTCGGCGGTGAAGGGCAACAGCGGCAGCGCGGACGCCTCGGCCGAGGTGAACCAGCCGGCCAGGTTGGTGGTGCCGGCGGGCTCGGCCCGCAGCAGCCCACCCAACGGGGTCACGTCGAACAGCACCCGGTCGGTGTGCAGGGCCACCCCGAGATCCGGGTACGGCGTCACGTCCGCGACGACCGCCCGCAGCCCGGTCACCTCGACGGCCAGGCCGGTCTCCTCGGCGACCTCGCGGACCACCGCGTCGACGGGATGCTCGGCGTGCTCCAGGCCGCCGCCGGGCAGCGACCACACCACGGGGAAGTCCGCCTCCGCCGAGCCCCGCACCAGCAGCGCCCGGCGCTCGGCGTCCCGCAGCACCCCGTACGCCCCGACCCGCCGCACCTGTTCCACGACCCGACCCTAGTGCGGCCAGGATCGATCATGAAGTTGACGGGCGCATCCGCGCTTCTCGCCGCCAACCCCACGACCGTCGGGCGGGTGACGTCAGGTGAGCCGAGCGGCCTGCACGGCCTCCGCCGTGACCTCGGTGAGCCGGTCGGTGGGCAGGGCACCCAGCTCGTCCCGGGCGAACCAGCGGGCCTCGCAGGTGGAGCCGCCGACGTCGGCGACGGTGGGTGGGGCGGGCTGGTCCACCACGACGCGGTAGAAGGCACGCACGCCGTGCCAGTCGATCGGATAGCCCTCCGGGCCGAGCGAGGCGGCGTCCCGGTGACTGGCGACCCCGAGCAGCTCGACCAGCCGCCCGGTCTGCCCGGTCTCCTCGACCAGCTCCCGGATCAGCGCGGCGCCCGGCTGCTCGCCGTAGTCGGTGCCGCCGCCGGGCAGGTGCCAGCAGCCCGCACCCGGGTAGCCGTCGGAGACCCGGGTCAGCAGCACCCGCCCGTCCGGGTCGGTGACGACGGCGTACGCGGCGAAGCGCTGTGCCCGGTGCAGCCCGTCCGGGCCGGGCACCGCGTAGAAGGAGGGGAACTCCGGCGCCTCGTCGGGGACGATGTCCGCCGAGGAGGCCGGCAGCCCCAGCGCGCGGGCGGTGAAGGAGCGCAGCGGCAGCTGCCGCGCCTCCTCCCGGGTGAACCAGCGGGCCAGGTCGGTCGGCCGGTCGACTCGGTCGATCAACGAACCGCCCCGGACCGAGACCTGGTAGAGCAGCCGGTCGGTGTGGATGGTGATGCCCCGTTCGGGCAGGGCACGCATGTCGGCCAGGACGTCCTGGAGGCCGGACACGGCTACCGACAGGCCGGTCTCGGCGGCGGTCTCGCGGACGACGGTGTGGTGCGGGTCCTCGCCGTGGTCGACCGCCCCACCGGGCAGGGACCATGTGCCGGGTGTGCCGGAGCGCTCCGATGCGCGGACCAGCAACACTCGGCCTACCGAATCAGCACAGACTGCATATGCCGCGATCCTGCGAAGCGGCTCCAGCATGGTGGTCACGGAGCCAAATTCTCCCCGTGACCGGTTACCACTGCGGAAAAGAGTCGGATTCCTGACTGATCACTCGCCCCTGAGGGATAGGTCAGGGTAAGGCTCCGGGCCATCACCGAGGTCGATGCGCGCCGTGAGGCGGAACGTGGAGACATGACTTCCACATCTCAGGCCCCGTACAAGCAGTTGCGTCGCCCGACCACCGACCGAATGATCGCCGGCGTGGCCAGCGGCGTCGGCCGCTACTTCGCCGTCGACCCCGCCCTGGTCCGCGTCGGCTTCGCCGTCGTCACGCTGCTGACCGGCGGGGTCGCCGCGCTCGCGTACCCGGTCATGTGGTTCCTGATGCCGGAGGAGCCGGCCGGCGCGCCGGCCTGGCCGCACCCGGCGGGCACGGCGCCGTACGCCGCACCGCCGCCCGGACCCACCGGAGGCCCGCCGCACCCCGCCTGGCCCTTCCCCGGCCCCGGAGGGACGCCCACCGGCCCGGTGGCAGCCCCGCACGAGGCGCCACCGGCCCCGCACACTCCGCAGGCCCCGGACGGTCCGCACGCGGCGTCCGCCCTGCCGGAGCCGCCGGTCGCCCAGCCGGAGCCACTGGTCGCCGAGCCAGGGCCGGAGGCCGGGCCACAGCCGGCCTCCGGAACGGCGCCTCAGCCGCCGGACCGACCGGCAGCCTGAGGAGTCACTCCCACTCGATGGTGCCCGGTGGCTTGCTGGTGACGTCCAGGACCACCCGGTTCACCTCGGCCACCTCGTTGGTGATCCGGGTGGAGATCCGCGCGATCACGTCGTAGGGCAGGCGGGACCAGTCGGCGGTCATCGCGTCCTCGCTGGAGACCGGGCGCAGCACCACGGGGTGACCGTAGCTGCGCCCGTCGCCCTGTACGCCGACGCTGCGCACGTCGGCCAGCAGCACCACCGGGAACTGCCAGACGTCGCGGTCCAGCCCGGCGGCGCTGAGCTCCTGTCGGGCGATGAAGTCGGCCCGGCGGAGCAGGTCCAGCCGCTCCTGGTCGACCGCGCCGATGATCCGGATGGCCAGGCCGGGGCCGGGGAACGGGTGCCGCCAGACCATCGCCTCGGGCAGGCCGAGCTGGAGGCCGAGCGTGCGGACCTCGTCCTTGAACAGCGTGCGCAGCGGCTCGACCAGGGCGAACTTGAGGTCGTCGGGCAGCCCGCCGACGTTGTGGTGGCTCTTGATGTTGGCGGTGCCGGTGCCGCCACCGGACTCGACCACGTCCGGGTAGAGCGTGCCCTGCACCAGGAACTCGACGTCACCGTGCGCGGCGACCTCCCGGGCGGCGGCCTCGAAGACCCGGATGAACTCCCGGCCGATGATCTTGCGCTTCTGCTCCGGGTCGGTCACCCCGGCCAGCGCACCGAGGAACCGGTCGGCGGCGTCGACCACCTTGAGCTTGATGCCGGTGGCGGCGACGTAGTCCTTCTCGACCTGCTCGGCCTCGCCCGCGCGCAGCAGGCCGTGGTCGACGAAGACGCAGGTGAGCTGGTCACCGACGGCCCTGTGTACCAGCGCGGCGGCGACCGCGGAGTCCACGCCGCCGCTCAGACCGCAGATGACCTCCTTGTCGCCCACCTGCTCGCGGATCCGGGCCACCTGCTCGTCGATGATGTTCTCGGGAGTCCAGGTCGGCTCGATCTCGGCGATCTCGTAGAGGAAGCGGGTCAGCATCTCCTGCCCGTGCGCGGTGTGCCCCACCTCGGGGTGGAACTGCACGCCGGCCCGCCGACCGGCGAGGTCCTCGAAGGCGGCGACCGGCGCGCCTGCCGACTCGGCGGTCACCGTGAAGCCCTCGGGCGCCTCGGTGACGCAGTCGCCGTGGCTCATCCAGACCGGCAGGTCGGCCGGGAGGTCGCGGAGCAGCACACCCGGATCGAGCAGGCGGGGCCGCAGCGGGGTGCCGCCGTACTCGCGGTTGCCGGTGCGGGCCACCGTGCCGCCGAGCGAGCGGGCCATCGCCTGGAACCCGTAGCAGATGCCGAAGACCGGCACACCGGTGTGGAACAGCCCGTCGTCCACCTGCGGCGCGCCCGGCTCGTAGACGCTGGACGGACCACCGGAGAGGATGATCGCGGCCGGGTTCCTGGCCAGCATCTCGGCCACGGGCATGGTGTGCGGGACGATCTCGGAATAGACCCTCGCCTCGCGTACCCGGCGGGCGATCAGTTGGGCGTACTGGGCACCGAAGTCGACCACGAGGACAGGACGCGGCAGGCTCATGTGCACGAAGCCTACCGACAGTCACCGGTCGGCCCGGCTGCGCCCTGCGCGGTCCCACCACCCGTCGGGCGGGCGGCATCGACGAACCAGCGCAGCGCGGCGACGCCGCCGCCGAAGCCCGACCCGATCACGGCCACGTCGTACCGCATGCACGCATCATTACTCGTGAGTAGATCTCGCGCCAGGCGCGGTTTCGCGCCATCATGCAGCGCACCCGACCGCCGTGGGCCCGACGCGTGCCACGACGCCGTCCCGGACGCCTGCGGACCGGTCGGACGTGACCCCGGGTCCGCCGCGTGGCGGTGGCCCGGCAACGCAGGAGGAGGCGGGGGATGGCGTTCGGAGGAGACCGCAGACGGCTGACACTGGCGGTAGCCGGCCTGGTCACGGTGGCGGTGGTGGCCGTCGGCGCGGTGGCGGTGGCCCGGACGGTCTACGACGACCGTGCGCCGGCCGCCGCGCCCACCGACGTCGCCACCTCGCCGACCGCGTCGCCCAGCCCGGTCCCGAGTACGCCCCCACCGGGCGCCGACATCACCGGCCCGCTCAACCTGCTGCTGGTCGGCATCGACACCCGGGTCAGCGTGCCCGACTGGCAGCCGAACGCCGACGCCGTCCTGATGCTGCACGTCCCGGCGGGGTTGTCCCGTGGGTACCTCTTCTCACTCCCCCGCGACCTGCTGGTGGACATCCCGGCGTTCCCGGCCGCCGACTACCGGGGTGGACGGACCAAGCTCACCCACGCGATGAGCAACGGCAGCCGGGTCCCGGACCGACCGGACAGGCCCGACCCGGCCCAGGGGTACGAGCTGCTGCGCCGCACCGTCAGCGAGTTCACCGGCCTGCGCATCGACGCGGGCGCGGTGCTCACCTTCGGCGGCTTCGACAAGCTGGTGGACAGCCTCGGCGGGGTGGACATCCACGTCGACCAGCGGGTCGTCTCCCGGCACCGCCAGCCGGACGGCAAGCACCGCAAGCCCGGCCCCGGCGTCGGCGGCTACGTCGGACCTCGGATGGTCTACGAGCCGGGTGACCAGCACCTCAACGGCTGGCAGGCGCTTGACTACGCACGCCAGCGCTACCTGCCCGGCGGCGACTACACCCGGCAGCGGCACCATCAGCAGCTCGTCCGCGCCTTGATCGGCAGGATCCTCGCCGACGACCTGGCCCGGCAGCCGCAGCGGGTCAAGCAGGTGGTCGCCGCGCTCGGCGACGCCATGGTCTATGTCGGCGGGCGGCGGATCGTCGAGTTCGCGTACGCGCTCAGCACGCTGTCACCGGACACGCTAACGCTGGTCGGCCTGCCCGGGACGTCGGTCGGCCGGGGCGGCAGGTACCGGGGCGAGGAACTGACCCCCGTCGGTCGCCGGTTCCTGACCGCGCTACGCGAAGGGCGGGTGGACGCGTACCTCGCCGAGCACCCGACGCTCACCGTGCCGGGCTGAGCAGCGCTCGGCGTCCGTCGCCCGCCGCCGCCTGTCGCCCGCCATCTGCCGTCTTGGCGCCTGGCAGGCAGGGCGTTCTATGGCAGGCCGGGCGGGGTGGCGCCGGTGAGCCAGGTGTCGAAGAAGGTGCCCAGCGACCGTCCGGAGACCCGCTCGGACAGGGCGACGAAGTCACTGGTGGTGGCGGTACCGTCCCGGCGTTCCGTGGTCCAGGAACGCAGGATCTCGAAGAAGGCGTCGTCGCCCACGGTACGGCGCAACGCGTGCACCACCAGCGCCCCGCGCTTGTAGACGGCGGTGCTGAACATCTGGCCCGGACCCGGGTCGAGGGTGGGCCGCGACCAGTCCGTGTCGGCGTACTGGAGTTCGAAGCTGCGCTGGGCGGTACGCCCGCCGTCGTGCTCCGCCCACAGCCACTCGGCGTAGCTGGCGAAGCCCTCGTTGAGCCAGATGTCACCCCAGCGGGCCAGCGCCACGCTGTTGCCGAACCACTGGTGGGCCAGCTCGTGCGCGACCACCGCGTAGTTCGGTTCGCCCTCGCGGAAGAAGCCCGGCCCGTAGACCGGCCGCGACTGCGTCTCCAGCGCGTACCCGATGCGGCTGTCGTCGACCACCACCCCGCCGTACGCCTCGAACGGGTACGGCCCGAAGCGGCCGGCCAGGAAGTCGGCGATCTCACCGGTGCGGGCCAGGGACCGGGCCTGCGGACCGGTGGCGGGCATCCCGGTCGGCACGGCGGTGACCAGCGGCCTACCGCCGTGGGTGCCGGTGTCGACCCGGTAGTCACCGATCACCAGGGTGGTCAGGTAGCTCGCCATCGGCGACCGCTCGGCCCACCGCCAGGTGGTCCAGCCGTCGGCGCTGGTCCGCTCCCCCGGCACCCCGTTGCTCAACGCGGCGAGGCCGTCCGGGACGGTCACCTCGATGTCGTACGTGGCCTTGTCGGAGGGGTGGTCGTTGACCGGGAACCAGGTCGACGCCGACCGGGGCTGACCGAGCGCGATCGCGCCGTCGTCGGTGTGCTGGAAGCCGCCGCTGCCCAGCAGGTTGTCGGCGATCGGCTGCGGCACACCGGCGTACGCCACCTCGACGGTGAACCGGCTGCCCTCGGGGAGTCCCCGGCGCGGGGTGACGGTCAGTTCGCCGTCGGCGTGCCGATGCTGCGCCGGTGTGCCGTCCACGGTGACCGTGTCGACCGCCAGCCCGGTCAGGTCCAGGTTGAAGCGGGACAGCCCGTGGGTCGCGGTCGCCCTGACCTCGGCCCGGCCGGTGAGCCGGTCGTCGGCCGGGTCGTAGCGCACCGCCAGCCGGTAGTGGTCCACGTCGTACCCGCCGTTGCCGCTGCCCGGCACGTACGGGTCGGCCAGGTCGACACTGCCCGCCCGGAACCCGTCCCGGTCCGCGGCTTCGCGGTCCCCCGTGCAGCTGACCAACCCGACCGCGGCCACCACGGCCACCGCCCCAGCCCGCCACCGCCGCCCCGAACCCCTGCTCATCCGCCAGAGCCTACCGCCGCCTGCCCTGTCGATCATGGAGTTGTGGCGGTGGCGAACCACTCGAAACCAGCACAGGTCGGGTGCCAGAACTCCATGATCGACGCAGTGGCCGGGGTCAGCGGTCCAGGACCAGGCCCACGCGCTGGAACTCCTTGAGGTCGCGGTAGCCGCACTTGGCCATCGCCCGGCGCAGGCCGCCAAAGAGGTTGAGCTGGCCGTCGGGCTCGTCGGCGGGGCCGAACAGGAGGCGCTCCATCGAGCCCAGCGGCTCACCGGCCACCTCGAACGCGCCCCGGGGCAGCGACGGATGGCTGGCCGCCGAGTGCCACCAGGCGCCGCCGGCCGGCGCCTCCGCGCAGAGCGACAGCGGCTCACCGAGCATCACCGCGTCCGCCCCGCAGCCGAGCGCCTTGGCGATGTCACCGGAGGTACGGATGTCGCCGTCGGCGATCAGGTGCACGTACCGCCCACCGGTCTCGTCCAGGTAGTCCCGGCGGGCCGCGGCGGCGTCGGCGATCGCGGTGGCCATCGGCACCCGGATCCCGAGCACCGACTCGGTGGTGGACCACTCGTCCCCGCCGATGCCGACGATCACGCCCGCCGCCCCGGTCCGCATCAGGTGCAGCGCGGTCTTGTAGTCGGTGCAGCCGCCGACGATGACCGGCAGGTCCAGGTCGGCGATGAACTCCTTGAGGTTGAGCGGTTCGTCTGTGGTCGAGACGTGCTCGGCCGAGACGATCGTGCCCTGGATGACCAGCAGGTCGACGCCCGCGTCGAGGATGACCGGGGCCAGCGCCAGGGTGTGCTGCGGGGACACCCGGACGGCCACCGTGCTGCCGCCCTCCCGCAGCTCGCGGACCCGCTCGGTGATCAGGTCGGGCCGGATCGGCTCGGCGTACACCTCCTGGAGCCGCTTGGTGGCGCGGGCGTCCTCGCCGAGGTCGGCCAGTTCCTCCAGCACCTTGGCCGGGTTCTCGTACCGGGTCCACAGCCCCTCGACGTTGAGCACGCCGAGGCCGCCCAGCTCACCGAGCCGGACCGCCGAGGCCGGGCTCATCGTCGCGTCGGAGGGGTGCCCGACACAGGGGATGCCGAACTGGTACGCGTCGAGCTGCCAACCGGTGGAGACGTCGTCGACGTCCCGGGTGCGGCGGCTCGGCACGATCGCGATGTCGTCCAGGTGGTAGCCGCGCTGCGCGGTCTTGCCCAGCCCGATCTCGACCACGTCACGCATGGGGACTCCAGATGTCTTCGGGGGTGGAGGGGGTGTCAGCGGGTGTGGTAGTTAGGTGCCTCGACGGTCATCTGGATGTCGTGCGGGTGGCTCTCCTTGAGCCCGGCCGCCGTGATCCGGATGAGCTGACCGCGCTCGTGCAGCTCGACGATGCTCTCCGCGCCCGCGTACCCCATCGCCAGCCGCAGGCCGCCGACGAGCTGGTGGGCCACCCGGGCGAGCGGCCCACGGTAGGGAACCTGGCCCTCGACGCCCTCCGGGACCAGCTTCTCGTCGCTGGTCACGTCCTGCTGGAAGTAACGGTCCTTGGAGTACGACTTGGCCTGGCCCCGGGACTGCATGGCACCGAGCGAACCCATCCCGCGGTACGCCTTGAACTGCTTGCCGTTGACGAAGATCAGCTCACCCGGGCTCTCCTCGCAGCCGGCCAGCAGGCTGCCGAGCATCACCGTGTCGGCGCCGGAGACCAGCGCCTTGGCGATGTCGCCGGAGTATTGGATGCCGCCGTCGCCAATCACCGGCACACCGGCCGGGCGGGCCGCGCGGGCGGCCTCCATGATCGCCGTGATCTGCGGCACGCCGACGCCGGCCACGATCCGGGTGGTACAGATGGCACCCGGGCCGACGCCCACCTTGACGCCGTCGGCACCGGCGTCGACCAGGGCCTTCGCCCCGGCGTAGGTCGCCACGTTGCCGCCGACGATATCGATCGCGACGTCCTTCTTGAGCCGGTTGACCATCTCCAGCACGGCCCGCTGGTGACCGTGCGCGGTGTCCACGATGATCACGTCGACCCCGGCGTCGACGAGCGCGCGGGCCCGCTTGTACGAGTCCTCGCCCACACCGATCGCGGCGGCCACCCGCAGCCGGCCCGCGTCGTCCTTGGTGGCGCTCGGGTACTGCTCGCTCTTGGTGAAGTCCTTCACGGTGATCAGGCCGCGCAGCTTGCCGGACCCGTCGACGATCGGCAGCTTCTCCACCTTGTGCTGGCGCAGCAGGTCGAGCGCGTCCTCCTTGGTCACCCCGACCGGCGCGGTGACCAGCGGCGCGCGGGTCATGATGTCGCGGACCGGAGTGGCCGGGTCGGAGACGAAGCGCATGTCACGGTTGGTGACGATGCCGACGAGCTGGCCCTGGCCGTCCACCACCGGCACACCGGAGATGCGGTATCGCCCGCAGAGCTGGTCGACCTCGCGCAGCGTGTCGTCGGGGCTGGCGGTGACCGGGTTGGTGATCATGCCGGACTCGGAGCGCTTGACCAGGTCCACCTGGAGCGCCTGGTCCTCGACCGAGAGGTTGCGGTGCAGGACGCCGATGCCGCCCTGGCGGGCCATGGCGATCGCCATCCGCGCCTCGGTCACCGTGTCCATCGCGCTGGACAGCAGCGGGATGGAGAGCGTCACGTTGCGGGTCAGCCGGGTGACGGTGTTCACCCGGCTGGGCACCACGTCCGACTCACCGGGCTGGAGCAGTACGTCGTCGAAGGTCAGCCCCAGCGGCACCACCCGGGCGGAGCCGGCCGGCAACTCGGGCAGATGGCCGCCCAGCTCGCCACCCTCGGTGCCGGCGAAAAGGTCGGAACGGGGCGAATTCTCCACGATTGCTCTCCTGAGCTGGTCGAACGGGGCTTCAGCGAAGTGGCACGGGTGGGCACCGGCGAGCGCCGGGCGAGGGTGCGTCAGCCCCATCGTACCCAGCCGCCGGGGCGGCGCCCGCGTCCGGCGGCCCGCCCGGCGGGGTGGCGGCGACCTTGGGGGTACGTCGGCTCGCGCGAAGGGGGACAGGCGTCGGACGTGCCTTGGGTCTACGGTGAGGGGGTGCACGACGAGCCCATCGATCCGTTCACCGGCGATCCGACCGACCCGTCGGCCGATCTGGACGGCCCCGGTCGCGACGCCCCGCTCGACCCGCTGACCGATGTCGAACGCCAGGACGTGCTGGAAGACCTCGCCGATCTGGAGATCTACCAGGCGCTGCTGGCGCCGATCGGCGTACGCGGGCTCGTCATCGAGTGTGAGGACTGCCGGGAACCGCACTACTTCGACTGGGACCTGCTCCGGGGCAACCTGCGCCACCTGCTCAGCTCGGGCCGCCCCCGGGTGCACGAGCCGGCCTACGACCCCGACCCGGACCACTACGTCACCTGGGACTACGCCCGGGGTTACGCCGACGGGGTGCACGACACGCTCAGCGAGGGCACCGAGGACGAGTCCGCCGGCCGGGACTGAGCGCAGTCCGGCCCTTCGGTTCAGGCGACCAGGCCGGCCCGGAAGCCGGCAGCCACCGCGTGCGCCCGGTCCCGGGCGCCCAGCTTGCGGAACAGCCTCCGAGCGTGGGTCTTCACGGTGTCCTCGGAGACGAACAGCTCGCGGCCGATCTCGGCGTTGCTCTTGCCCTCGGCCATGCCGAGCAGCACCTGAAGTTCCCGTTCGGTGAGGCCGACGGTGGGCCGGTCGGCCCGTGCCGGGGCGGCCTTGCCGGTCTCGGGGGCGGCGTCCGGCTCGGCCGGGTCGTCGCCCCGCTGCACCGGCACCATCGCCGGGCCACCGGCGGCGTCCCCGCCCGGCCAGGCCGACGCGGCCTCGCCGGTGGTGGGCCGGGTGCCGGGGGCCGGGCGGCCGGGGCCGCCGACGGCGGCGGTGTCCCGTGCCGGGTCGGCGATCCGGGGCCGGTTGGCCCGACCGGAGGCGGCCAGCAGCAGCAGCGCCTTGGCGACCGCGCTGGTGAGATCGTGGTCCACGCCCTGGATCAGTCCGCGTGCACCGGCGCTGATGGTCGCCGCCGCCGCCTCGGACTCCTCCGCGCCGAGCAGCAGCACGCTGGCCTGCGGCGCGCGGGCCAGGACCCGGCGGACGAAGCCGGCGCTGTCGGGCCGGGTGATGGCGGTGTCGGCGAGCACCACGTCGGCGGGGCGCTCGGCGAGCCGCAGCATCACCTCCGGATCGGAGACCGCCGTCCGGACCGCACCCGACAGTCCCAACCGCGCTGCCGCGGAGGTCAGGTGCTGCGCCGCGAGCGGCGTCCGAACGCACACGAGAACCGTACGCACTGTGATCTCCTCTCCGCACACGAGCAGACCATGACCGGGTGTGGTCGGGAGGGGGTTCCCGGCAACTCTTCTAACTTTTCCGACAGATAGTGCATATGCCCCAATCCGCCAAAGCTTTTGGATCACACACGTGTGAGCCGAGAAGGGGTTGGGTACCGAGGGCTCAGGCCGGGAACGGTGCGCCTGCGCGGCCCGCCGCCCGGACAGCCGGCCACGAAGTATCTCGCGGTGCCGCGCGAGAGGAGGGGTGCAAGATGTCGAACGTACGTAGACTGCCGGGACCCATCATCGACCTGTGGGACTGGCAGCGGCTCGGCTCCTGCCGTGGCCGCGACAGTGCCCAGTTCTTCCACCCCGACGGCGAGCGCGGATCCTCCCGGCTCCGGCGCGAGTCCTCCGCCAAGAACGTCTGCCGCGCCTGCCCGGTACGCGCCGAGTGCGCCGCGCACGCGCTGGCGGTGCGGGAGCCGTACGGCGTGTGGGGCGGGTTCAGCGAGTCGGAGCGGCTGCGCCTGCTCGCGGTCGGCTGGGAGGACCTCGCCGACCGTCGGCAGACCCGGGTCGACGTCAACCGGCTGGAGGCCCGCCTGGGCAGCTCCCACAAGTCGACCCTCCCGGCCCAACGCAACGTCGCCTGACCGAACGGCCCCGACGTCGCGCTCCCGCCCCCGGAAGCGCGGCGTCGGCCTTTGCGTCAGAAGCGCGGCGTCGGTCTGTGCGTCACTCGACCGTCAGGGTGACCGAGTGCCAGCCCGTCGCGCCGTCCGGTGCCACGCCCCGCCGCTGCTCGGTCTGCGCCTCGCCGGCGGCGTCGGTCGCCCGGACCTGGAGGGTGTGCTCGCCGGGCGTCGCCTCCCACCGCCAGGACCACTGCACCCAGGTGTCCACCGAGGCCGTCGGCGCCAGCTCCGCCTCCTGCCAGGGCCCGCCGTCGACGCGTACCTCGACCCGGCGTACGCCCCGGTGCTGCGCCCACGCCACCCCGGCCACGGTGACCGGGCCGGCGGCCGGACGGTTACGCGGGCGGGGCGTGTCGATCCGCGACTGCGTCTTCACCGGCCCCTCGGCCGACCAGCCCCGTGGTACCCAGTACGCGTCGAAGTCCGCGAAGCTGGTCAGCTCCAGCTCGGTGATCCACTTGCACGCCGACACGTACCCGTAAAGGCCGGGCACCACCATCCGGGCGGGGAATCCGTGCGCCACCGGCAGCGGCTCGCCGTTCATGCCGACGGCGAGCAACGCGTCCCGCCCGTCCCGCAGCACCACCGTCGGGGTGCCGCAGGTCCAGCCGTCCACCGAGCGCCCGACCACCTGGTCCGCGCCGTCGAGCGGCTGCACCTCGTCGAGCAGTTCCCGGAGCGGTACGCCGAGCCACCGCGCGTTGCCGATCAGGTCGCCGCCGACCTCGTTGGAGACGCACGCCAGCGTCACGTACCGCTCCACCATCGGCCGGGCCAGCAGGTCCGCGAAGCTCAGCGTCACCGGGTTGCGCACCCGGCCATGGATGCGCAGCCGCCACGTCTGGGGATCCACCTGCGGCACCACCAGGGCGGTGTCGATGCGGTAGAAGCGCCGGTTCTCGGTGACGAAGGGCGCCACGCCCGGCACCTGGAGGTCGACACCGGCGGGTAGCGGCGGCGCGGCGGAGACCGGGGCGGGCAGCCTGATCGCAGCCCGGGCGTCGGCGACACCGCGCCGGCCGGCCCACCACCGCCCGGCCGCACCGCCGACGACGGCCACCCCGAGCACCGCGCCGACACCGGTGAGGAACCGCCGCCGCGACTCCGGGTCGGCACCACGCTGCGGACCCGCCCCGTCCGGCGCGGATGAATGCTGCGGTCCCGCCGCTGCCGGCGCAGGTGAATGCTGCGGCCCGGCCTCGGCCGGCTCATGTGCACGCTGCGGTCCGGCCTCGTCCGGTCCGGGTGGACGCTGCTCGGTCGGCGGGGACCAGGGCCACGGGTCGAGTTCCAGCGGCCCGGCGACGAACGCCCAGAGCGTCACGCCGCCGACCAACGCGCCGACCAGCGGCGGCAGCACGTCCAGGCCGTCCGCGCCGGCCCGGGTCAGCGCCGCACCGGCACCCAGTGCGGCGAACGCCGCGATGCCGGCCAGGCCCACCACCAGGCGGCGGACGGCCAGCACGCCCAGCAGGGCGGCGAAACCGGCCAGCAGCACCCCCGTCCCGACCAGCAGAGCGATCTTGTCGTACGTGCCGAAGACCGCGATCCCGAACCGCTTCACCGGCTCGGGGGCCGCGTCCACGACCAGCCCACCGACCGCCACCAGCGGGGCGGAACGGGGGCCGGTCAACACCGCCACCACTTCGGCGGCACCGATGGCCGCCGCTGCGGCGGCGACACCGGCCAGGGCTGCGTACCGGGGCGTCGTACTGCTCACCGGTCCAGTGTTTCCGACCGTACGCCCGATCGGTAGCCACCTCGACCGAGCGTGACCGGGCCGGAACGCACGCGGGGCGCACCGTCGTCGACGATGCGCCCCGCGTCCAGGTCCGGCAGGGGTCAGAAACCCGGGCCGTGCTGGTGGCCGTGCCCGTGGCCGTGACCGCCTGCGGCGGGCTCCGGCTCCTTCGGCTTCTCCACCACGAGGCTCTCGGTGGTGAGCAGCAGACCGGCGATCGACGCGGCGTTGGTGACCGCGTTACGGGTCACCTTGACCGGGTCGACGATGCCCGCCTTGGCCAGGTCGACGTACTCGCCGACGGCGGCGTCCAGGCCGGTGCCCCACTCCGCCGCGACGACCTTCTGCACCACCACGTAACCGTCGTGGCCGGCGTTCTGGGCGATCCAGCGCAGCGGCTCGACCAGCGCCTTGCGCACGATCGAGACGCCGACCTTCTCGTCACCGGTGAAGCCCAGGTCGTCATCGAGCACCGGCAGGATCTGGGCCAGGGCGGCACCGCCGCCGGGGACCGTACCCTCCTCGACCGCAGCCTTGGTCGCGGCGATGGCGTCCTCGATGCGGTGCTTGCGCTCCTTCATCTCGACCTCGGTGGCCGCGCCGACCTTGACCACCGCGATGCCGCCGGAGAGCTTGGCCAGCCGCTCGGCGAGCTTCTCCCGGTCCCACTCGGAGTCCGACGCCTCGATCTCCTTGCGGATCTGGGCGACCCGGTCGGTGACCTCGGCGGACTGCCCGCCACCGTCGACGATGGTGGTGTTCTCCTTGTCGACCACGATGCGCCGGGCGGTGCCCAGCACCTCCAGGCCGACCTGGTCGAGCTTGTAGCCCAGCTCGGGCGCGACCAGCTCGGCACCGGTGAGGATCGCCATGTCCTGGAGCATCGCCTTGCGGCGGTCGCCGAAGCCGGGAGCCTTGACCGCGCAGACCTTGAGGGTCTTGCGGATCGCGTTGACCACCAGGGTGGACAGGGCCTGACCCTCGACGTCCTCGGCGACGATCAGCAGCGGCTTGTTGTTCTGGAGGACCTTCTCCAGCAGCGGCAGCAGCTCCTCGATCGCCGAGATCTTCTGCGTGGTGATCAGGATGTACGCGTCCTCCAGGACGGACTCCTGCGACTCCGCGTCAGTGACGAAGTTCGGCGAGATGAAGCCCTTGTCGAACTGGAGACCCTCGGTCACGTCCAGCTCGGTGTGCAGGGCGGAGCCCTCCTCGACGGTGATCACACCGTCGCGGCCGACCCGCTCCATCGCCTCGGCGATCAGCTCGCCGATGGTGGAGTCCTGCGCGGAGACCGTCGCGACGTGCGCCACGGCCTTCTTGTCGGCGACCTCGACGGCCTTGCCGAGCAGCGCCTCGGAGACCTTCGCGGAGGCCGCGTCGATGCCCCGCTTGAGGCCGGCCGGGTTGGCGCCCGCGGTGACGTTGCGCAGACCCTCGCGGACCATGGCCTGCGCCAGCACGGTCGCGGTGGTGGTCCCGTCGCCGGCGACATCGTTGGTCTTGGTCGCCACCTCCTTGACCAGCTGCGCGCCGAGGTTCTCGTACGGGTTGGTGAGCTCGATCTCCTTCGCGATGGTCACGCCATCGTTGGTGATCGTCGGCGCACCGAATTTCTTGTCCAGGACGACGTTGCGCCCGCGCGGCCCGAGGGTGACCTTGACCGCGTCCGCGAGCGCGTTGACACCGTGTTCCAGCAGGTGCCGGGCGTCGTCCGAGAAGCTCAGGATCTTCGCCATGAATGTCCCTTCGACGCGACGTTGCCCCGGCCCGGCGAGCCGGACCGGGGCAACGTCACTGATCGGTTGGTTACTTCTCGATGACCGCGAGGACGTCGCGGGCGGAGAGCACCAGGTACTCCTCGCCGGCGTACTTGACCTCGGTGCCGCCGTACTTCGAGTAGAGAACGGTGTCGCCGACGGAGACGTCGATCGGCACGCGGTTGCCCTTGTCGTCGATCCGGCCGGGGCCGACAGCGAGGACGGTGCCCTCCTGCGGCTTCTCCTTGGCGGTGTCGGGGATCACGATGCCCGAGGCGGTGGTGGTCTCGGCCTCGTTCGCCTGGACCACGATGCGGTCCTCGAGCGGCTTGATCGCAACCTTGGTCGCGGTAGTCACGGGCATACCCTCCTGGGGTACTTGGTTTCGTTGCCGGTCAGCACGCCGACCGGCGTCAATTGCCACATGCCACCGGGCGGGGCCGTCGTCGCGGGTGCCGGTCCGCCTGGCGTTCAACCCCCGGGCACCAGGGCCCGGACGTTGGCACCCTCAGGGTGAGAGTGCTAATCGCAGGTTATTCCTCGGCTAGCACTCCGTCAAGGAGAGTGCCAACCCACCACCTCGTGTCGCCACATTTCCACACTCTCGCGCCACTATCTCGCCACTCTTCTGCCGCTCTTGCACCAGCGTTCGCCACTCTTACGCCAGCGTTCGCCACGGTTGACCGCAACACGCCGACGCTCGCTTCCCCACCGAACGACCGACGCTTACTCTCCGGCGCTATTACGTGACGGAGGGCGGACAGATGGCGGACATGCCAACCCTGGGTTTCCTGCGCGACCAACTGCGCCGGGCCCGCAAGCTGCGCGGGCTCAGCCAGGAAGAACTCGGCAAGATGGTCAACTACTCCCCGTCGGCGGTGAGCGCGATGGAGATCGGCCCGAACCACCTCAGCGTCGACTACCTGTCCCGGTTCGACAAGGTGCTGGAGACCGGTGGCCTCTTCGTCGGGATGCTGGAGTTGATCCGGTTGCACGCCGAGCCGGACTGGTTCCGGCCGTGGGGCGAGATCGAGCGCGAGGCCGTCGCGCTGCGCTGGTACGACCCGGCGGTGGTGCCGGGCCTGCTCCAGACCGAGGCGTACGCGCGGGAGATGTTGCGGGCCGGGCCGCCGCTGGCCGACGAGCAGATCGAGAAGCGGGTGCTGGCCCGGATGGCGCGGCAGGAGATCCTCGCCCGCGAGGAGCCGCCGCAGCTCGTCGCGGTGCTCGATGAGCAGGCGCTGCGCCGGCAGGTGGGCGAGCCCACGACCATGTACGAGCAGGTGAAGCACCTGCGCGCCCTCGCCGACCATTCGCATGTCCAGGTACGGATCGTGCCGGCCGAGACCCCGTGGTACATCGGGCTCCACGGCCCGTTCGTGCTGGCTCGACTCGCCGACGGCACCGAGGTGGCCCATCTGGACAACCAACTCCGGGGGCACACCGTGGACAGCCCGAACGAGCTTGCCAACCTCGGACGTCGTTGGGAGACTGTGGCCGGTGAGGCGCTGCCGCGCCGGCAGTCCGCCCGCCTGATCGAGGAAGTGGCGAACTCATGGACCTGACCCGTGCCGCCTGGCGCAAGTCCTCCCGCAGCAACGCCAACGGCGGCGCCTGCGTCGAGGTAGCCGACAACCTGCCCGGCGTGGTCGCCGTACGTGACAGCAAGGACCCGACCGGCCCGGCGCTCACCTTCACCCCGGCTGCCTGGCACGCCTTCGTCACCACCCACCACCCCACCCACTGATCACCCCCGGGCGCTGCCGCTGGCGCTGCCACCCACAGCACCCGCCGCCGAAGTCGCCCCTCCACCAGCGGCCCGCCGCCCCTCGGCCCCGCCGCCCCTCGGCCCCGCCGCCCCGTCCGCCCTGCCCCCGTCGCCCCGTCGATCATGGAGTTGTGGTCGACGAAACGCCCCGATTAAGGGTGTTTGCACGAGCCACGACTCCATGATCGGCGGGCGATGGGCGGGATGCCGCATGATCGACGGCCGGCGGGATACCGCGAACGGCGTTGAGGTCACGTTCGATCCAGGATCGAGTGGTGTCCAGGCGACTGCGAGACCACTCGAATCTGGATCGAGCACGATCATGAACTGGACAGCGCCGGTTGGGGACAGCGGCGGGGGCGGTCGGGTCGGTGTCGGGTGGCGACCCGGATAATCGGCGGGTGGATCTGGGGCAGTTCGCTGCGTTGCGTACCGACGAAGGGTCGGCGGCGCTCGACGCGGCGGTGCGGGTGGCCGGCGGTGACCCGCTGCACGCGGCGGCCACGCTCCGCGCGGCCGGGGTGCCGGCCGGGTTGGCGGCGGCGGCCCTGACCCAGGCGGAGTTGCGCCGCCGCGCCACCGGCAAGTTCGGGCCGGAGGCGAGGGGCATGTTCTTCACCCGGCCCGGTCTGGAGCAGGCCACCCGGCGGATCGTCGCGGACCGCCGGGCGCGACGGCTGCGGGCCGCCGGGGTGGCCACCCTGGCGGACCTGGGCTGCGGGTTGGGCGCCGACGCGCTGGCCGCCGCCCGCACCGGCATCCGGGTGTACGCCGTGGAGGCCGACCCGCTCACCGCTGCGCTCGCCGAGGCGAACGCCCACGCCGCAGGGTTGGCCGACCTCGTCTCCGTGGAGTGCGGCGACGCGACCGCGTTCGACGTGACCCGGGTCGACGCGGTCTTCTGCGATCCGGCCCGTCGTCGGGCCGGCACCGGTCGCCGGATCTTCGACCCGAACGCGTACTCGCCACCCTGGGACTTCGTCGTCGGGCTGGCCGAACGGGTGCCGTACACGGCGGTGAAGGTGGCGCCGGGTCTCGATCATGCCCTGATCCCGGCCGGTGCCGAGGCCGAGTGGGTCGGCGTCGACGGCGACCTGGTCGAGGCGGCCCTCTGGTGCGGCCCGCTCGCCGAACACCGACGCCGCGCAACCGTATGTAAGGAAGGGTCCCCTACTAACGCCTCGTGCATAGCAGGGGTCCCCTCCTTACATCCCGGCGACGGGCCGCGCGTGTATCAGCTCACCGGGCAGGGGACGGCGGAGGCGCCGGTCGGGCCGGTACGCAGGTTCGTCTACGACCCGGATTCGGCGGTGGTGCGGGCGCACCTGGTCGCCGAGCTGGCCGCCGACCTGGACGCCTCGCTGGCCGACCCGAGCATCGCCTACCTCTATGCCGACCGGGCCATCCCCACCCCGTACGCCCGCTGCCTGGAGGTGACCGACGTGCTGGCGTTCTCGCTCAAGCGGCTGCGGGCGCTGCTGAGGGAGCGCCGGGTCGGCCGGGTGGAGATCCTCAAGCGGGGCTCCGCGCTGGAACCGGAGCGGCTCCGGCGGGACCTGAGGCTGACCGGTGACCAGCCGGCCAGCCTGGTGCTGACCCGGGTCGCCGCGGCGCCGACGGTGCTCATCTGCCAGCCGGTGACCTGAGAGGCTGGGTTGGCGGGCATGGCGGGACGGGGTACGCCGGCGATCGCGCTGCTGGCGAAGCGGAGGATCACGCACCGCACCCATTCGTACGACGTGCCGGCGGACGCCGCCAACTACGGCGCGCTGGTCGCCGCGGCGCTCGCGGTCGCGCCGGAGCGGGTCTTCAAGACCCTGGTCACCGAGGTCGACGGCGCGTTGACCGTGGCGGTGGTGCCGGTCACCGGCGAGCTGGACCTCAAGGCCCTCGCCGCTGCGGTGGGCGGCAAGCGGGCCGCGCTCGCCGACCGCGCGGCGGCCGAGCGCGCCACCGGGTACGTGCGGGGCGGCATCAGCCCGCTCGGCCAGCGCAAGCGGCTGCCCACGGTGGTCGACGACTCCGCCCTGGCCCACCCCACCGTGTACGTGTCGGCCGGCCGCCGGGGCCTCCAGGTGGAATTGGCGCCCACGGATCTCGTGGCGCTCACCGAGGCCCGCACCGCCGCGCTGACCACCGGCTGACCGCACTCCACCTGCGCACTCACGCGCCGCCGTTCGGCTTCGTACCGGGCGGGTGTCCTCGACGTTGCTGAATTGTTACCGCCGACAACAAACTCATCGCCATCGCGCTCTTGTGCTGGCGGGTAGGGCGCAATACGTTGCCGGACACAACAAAACAAACACCGACACCTTCCCCCACCCTCGAAAGGACCCTGCAGATGCGCAAGGGCTTCCTCGCCGTCGGCGCCGTGGGCCTCCTGACCCTCGGCTCCCTGACGGCCTGCGGCGACGACTCCGGCGGTGACCAGGCCGGTTCCGACAAGACCCCGAAGATCGGGGTGATCCTGCCGGACAGCAAGTCCTCGGTCCGTTGGGAGAGCGCGGACCGCAAGTTCCTCCAGGCCGCGTTCGAGGCCGCCGGCGTTCAGTACGACATCCAGAACGCCCAGGGTGACAAGAACGCGTTCCAGACCATCGCCGATCAGATGATCACCAGTGGCGTCACCGCGCTGATGATCGTCAACCTGGACTCCGGCACCGGCAAGGCCGTGCTCGACAAGGCCAGGTCGCAGGGCGTCGCCACGATCGACTACGACCGCCTCACCCTCGGCGGCTCGGCGGAGTACTACGTCAGCTTCGACAACGAGGCCGTCGGCAAGCTCCAGGGCGAGGGCCTCGTCAAGTGCCTCACCGACGCCAAGGTGGAGAAGCCGGCGATCGCGTACCTGAACGGCTCGCCGACCGACAACAACGCGACCCTGTTCAAGAACGGGTACGACTCGGTCCTCAAGCCGAAGTTCGACTCGGGCGAGTACACCCAGGCCGCCGACGACTCGGTGCCGGACTGGGACAACGCGCAGGCCGCCACCATCTTCGAGCAGCAGCTCACCAAGGCCGGCGGCAAGATCGACGGCGTGCTGAGCGCGAACGACGGCCTGGGCAACGCCGCCATCTCGGTGCTCAGGAAGAACAACCTCAACGGCAAGGTCCCGGTGACCGGCCAGGACGCCGACCCGCAGGGTCTGCAGAACATCCTCGCCGGTGACCAGTGCATGACCGTCTACAAGGCGGTCAAGCAGGAGGCGGACGCCGCCGCCGGGCTGGCCATCGCGCTGGCCAAGGGCGAGCGCAAGGAGACCGGCCAGACGGTCAAGGACCCGGAGAGCGGCCGGGACGTGGCCAGCGTCCTGCTCACCCCGAAGGCGATCTACAAGGAGAACGTCAAGGACGTCATCGCCGACGGCTACGTGACCAAGGAAGAGGTCTGCACCGCCGACTTCGCCAAGCTCTGCACCGAAGCGGGCATCAGCTGACCCACCCGCCTGGGCGGCGCCGCCCGGCACGGCAACCCCGTGCCGGGCGGCGCGACGCCGCTGGACGGGCCCCGATCTCCCGCCGTGCCTAAGGAGAACCCCGTGTCCGCGACCCCACTGCTGGAGCTACGCGGGATCGACAAGAGTTTCGGTCCCGTCCAGGTCCTGCGCGACGTCGCCTTCGCCGCCTACCCGGGCGAGGTGACCGCGCTCGTCGGCGACAACGGCGCCGGCAAGTCGACCCTGGTCAAGTGCATCAGCGGCATCCACCCCACCGACTCCGGCGAGTTCGTCTTCGACGGCCGTCCGGTGAGCATCAACAGCCCCCGGGACGCCGCCTCGCTCGGCATCGAGGTCGTCTACCAGGACCTCGCGCTCTGCGACAACCTCGACATCGTGCAGAACATGTTCCTCGGGCGCGAGAAGCGCAGCGGCATCGTGCTGGACGAGCCGGCGATGGAGCAGATGGCCGCGGAGACCCTGGCCGGGCTCTCCGTACGCACCGTGAAGTCGCTACGCCAGCACGTCTCCAGCCTCTCCGGCGGTCAGCGCCAGACCGTGGCGATCGCCAAGGCGGTGCTCTGGAACAGCAAGCTGGTGATCCTGGACGAGCCGACCGCCGCGCTCGGCGTCGCGCAGACCGCCCAGGTGCTCGAACTGGTCCGCCGGCTGGCCGACAACGGCCTGGCCGTGGTGCTCATCTCGCACAACATGAACGACGTCTTCGCCGTCTCCGACCGGATCGCCGCGCTCTATCTCGGCCAGATGGTCGCCCAGGTGAGGACCACCGACATCACGCACTCGCAGGTGGTCGAGCTGATCACCGCAGGCCGTTCCGGCGGGCTCGGGCTCGCCACCGAACCGGCCGCCAACGGCAACGGTGGAGCACCCGCCGACGGCAGGGAAGGAAGGACGGTATGAGTTCCACCGCCGTCAAGCAGGACGGGCCGGCCGCCGTGACGCCAGCGCCCACCGTCGGCAGTCACGTACGCGGCTACTGGCGTCGGGTACGCGGCGGCGACATCGGCGCGCTGCCCGCCGTCGCCGGGCTGCTCGTGCTCTGCACGATCTTCTCGATCATGCGTCCGAGCTTCCTCACCGCGGGCAACTTCGCCAACCTGTTCACCCAGGGCGCGGCGGTCACGTTGATCGCCATGGGCCTGGTCTTCGTCCTGTTGCTGGGCGAGATCGACCTGTCCGCCGGGTTCGCCAGCGGCGTCTGCGCGGCGGTGCTGGCCAACGTGGTGACCGTCCTCGGATACCCCTGGTACGTCGCGGTGCTCGCGGCCGTGCTCACCGGCCTGGTCATCGGCACCACGCTGGGCTTCCTGGTCGCCAAGGTCGGCATCCCGTCGTTCGTGGTCACCCTCGCCGGCTTCCTCGCCTTCCAGGGTGTGGTGCTGCTGCTGATGGAGGAGGGCCGGAACATCTCGGTCCGTGACCCGATCCTGGTGGCGATCGCCAACCGCAACCTGCCGCCCGCGCTCGGCTGGGCCCTGGCCGCGCTCGCGGTCGCCGGCTTCGCCGCGGTGCAGTTGCTGCGGTACCGCAAGCGCGCCGCACGCGGCCTGATCAACGACCCGCTCGCCATGGTGCTGGGCCGGATCGGCATCCTGGCCGTGGTCCTCGGCGCCGCCGTCTACGTGCTCAACCTGGAGCGCAGCCACAACGTGCTGATCAGCTCGCTCAAGGGTGTGCCGATCGTGGTGCCGATCATCGCCATCCTGCTCGTGGTCTGGACCTTCGTGCTCCAGCGCACCAGCTACGGCCGGCACATCTACGCGGTCGGCGGCAACAGGGAGGCCGCACGCCGGGCCGGCATCGACGTGGACCGGATCCGCATCTCGGTCTTCGTGATCTGTTCCACGATGGCGGCGATCGGTGGCATCGTGGCAGCGAGCCGGGCCAACTCGGTCGATCCGAACACCGGGGGAAGCAACGTGCTGCTGTACGCGGTGGGTGCCGCAGTGATCGGTGGTACGAGCCTCTTCGGGGGCAAGGGACGCGTCCTCGACGCGGTCCTCGGTGGCGCCGTGGTGGCGGTGATCGACAATGGCATGGGGCTGATGGGCTACAGCTCGGGCGTGAAGTACGTGGTCACCGGTGTGGTGCTGCTGCTCGCGGCCAGTGTCGACGCGTTGTCGCGACGACGAGCCTCGGCCACCGGCAACCGCTGATCCGCTGTACCGAAAGTAGTCAAGTCCCGATGCGTGTTGGACCCAGCCAGGACGAGATCCGTCGGCAGAATCTCGGCGCCCTGCTGCGCTACGTGCACCTGCACGGCGCCACCACACGCGCCGAGCTGACCAACACGCTGGGCTTGAACCGGAGCACCATCGGGGCGCTCACCGCCGACCTCGCCGCGGCCGGCCTGGTGGCCGAGGGTGCGCCGAGGGAGACCGGCCGGGCCGGACGACCGTCGCTGGTCGTCCGGCCCGAGTCGGACCGGGTCTTCGCGTACGCGTACAGCATCGAGGTGGACCGGATGCGGGCCGCGCGGGTCGGTCTGGGCGGTGCGGTCATCGACCGCTGGGAACTGGACCGCCCGCGCGGCCTGTCCGCGACGGAGGCCGCCCCGCTGCTGGCCGGGGCGGTGAAGGAGATGCGTCGCGCGCTGCCGCCGGGCGCGGTCTGCGTCGGGGCCGGGGTGGCGGTCTGCGGCATGGTGCGCCGCGACGACGGGCTGGTCCGGCTAGGCCCGACCACCGGATGGGTGGACGAGCCGATCGGCGCCACCCTCGGCAGCGAACTCGGCGTCGACGTGCCGGTCACCGTCGGGAACGTCGCCGACGTGGCGGCCTTCGCCGAACACGCCCGAGGCGTGGCGGCCGACTGCGACAACGTCATCTACCTCTACGGAGACGTCGGTGTGGGTGCGGGGATCATCGCCGGTGGACGCCGCCTCACCGGGCACGGCGGCTACAGCGGCGAGGTCGGGCACATGGTGGTGGCCCGAGACGGGGCCCGCTGCGAGTGCGGCAACCGGGGCTGCTGGGAGACCGAGATCGGCGAGCACGCGCTGCTGCGGGCCGCCGGCCGGTCCGACGCCCGGGGCCGGGAGGCGATGCTCGCGGTCTTCGACGCCGCCGACCGTGGCGACGCCCGGGCCCAGACCGCGGTACGCCAGGCCGGCGACTGGCTCGGTTTCGGCCTCGCCAACCTGGTCAACATCTTCAACCCGGAGATGGTCATCTTCGGCGGCACCATGCGCGACCTCTATCTGGCCGCCGCCGCCCAGGTACGCAGCCGACTCAACTCCAACGGCCTGCCCGCCTGCCTGGAGCACGTACGCCTGCGCACGCCGACGCTCGGCGAGGACGCCCCGCTGGTCGGTGCCGCCGAACTCGCTTTCGAACGGCTGCTGGCCGACCCGCTCGACGTCGGCTGACCCGGCCACAAATGACCGTGGACCGGTGAACTGATCGGCCGCTCACTCCGTACCACTGTGCGCACGAGCGGCCGGCGGGTGCCGTCCCGCCCGTCACGTTGATGATCGGTTCTCGTCCGAGGAGGCGCCGCAGACATGGCACCGCTGGATTCCGTTCGTCGCCGGCAGGGCACCCGGTCCCGTCGCCTGGCGGTGCTGCTCACCACGATCGCCGCCGCTCTCATCGGGTTGCCCGGTGCCGCTGTGGCCGCGCCCGTCGGCCAGCAGCTCGCCGCCGCCGACCAGGCCCTGCTCGACGGGGTGCGCCTGGCCGGGCTCTGGGAGATGCCGGCCGGGCAGATGGCCGCCGAGAAGGGCCAGTCGGCGGTGGTCCGCGAGGTCGGTGCGGAGATCGCCCGGCAGCACGAGGAACTGGACCGCCTCACCGTGGAGGCCGCCAACAAGCTCGGCGCGACCATCCCGACCGTGCCGTCCGCACAGCAGCAGCAGTGGCTGACGGAGATGAAGAACGCCACCGGCGCCCAGTTCGACCAGATCTTCGTCACCCGGCTCCGGGTCGCCCACGGCGCGATCCTCCCGGTCGTCACCGCGGTCCGGGGCAGCACCCGCAACGACGTGATCCGGGAACTGGCCAACGCCACCAACAAGTACGTCAGCGACCACATGCTGATGCTGGAGAGCACCGGCCTGGTGCGGTACGCCGAACTACCGCCCGCCGTGCTGCCCGCACCCGGCGAAGACGGACTGATCGCCGCCGCGCAGGCCAACACCGCACCGCCGATGGGCATCAGCAACACCCTGATCTGGGCGATCTTCCTCGCCGCCCTCGGCACCGGCGGCTTCCTCAGCTATCGGCTGTTGCGCCGCAGGTAACCAGCCGACCGATGGCTCCCCGCACCCGGGCCCTCGCCCTGCTCGGGCTGATCCTGGCCACCCTGTGCGCCGCGCTGGGCCCCACCGGCCCAGCGGGGGCGCACGCCGTCGTGGTGAACACCACCCCGCAGCGCGACGAGGTGCTCGCGTACGCGCCGCGCGAGGTGCTGGTCACCTTCAACGAGTCGGTCGCACCCGTGTCCGGCCGGGTGCAGGTGCTCGCGCCGGACGGTAAGCGGATCAACATCGGTGACCCGGAGGTCCGGGACCGGACCCTGCGGATCATGCTGCGCGCCTCCGACCGGCCACTCGGCACGTACCTGGTCAGCTACCGCGTCATCTCGGCCGACAGCCATCCGGTCGCCGGCAGCTTCACCTTCGCCGCCGGGGCGCCGTCGGTGGCCCCGCCGCTGCCCGCCGCGGCGGAGTCGGAGTCACCGGCCGGGGTCCTGGTGCCCGTCGCCAAGTTCCTCGGCTACCTCGGCCTGCTGCTGGCGGTCGGCCCGCCGCTGTTCACCGTGGCGCTGTGGCCACGGCGACGGTCCCGGCGGGGCGCGACGGTCATGGCGCTGACCGGGCTCGGTCTGGTCGCCGCCGCCACCGTCGGCGCCTGGGTCGGGCAGGCCGCCCAGGTGGTCGGCGCGCCGGTCGGGCAACTGTCCCCCGCCGACCTGCGGGCCGTCGCCGACACCGACATCGGGCTGGTGCTCGCCGCACGCCTGGCACTGGTCGGCATCGCCGCGGCGCTGCTGCCAGCGGTCACCCGGGGGACCGCCGGGCGGGCCCGGACCGGCACGCTGGCCGTGGTGGGGGTGGCCGGAGCGGTCACCTGGCCGCTCGCCGGGCATCCGGTCGCCGCGCCCGTGCCGCCGGTAAGCATCGTGCTGACCACCGTGCACGTGGTCGGGATGGCTGTCTGGCTGGGTGGGCTGCTCACCCTCACCGTGTTCCTGCTCCGGGGCACTCACGAGCGGGTCCTCGCCCGCATCCTGCCGGCCTGGTCAAGGTGGGCCACGCTGGCCGTGGCCTGGCTGGTCACCGCCGGGGTGCTCCAGGCCGCGATCGAACTCGGTCGGCCGTCGGCGCTGCTCGGCACCGCGTACGGTCGCCTGCTCTGCGCCAAGGCCGCGCTGCTCGCGGCCGTGCTGGTCATCGCGGCCTGGCAGCGACGCCTGATCCGGCGGCGGGTCGCCGCCGGACGCCCCCGCCGGGTCGCCCGCGCGGCCGGTGTCGAACTCGCGGTGACGGCGGTGGTCCTGGCGCTGACCGCGGTGCTGGTGCAGACGCCGCCGGGGCGTACGGACGGCGCGACCGCCGACGGGGTCACCCGGGACGGTGTCGCACAGTCGTTGACCACCAGCATCTTCGTGGTGCAGTTCGACATCTACCCGGCGGCGCCGAACACGGCGAACAGCCTGCACGCGTACGTCTACACGCCGGAGGGCAAGGAGTTGCCGGTCGCGGAGTGGAGCGTCACCGCCGCCCTGCCGGAGGCGGGCGTCGAACCGATCGCCATCGACGTGTTCAGCCTGGAACCGCACCACGGCAGCGCCGAGATCCAGTTCCCGCTGGCCGGCGAGTGGACACTGCGGATCAGCGCTCGGACCAGCGACATCGACCGGGCCACCGCGACCACCACGGTGACCATCCGTTGACCGTGGCGACGTGCGGGTCAGCGGTCGACCTGAGTGAAGTCCCAGGAGTGCGGCGGCCGGGCGAGCAGCATCACCGGCGGCTCGGGCAGCGGCCGGGGGCTGCTGCGCCACTTCGAGATCACCACCACCCGATGGTCGGTGGAGGAGAACACCTCGCTGGACAGGTGCAGCGGGTCGTGCTCAAACTCGGGCAGGGCACTCTCGCAGACCCAGGTGATCAGCTCGGCGAGCGCGTACGGCTCCGCCCGCGCCTCCCACATGCGTACGATCACGTCGCCGTCCTCCCTCAGGCGCTGACCGTGGTCAGCGGCATCGCCGAATCCGCGGGCAGGTCGAGCCGGCTCGGCGCGACCCCCGAGGGGACCAGGTGCGAGCCGAGGGCCGCCACCATCGCGCCGTTGTCGGTGCACAGCCCGGGCCGGGGTACGCGTACCCGGATGCCGTGCCGCGCGGCCCAGCCGGGCCACCCTGCGAGGGTCACGCCCGCCTCGGTCAGCGCCCGCTGCATGGTCGGCACGATCGCCTCCAGGTGCGCCCGGCTGGCCACCTCGGGCACCACCCCGCCGAACCGGGCGTGCTGGTCCACGCTGGACGCGAGCGCGTCGGCGAGCAGGGTGTGCCCGCGCACGATGCCGACGCCGGACTCGTCGCACGAGGTCTCGATGCCGAGGATCAGTGGTTCGTCAGCCATGGGTTCTCAGTCCTGGGTGCGCTGCATCACCAGCGCGTCGGTGTTGCTCGGTTGGTAGTAGCCGCGCCGCACACCGATCGGCTCGAAGCCGTACGACGCGTAGAGGTGCTGGGCCGGCGCGTTGTCCGCCGCGACCTCCAGCAGCACGCTGCGTACGCCCCGCCGGGCGGCCTCGGCGAGCAGGGCTTCCAGCAGCACCCGGCCGACGCCCCGGCGCTGCGCGTCCCGCCGTACCGCGATGTTCTGCACCCATGCCTCGTCGGGTGGCGAGACGGCCAGTCCGGCGTAGCCGAGCACCGCGCCGCTGTCCTCGGTCGCGACCAGATAGAAGTGCCCGTGGGACAGCTCGTTCCAGAACATCGCCGCAGACCACTGCTCGGTGCCGAAGAGGTCCTCCTCGATCGGCAGCACCTCGGCGATGTGCCACCACCGGAACCGGCCGAGCCGCACCAGATCGGGCCGCACCGGATCGGTGCGCTGCGGCTCGGTCATGGCAGGACCGGTTTACGGGCGGTGGCCGCCACAGCGTCGGGACGTCGCAGGTAGAGCGGGGTCAACGTCTCGCCGGGTGAACCGGCCCGGATGCGCTCGGCGGCCAGGGTGGCCAGCGCCGACGCGTCCGGGTAGCGCGGTTCCGGTCGCAGCGGCAGTCCGAGCGTCTCCGCGTACCGGTGCGCGCCGTCGCCGACCGCCGCCGTGACACCCAGCTCCCGGGCCCGCTCGGCGGCGACCGCCGGCGCGCCGACCTCCGGCCCGACGAGCCGCTGCCCGGCATCGTCGTAGACCGCCCAGTAGATCTCCCGCCGCCGCGCGTCACCGGCGGCCAGCACCGGCTCGCCGCTCGCCGCCGGGTACCCGATCGCGTCCAGAGAGCACACGCCGTACGTCGGAACGCCGAGCACCTGGCCCATCGTGGCGGCGGTGACCAGCCCGACCCGCAGCCCGGTGAACGGCCCCGGACCGAGCCCGGCGACGATCGCGCCGAGGTCGGCCGGCCGGGCGCCCACGTCGGTCAACACCGCGTCGACCTGCGGCGCGAGCAGCTCGCCGTGCGCGCGAGCGTCGACGGTGCACCGGTGCGCACGGGTCGTCACCGCCGTCGCGGTGACCTCGACCAGGGCCGCCGTCACCGCCGGCGTCGAGCTGTCCACCACGAGTACGAGCACAATGAGCCAGCCTAGCCGTACCGCCGGCCGCCCCGTGGCGCCCCGCCCGCCCTCGATGGAAGCGCCGCTCCGACGACCACCGACGCTACCGAGAGTTGTCGGGCAAGTACTTCTGTTCGCCGAGCAACTTCTGCTCCCGCCACCACCGTCCCACCTCCGGACAGAGGAGGAATGTCGATTTGAAGGCCGCAGACGAGCAAGCGTTCCGGGAGTTCGTGACGTCCCAGATGGCGTCGCTGCGCAAGCTGGCCTACGTGACCTGCGGGGACTGGCACGCGGCGGATGACGCGGTGGCCAACACGCTGATCAAGCTGTATCCGCGCTGGCGCAAGGTGGAACGGCCGGACCTGTACGCCAAGACCATGGTGTACCGGGCTGCCGTCGACGAGACCCGCAGGCCCTGGCGTCAGGGGCGGGAACGGTCGGTCGGCGACGGCATTCCGGACGTTGCGGTGGACGACCCGAACGGCGCGACCGACGAGCGGCTTCGGCTGCGGGCGGCGCTGAACGCCGTGCCCACCGGCCAACGTGCCGCCGTGGTGTTGCGCCACTACCTCGGACTCAGTCTGGAGGAGACGGCCCAGGTGCTGGGCTGCACCGTCGGGACGGCGAAGAGCCAGACCTCGCGCGGTCTCGCCAAGCTCCGCGAACTGCTGGGAGCCGACCGGCTCAATCACATCGAGGACAAGGAATGGCATGTCGCAATTGCATGAGATCGTGGCGGCGGTGACTGTGGACGAGCCGCCCATGTCACGTTCCGTCGACCAGATCGTCGCGGCCGGCCGCAGGGCCGAACGTCGCCGTCGGGCGGGCTTCGCCTCCGCCGGTGCCGCCGGACTGGTCGCGGCCGTGGTCGCCGGCACGTTCGCGCTGACGCCGGGTACGTCGGCGACCCCCGAGCAGGCGAACACGATCGTCGCCGGTGCCGCACCGGGCGCCGAGGCCACCTGGCCGGACGCACCACCGTTCAGCTTCACGTTCCGCGCGTTCGACGCCGGTCCGCTGCGCGTGCAGGACCCCGTCGTGGTGTCCACCGCCTATCAGATCGCCTCGGTCTACATGGACGGCAAGACCACCCACGACCGGCCGGTCGACGACGACTCCGAGCAGCCGGACCGCCGGGACGGGAAGCGCCCCCCCGTCGCGGGCGGGAACTCGCCCGGTGGAACGCTCTTCGCTCACCTGACGCTCTACCGACCGGGTGCGTTCGACCCGGCGGGGATCACCGGCGGCACCTCGTCGACGATCGCCGGTCACCAGGCGGTCGAGTCGACCGTCGAGCCGGCCGGCCGTCAACTGGCCTGGGAGTACGCCGACGACGCATGGGCCGTCGTGACCGCGTACACGAGCAGCCCCGAACCCTCCATTGCGGACCTGTCGGTGCTGGTCACCGCCCTGAAGCCGAGTCCGGCGACGCCGGCCACGCTGCCCTTCCGGGTCGGCTACCTGCCCGCCGGCCTCACCCCGGTGGAGGTCGGCACGCACGCCCTGCCCGGCATGGACGGCATCGCGCAGGCCCGCGCAGGCAACTACGGCGGCGTGACCTACGCCGACCCCGCCCCGGCGACCACCGGACTGACCAGGCCGTACGGCGACCCGGAGCGCATCGGAATCCCGGACAGTCTCAGCATCTCCGTCACACCCGCCTCCTCCTCCAACCAGCAGGCGAAGGCCGGCCAGACGGAGTGCCACCAGGCGACGGACGCCCCGTTCTGCAACCGCTGGACCTCGGACGGCGCGGTGCAGGTGCAGGTCCTCAGCACCGCAGGGCTCTCCCTCGCGGAGCTGACCAGGATCGCGGAGTCGGTCGAGGTGGCCGACGTGGACGACGAACTCACCTGGATCCCGGTGCCCCAGGCGCGGTAGCCCCTGGCCGACACCGGTGACCCCGCACGTCCGGTGCCGTGTCCCCGCCCTCGGGGGCACGGCGCCGCCGTCTGTCGCGCTCAGCCGGCGGTGCGCTCCCAGTCGAGGGTGGGCAGGCCGGCGTCGGCGAGGGCCTTGTTGGCCGCGCTGAACGGACGGCTGCCGAGGAAGCCACGCGGGTTCATCGGGCTGGGGTGGCCCGCCTCCAGCACCACGTGCTGCGGGTTGGTGACCAGCGCCGCCTTCTTGCGCGCGTAGCCGCCCCAGAGCAGGAACACCACCCGCGACTCCTGGGCGTCGAGCGCCCGGATGGTGGCGTCGGTGAACTCCTCCCAACCCCGGTTGGCGTGCGAGCCGGGGGTGCCCTGCCGCACCGTCAGCACCGAGTTGAGCAGCAGCACCCCCTGCGCCGCCCAGCCGTCCAGGTTGCCGCTGCGCGGCTTGGGCACGCCCAGGTCCTCCCCCAACTCCTTGAAGACGTTGCGCAGCGACGGCGGGACCGAGACCCCCTCGCGCACGCTGAAGCTCAACCCGTGCGCCTGGCCGGCCCGGTGGTAGGGGTCCTGGCCGAGGATCAGCACCCGGCAGGCCGACGGCGCGCAGAGCCGGTAGGCGGAGAACAGGTCCTCGGCCGGCGGGAAGACGGTCTGGGTCGCGTACTCCCCGGCGACGAAGTCGGCCAGCGCGGCCGTGCGGGCCGGGTCGAGGTGCGGAGCGAGCACCTCGCGCCACTCCTCGGGAAGCAGGGCCATCAGGTTGAGAGCGGGGGTGTCGTCGGGCATCGGCGGCCTTTCACCGGTCGGATCGTTTCCGGGCACTGTAGGCAGTGGGTACGACAGCGATCAGCGCGGCCAGTCGCGCCGCCCAGTCACCGCCGACCGGCTCCAGCTCGACGACCCGGGTGTCGTCGTCCCGCCGGTCGAGGCGGATCCGCAGGTGCGCGTCGACCAGCTGCTCGACCAGCCCCTCGCCCCACTCGACCACGGTGACCGACTCCTCCACCGAGGCGTCCAGGTCCAGGTCGTCGATCTCGGCCCGGGGGTCGCTCGCCGCACCGAGCCGGTACGCGTCGGCGTGCACCAGGGCCACCCCGCGTCCGGTCGCCGGATCCGGCCGGTGCACCCGGGCGATCACGAAGGTCGGTGAGGTGATGTCGCCGAGCACGCCCAGCCCGGCGCCGATCCCCTGGGTCAGCGCGGTCTTGCCGGCGCCCAGCGGCCCGGTCAGCAGCACCAGGTCACCGGCGCGCAGCAGCCGCGCGAGGCGCCGCCCGAAGGCGTACGTGTCCGCGACCGTCGGCAACTCGACGCGGGTCACGGACGGTCCCGCTCGCACGAGTCGAGGAAGTGGCTGACCGCGATGTTGACCTCGTCGGCGTGCTCCAGCATCACCACGTGCCCACTGTCGTGGATCTTGACGAACTCGGCGTGCGGCAGCCGCCGGACGATCTCCTCGGAATGCGTCACCGGCGTGATCATGTCCTTGTCTCCGACGATCACCAACACCGGCGTGTCCTCCAACGCGGCCAGCGCCGGGAACCGCGAGTGCGTCGCCAGGGTACGCAGATAGCGGGTCACCGTGTCGGCCGAGGTACGCGAGTTCATCTCCTCCACGTACGACACCAGCGAAGGGCTCGGCTTACGGGTGCCGAAGCCGTACCTGCGGGTGAGCAGCCAGGCCACGTTGCTGGTGGACCTGCGGGCCCGATCGATCACCGTCCCGCCGTACCGGGTGACGTAGCCGGCCGTGTACAGCACCGGCGCGCCGACCCGGCCGAGCAGGGCGGGCGCGACCAGCTTCGTCTCCGCCAGCAGACCGCCGGAGGTCGCCATGAGCACGGTGCCCACCACCCGGTCGTCGAACATCTCCGGGTACAGCTCGGCCAGGGACATGATGGTCATGCCGCCCATCGAGTGCCCGATCAGGACCAGGGGCCCGTCCGGCGCCACCTCGTCGATCACCCGGCGCAGCGTGTGCCCGAGCGCGACGAGGTCGTACTCGCCGCCCTCCAGCCGCCCCGAGCGGCCGTGTCCGGGCTGGTCGTACGCCACGATCCGGTGCTCGCCCCGCCCGGCCAGCATCGCGCGCTGGAAATGGAAGGTGCCCATGTCCAGGCAGAAACCGTGCACGAGCACGACTGTCGGGTTGCCCGCGACCGGGCGGGTCGGCTCGACCACCTCGACGTGCACGTCGGTGCCGTCGGGCAGTTCCAACCGGTACGCCGCGTCGTAGTGCTGCTCACCGAAGACCTCGTCGACGTACGGATCGGCGGGGTCGGCCTTGAGCCGACGTACCAGGGCCCGTTCCGTGGCGACACCGGCGGCGAGCCCGGCGGCGGCCACGCCGAGTGCCGCACCGACCAGCCCGGCGGCCCGGCCGGCGGCGGTACGCGGACGGGGCACCCTCACGCCGACCCGCCATCGTAGGTCCGGGGTACCCGGGTGCTGCCGAACCGGGTGACGATCTCGTAGTTGATGGTGCCGACCGCCTCGGCCCAGTCGTCGGCGGTGGGCGCGCCGTCCGCGCCGTCGCCGAAGAGGGTCACCACGTCACCGGCGACCACCGGGGCGTCGCCGCAGTCCAGCACGAACTGGTCCATGCAGACCCGGCCGGCGATGGTCCGCCGCTGGCCGCCGAGCTGCACCGGGCCGGTGTTCGAGGCGTGCCGGGGCACCCCGTCGGCGTAGCCCAGCGGCACCACGGCCAGGGTCGCCTCGCGCTCGGTGAGGTAGGTGTGCCCGTAGGAGACACCGGCACCGGCCGGTACCCGCTTGGTCAGCATCACCCGGGCCCGCGCGGTCATCGCCGGCCGCAGTCCATACGTCTGTCCGGCCACCGGGGAGAGGCCGTACACGGCCAGCCCGGGACGGACCAGGTCGAAGTGGGTGTCGGGCCGGGTCAGCGTGGCCGCCGAGTTGGCCAGGTGCCGGTAGCGCGGGCGCAGTCCGGCCCGCTCGACCATGGCCAGCCCCTCGTGGAAGACCGCCAACTGCCGGTCGGTGGTGGGGTGACCGGGCAGGTCGGCGTAGACGAAGTGGCTCCACACCCCGACCACCTCGACCAGCCCGTCGGCCTGGGCCTTCGCGGCGGCGTCGAGCAGGGCCGGCCAGTCGGCGACGGTCGCGCCGCCCCGGGCCAGCCCAGTGTCGATCTTGAGGTGCAGCCGGGCCGGGCGTTCCGCGCGCCGGCTCGCCTCGACCATCTCGTCGAGCTGCGGCAGGCTCGCGACCCCCAGGTCGACGCCGGCCGCGACGCCGGTGTGCAGCGGCAGCCCGGGCGCCAGCAGCCAGGCCAGCACCGGGGCGTCGATGCCCGCCGCGCGCAGGGCCAACGCCTCGTCCAGGGTGCAGACCCCGAGCCAGTCCGCGCCCGCCTCCAGGGCGGCACGGGCGGCCGGGACCATGCCGTGGCCGTAGCCGTCCCCCTTCACCACCGCCATCAACTCGGCGCTGGTGCCGGTGCGCAACCGGTCCACGTTCTCCCGGATCGCGTCGAGGTCGACGCGTACCTCGGCCTGCCACATGCCCCCACCCTACTTCCGTGCTGATCACCGGGGGTCACCCCGGCCGAGTACGGGGGTGTCGGGCGGGTCCCGCGACGACAGGTCAGGTGATCCGGGCCAGCACGGGACGCAGCGCGTCGGCAACGTCGGCGGCGGCGACCGGGCCGCCCTGCGCCGCCTCCCGACCGGCCAGCCCGTGCAGGTACGCCGCCGCCGCAGCGGCGCGTTCCGCCGGCAGGCCGGTCGCCAGCAGCGAGCCGAGCAGCCCGGCCAGCACGTCCCCGGTGCCACCGGTGGCCAGGGCCGGGGTGCCGGTCGGATTGACGTACGCCCGGCCGTCCGGCGTGCCGATCACGGTGCGGTTCGCCTTGAGCAGCACCACGGCGTTCATCCAGGCGGCCAGCCGCAGCGTCGCGGCGACCCGGTCCGCGCCGGGCTCCTCGCCGCAGAGCCGGGTGAACTCCCGATCGTGTGGGGTGATCACGATGGGCGCGTCGCGCCGCCGGAGCTGGTCGGCGAGCCGACCGTCGACCAGCAGGGTCAGCGCGTCGGCGTCCAGCACCACCGGCACCGGCGCGGCGAGCACCGCCCGCAGCTCGGCTGCGGCCCGCTCGTCCGTCCCCAGGCCCGAGCCGCACACCCACGCCTGCACCCGGCCCGCGTCGACCACCCGGTCGGTGGCGATCACCGACGGGTACCGGCGCACCACCTCCTCGCGGGCACCCCCGGCGTAGCGCACCAGGCCGGTCGGCCCGGCGAGCGCGCCGCCGACCGACAGCACCCCCGCCCCCGGGTACGTCGCCGAACCGGTGGCCACCCCCACCACGCCCCGGGTGTACTTCTCCGAGGCCGCGCCGAGCCGGGGCCACCAGTCGGCCACGTCGGACTCCTCGACGACGTGCAGCGCCGGACTGCCCCGCAACCACGGGCGCAGCCCGATGTCGACCAGCTCCACCTGACCGGCCAGCGCGGCGGCGGGGCCGACCGCCAGGGCCGGCTTCCAGGCACCGAAGGCCACCGTCACGTCGGCCCGCACCGCCTTCGGCCGACCGGACGAGGTCAGCGGCACCGCCCCGGTGTCCACCTCGACGCCGCTGGGCACGTCCACCGCCACCACCGTGGCCCGGCCGCCGTCGCGCCCCCGGTGCCGCAGCAGACTCGCCGCCAACTGCTCGGCGGTCTCCCGCAGCCCACCGTGCCCGCCGATGCCCACGATCCCGTCGAGCACCAGGTCGACCATTGCCGGCGGGCGGTCCACCACCCGTCCACCGGCGGCCCGCAACGCGGCCAGCCCCGCCGCGTGGGCGCGGTCCGGGTCGAGCAGCAGCGCCGACACGGCGACACCCCGTCGGGCCAGCCGGGCGCCCGCGTACAGGGCGTCGCCGCCGTTGTCGCCGGAGCCGACGAGCAGTAGGACCGGTGCCGCGTAGACCCCGCCCCGGTCGGCGAGCAGCAACGCGCAGCGGCGGGCCAGCCCGGCGGCGGCGCGCTGCATCAGCGTGCCGGGAGGCAGCTCGGCCATCAGTGCCTTCTCGGCCGCCCGTACCTCCGCCACCCGCCAGACCGGCCGCATGTCACACCCCGTCTCCCGCGCCCCGCACGCGATCGATGCCGACGATCACGCGGCCACCCTACCGGCGGGCGGGCCGCAGGATAGCCCCTTGTCCACATACCCGGCGACCCCTGTGGACGACGGTCGGGTACGCCTGCCGCCGTCGTCCACAGGGCACGCGTACGACACCCGGCCCCACCTAGCGTCTACACCGTGCGGGAGTCGAGGGGCGGGAGTGGCCGATGGCGCAGGAGGAGTTGACCGTGCAGCCGGAGACGCTGCACCGGGTGGGGCGGGCGCTGGGCGACACCGCCTACCGGCTGGCACACGGGCCGGCGGGCGTACCGGGGTTGGCGGCACCGGACCGGCAGTGGTCGGCGGCGGGAGCGCTCGCCGCGCTGGAGACCTCGGTACGCACCTGGTGCGGACGGCTCGGCGCGCACGTGGCGGAGACCGGGGACGCGGTGCGCGCCGCCGCCGGGGCGTACGAGTCGGTGGACGGTCGCGCCGCCACCCGGCTCTCCGCGGTGACCCGGTGACCGGGCCGACGCCGCCCCGGGCGGCCACGGCCGGCTACGTCCAGCTCTCCACGGTCGCGCCGGCTGGCTGGCGGGCCACCGGCACCGCTTGGGCGGGCCTGGCCGGGCTCGCCACGCGGCGGGCCGACGAACTCGCCGACGGTACGGCGGCGCTGCGCGCCGGCTGGTCCGGGCGGGCCGCCGGATCGGCCGGGACACGGCTGGCCGGGCTGCGGACCGAGCTGACCGCGCTCGTTCCGGTCGCCGTCGAGGTCGACCAGGTGCTCGCCGGGTTCGCCGGCCGGCTCACGGCGGCCCGGGCCCGGCTGTCGGCGGCCGTGGAGCTGGCCGCCGCCACCGGCGTGCTGATCGACCGATCCGGCCGGGTCCGCCCCGACCCGGCGCGGGTGCCGCCGGAGCGGGCGGCCGGCACGGTGGCCCCGGTGGCCACCGGCATCCGGGACGCGCTCGACCTGGCCGGGGCGGCCGACCGTGAGGCCGCCGGACGACTCGGGCAGTTGTCGCGGGACGCCGCCGTCGGGTGGGTCACCCGGCCCCCACCGGGCCGACCGGCGCCGCACACCGACCCGGCGCGGGTACGACTCTGGTGGGCCGGGCTGACCACGGCACAACGCCGCTGGCTGGTGCTGCACGAGCCGGAGCTGGTCGGTCGGCTCGACGGGGTGCCGGCGGCCGACCGGGACCAGGCCAACCGGTCGCTGTTGGGCGTACGCCGGGAGGAGTTGCGTGCGCGGTGGGAGCGGCTGCTGGCCCGGGTGCCGCGCGGGCCGATGGAGGTGGCCGGGCTGCGCGCGGTCGACGCCGCGCGGGCCGGGCTGGACGCGCTCGCCGCCCGGCTCGACTCGGCGGAGTCGCCCCGGTCGTACCTGCTCGGGCTGGACGTGGATGGCGAGGGACGCGCGGTGGTGGCGCTGGGCGACCCGGACCGCGCCACCGGTGTGGTCACGTACGTGCCGGGGATGACCGCCGGGCTGGACGACGCCACCGGCGAGCTGGGCCGGGCGGCCCGGGTGCTGGCCCGCTGCGCCGACCTGGCACCGGGCCAGGAGACCTCGGCGGTGCTCTGGCTGGACTACGACGCCCCGGACTTCCTGCACGAGGCGGCCCGGGACGGGCAGGCCCGCAGTGCGGGCGACGCGCTGCACCGGTTCCAAGAGGGACTGCGGGCCACTCACGACGGGCCACCGGCCCGGCAGACGGTGCTCGGGCACAGCTACGGCTCGCTGGTGGTGGGCACCGCCGCCCGTGACCACGGGCTCGCCGCCGACGCGTTGGTCTTCGTCGGCTCGCCCGGCGTCGGTGTGGGGCACGCGTCCGAGCTGCGCGTACCGCCCGAGCAGGTGTGGGCCAGCACCGCGCCGGACGACGTGATCCGGCTGACCCGCCCACCGGACGAGCTGGCCCGGCAGGCGGTGCTCGGTGCCTCGCCGGTCGGCACGATCGTCGACTGGCTGGCCGGGCCGCGCGACGAACGCTGGTTCGGGCGCGACCCGGCCGAGCCGGGTTTCGGAGGCCGGACGTTCCCCAGTGGCCGGTACGGCCACACCGGCTACTGGGATCCGGCCAACCCTGCCCTGGACGGCATGGCGCGGGTGGTGCTCGGCCGGTGACCGTCCGCGTGCTACTCGACGGTGACGGACTTGGCCAGGTTGCGCGGCTGGTCGACGTCGTGTCCCCGGGCGGCGGCGATCTCGGCCGCGAACACCTGCAACGGCACGGTGGTCACCAGCGGGGCGAGCAGCGTCGGGGTGCGCGGCACATAGATCAGATGGTCGGCGTAGCGGACGACCGACTCGTCGCCCTCCTCGGCGATCACGATCGTGCGGGCGCCCCGGGCGCGCACCTCCTGGATGTTGGAAACGATCTTGTCGTGCAGCAGCCCGCGGCCGACCGGCGACGGCACCACGCAGATCACCGGGGTGCCCTGGTCGATCAGCGCGATCGGGCCGTGCTTGAGTTCACCCGCGGCAAAGCCCTCGGCGTGCATGTACGCCAGCTCCTTAAGCTTCAGCGCACCCTCCAGCGCCACCGGGTAGCCGACGTGCCGCCCGATGAACAACACCGTCGGCTCGGACCGCAGCTCGCGGGCCAGCTCACGGACCGGCTCGATCCGCCCGAGCAGCTCCCGCAGCTTGTCCGGCACCTGGTGCAGCTGGTCGACGACGGCCGCCACCTCGTCGGCGAACTTGACCCCCCGCACCTGCGCCAGGTGCAGGCCGATCAGATAGCAGGCGGCCAACTGGGTGAGGAACGCCTTGGTCGAGGCGACGGCGATCTCCGGCCCGCCGTGGGTGTAGAGCACCGCGTCGGACTCCCGGGGAATGGTGGAGCCGTTGGTGTTGCAGATGGCCAGCACCCGGGCCTTCTGCTCCTTGGCGTGCCGCAGGGCCATCAGGGTGTCCATGGTCTCGCCGGACTGCGAGATCACCACGATCAGGGTGGACCGGTCGAGCACCGGATCGCGGTAGCGGAACTCGCTGGCCAGCTCCACCTCGCAGGGGATCCGGGTCCAGTGCTCGATCGCGTACTTGGCCACCAGACCGGAGTGGTACGCGGTGCCGCAGGCGACGATGAAGATCTTGTCGACGTCACGCAGGTCCTGGTCGCTGAGGCGGACCTCGTCGAGCATGATCTCGCCGGTCTCGGTCATCCGGCCCAGCAACGTGTCGGCGACGGCCTGGGGCTGCTCCTCGATCTCCTTGAGCATGAACCAGTCGTATCCGCCCTTCTCGGCCGCCGAGGAGTCCCAGTCGATGTGGAAGTCCTTGCCGCTGGCCGGCTGGCCGGCGAAGTCGGTGATCTCGATGGTGTCGGCGGTGATCAGGACGATCTGGTCCTGGCCCAGCTCGACCGCGTCGCGGGTGTGCTCGATGAACGCGGCGACGTCGCTGGCGAGGTAGTTCTCCCCGTTGCCGCGTCCCACCACCAGCGGCGAGTTGCGACGCGCGCCGACGACGGCACCGGGCACCCCGGAATCCACCGCGAGCAGCGTGAAGGCGCCCTCCAGCCGCTGGCAGACCACCCGCATGGCGGCGGCGAGCAGCTGCGGCCCGTCCGGCTGACCGGCGGCCCGCAGCTCGGCCAGTGCCTTGGCGAGCAGATGCGCGGCGCATTCGGTGTCGGTGTCGCTGGCGAACTGGACGCCGTCGTCCTCCAGTTCGGCGCGGAGCTTGGCGAAATTCTCGATGATGCCGTTGTGGATCACCGCGACCCGCCCGTCGGGCGACAGGTGCGGATGGGCGTTGCGGTCCGTGGGGCCGCCGTGGGTGGCCCACCGGGTGTGCCCGATGCCGGTGGTGCCGTCGCCGATGCCGAGCGGGCTGGCTCCGCAGCCGTCCGGGTCGACGGCGGCACGCTCGGAGAGCACCTTCTCCAGGTTGGCCAGCTTGCCGGCCTTCTTCTCGGTCAGCAGTTGCCCGTCGCAGACCACGGCGACACCCGCCGAGTCGTAGCCGCGGTACTCCAGCCGCCGCAGGCCGTCGAGCACGATGCCGAGTGCCGGCCGACCGCCGGCGTACCCCACGATTCCACACATGGGTCGCAGCCTAACCAGCTCCGCTCACGATGTCTGCGCGAAAGCGGGGTAAACAATCACTGAATTTGAACGGTTAGCGCAACATCGGTGATCGGCGTCACCACGCACGCAGCCGGGGCGGGGCGGGACGACCGGACCCACCCGTACCCTGGCGGTGTGACGAGCACCGATGTCGACCCGCTGGTGAGCCGGATGCGCCCGTTCGGAACGACGGTCTTCGCCGAGATGTCCGCTCTGGCCGTGCGTACCGGCGCGGTGAACCTCGGGCAGGGTTTCCCGGACACCGACGGCCCGCCCGAGATGCTGGCCGCCGCGGCCGAGGCGCTGCGCTCGGGCCGCAACCAGTACCCGCCCGGGCCGGGCGTCCCGGAGCTGCGCGCCGCCGTGGCGGCACACCAACGCCGCTTCTGGGACCTGGAGTACGACCCGGACGGCGAGGTGGTGATCACGGCGGGCGCCACCGAGGCGATCGCGGCGGCGATCCTCGGCCTGTGCGAGCCGGGCGACGAGGTGGTCTGCTTCGAGCCCTACTACGACTCGTACGCCGCCTCGATCACCCTGGCCGGCGCGGTCCGACGACCCGTCACGCTGCGGCCCGGCGACGACGGGCGGTACGCCTTCGACCCGGCGGACCTGCGGGCCGCGTTCGGGCCGCGTACCCGGCTGGTGCTGCTGAACTCCCCGCACAACCCGACCGGCAAGGTCTTCACCCCGGCCGAGTTGTCGCTGATCGCCGAGCTGTGCCGGGAGCACGACGCGTTGGCCGTCACCGACGAGGTGTACGAACACCTGGTCTTCACCGACGCGTCGACCGGGCACGTCCCGCTGTCCACGCTGCCCGGGATGCGCGAGCGCACGCTGCGCGTCTCGTCGGCCGGCAAGACCTTCTCCTGCACCGGCTGGAAGGTGGGCTGGGTCAGCGGCCCGGCCGCGCTGGTCTCGGTGGTGCTCCGGGTCAAGCAGTTCCTCACCTTCGTCAACGCCGCGCCGCTGCAACCGGCCGTCGCGGTGGCCCTCGCCCTGCCCGACACCTACTTCACCGACCTCCGGGCCGGCATGCAGGCCCGCCGCGACCAGTTGATCAGCGGGCTCGGCGACGCCGGCTTCGACGTGCTCACGCCGGAGGGAACGTACTTCGTCACGGTCGACATCACCGGGCTCGGCGGCGCCGACGGCGTCGACTTCTGCCGCACTCTGCCGGACCGCTGCGGGGTGGTGGCCGTACCCACCCAGGTCTTCTACGACGACCCGGAGGCCGGCCGGCGGCTGGTCCGGTTCGCGTTCTGCAAACGCCCCGAGGTGCTCACCGAGGCGGTCACCCGCCTACGCCGGGCGAGCGAGCCCGCCTGACCCGACGCCTACAGCGCGCGGGCCCGGCGGCGCGCCGCCGACCAGGTCAGCTCCATCGCGACGAGGAGAATCAGCGCGTGAGCTGGCCCCTCCGGCGAGTGGGTCAGGCCGGGCTGGCCGTGCGGACCTGTTCGGCGATCCGCTCGGCGACGTCCCGTGCGGTCGCCTCGGTGGCCGCCTCGACCATCACCCGCACCAACGGCTCGGTGCCCGACGGGCGCAGCAGCACCCGTCCGGTCTCGCCCAGCTCGGCCTCGGCCCGTTCCACCTCGGCGCGGACGGCGGGCGCGGCGGCACCGACGGTACGGTCACCGACCGGCACGTTGATCAGCACCTGCGGCAGCTTGGTCACCACCGCCGCGAGATCCGCCAGGGTACGGCCGGTGGCGGCCATCCGGGCCATCAGGTGCAGCCCGGTCAGCACCCCGTCGCCGGTGGTGGCGTACGCGGGCATGACGATGTGTCCACTCTGCTCGCCGCCCAGCGCCAGCCCGGAGGCGCGCAGTTCCTCCAGCACGTACCGGTCGCCCACCTTGGTCTCGATCAGCCGGATGCCCTCGGCGGACATGGCCAGGCGCAGGCCGAGGTTGCTCATCACGGTGGCGACCAGGGTGTCCCCGGTCAACGTGCCGGCCTCCCGCATGGCCAGCGCCAGGATCGCCATCACCTGGTCGCCGTCGACCTCGTCGCCGTCGGCGGTGACCGCCACGCAGCGGTCGGCGTCACCGTCGTGCGCGATGCCGAGGTGCGCGCCGTGCTCGACCACGGCCTGCCGCAGGGCGGCGATGTGGTTCGAGCCGCACTCGTCGTTGATGTTGAGCCCGTCCGGCTCGGCGTAGATCGCGACGACCTCGGCGCCCGCCTCCCGGTATACGGCCGGGGCGACCTCGGCGGCGGCGCCGTTGGCGCAGTCCACCACGACCTTGATCCCGTCGAGCCGGTGCGGCACGGTGCCCGCCAGGTGCTGCACGTAGTGGTCGGCGCCGTCGAGCAGGTCGTGCACCCGGCCCACTCCCGCGCCCACCGGCCGCTTCCAGGCGGTGGTGGCGTTGGCCTCGATGGCCGCCTCGATCCGCATCTCGATCTCGTCGGGCAGCTTGTGCCCACCGGCCGCGAAGAGCTTGATCCCGTTGTCCGGCATCGGGTTGTGCGACGCGGACAGCATCACGCCGAGGTCCGCCTTGGCCTCGCCGGTGAGGAACGCCACCGCCGGGGTGGGCAGCACGCCGACCCGGACGACCGTCGCGCCGGCGCTGGTCAGTCCGGCCACCACGGCCGCCTCCAGCATCTCGCCGCTGGCGCGGGTGTCCCGGCCGACCACGGCCAGCGGGGCGTGGCTGCGATCCGACTCGGCGAGGGTGTGCGCGGCCGCGACGGCCACCGAGAGCGCCAACTCCGGGGTGAGATCGACGTTCGCCCGCCCGCGTACGCCATCCGTGCCGAACAACCGGCCCATACCCACCAACCTCCGATGAAACTGCCGTTGTAGGTGAAAAGCGGACGGCCGGCCCACCTCCCTGTCGAAGGGAGGCGGACCGGCCGTCCGTCAGAAGTACAAGGTGCGGCTGGAGATCAGCGCTTCGAGTACTGGGGAGCCTTACGGGCCTTCTTGAGGCCGTACTTCTTGCTCTCCTTGACCCGGGCGTCACGGGTCAGGAAGCCGGCCTTCTTGAGGGCCGGGCGGTCGTCGGGCTCGTTGACGATCAGCGCCCGGGCGATGGCCAGCCGCAGCGCACCGGCCTGGCCGGTGGTGCCGCCGCCCCGCAGGTTGGCGATCACGTCGAAGGCCTCGGGCTTCTCGGCGGTGACCAGCGGGTCCTTGATCAGTTGCTGGTGCACCTTGCTCGGGAAGTACGCTTCGAGGTCGCGCCCGTTGCAGGTGATCTTGCCGGTGCCCGGCACGATCCGGACTCGGACGATGGCCTCCTTGCGCCGACCCACGGTCTGGATCGGGCGGTCACCACGAGGCGTACGGGCGACGGGCGCCGGCGCCTCGGTGGCCTCGGGGGCGACCTCGGTGGCGGTGATGTCGGTCATGCTGCTTCCTTCGCCCGCGCTCACTGCGCGATCTGCTTGATCTCGAACGGCGCCGGCTGCTGCGCGCCGTGCGGGTGCTCGGCACCGGCGTAGACCTTCAGCTTCTTGATCAGCTGACGGCCGAGCTTGTTGTGCGGGAGCATCCCCTTGACAGCCAGCTCGATGGCCCGCTCGGGGCGCTTGGCCAGCAGCTCCTCGTAGCCGACCTGCTTCAGGCCGCCCGGGTAGCCGGAGTGGCGGTAGGCGATCTTCTGCTGACGCTTGTTGCCGGTCAGCGCGACCTTGCCCGCGTTCACGACGACGACGAAGTCGCCCGTGTCGACGTGCGGCGCGAAAGTCGGCTTGTGCTTGCCCCGCAGCAGCGTGGCGGCGTGGGTGGCCAGGCGGCCCAGCACGACATCAGAGGCGTCGATGACGTGCCACTGACGCTCGATCTCACCCGGCTTCGGGCTGTACGTACGCACAGGTCTACCTTGTCTCGTCGTCGGTCTGGGGTAGCGCGCCGAGGTGACCAGGGCTACCCGGCCGGACCAGCGCGCACGAACGACCAAGCGTACCTCAGGCGGCACGCCTACAGATGTCGTACAACAGCAGGCAACGATACCCGTAGCCCCGTCGGCCGGTCAAAACGGGGTCCGGCGGGCGCGCCGGACGGGCGGACGATACCCCCTCAGACCCGCGCCCGCGCCATCCGGGACCCCGGTCGCAGGTACGCCACCCAGGTGACCGCCAGCAGCACCAGAAAGAAGCCCACGTAGAAGCGCAGTGCGGGCTGGATACCGCCGTAGGTCGACCTGGCCCAGGCGTAACAGATCGGCACCAGGAAGCCGCCGAAGGCACCGACCGCGGAGATGATGCCCAGCGCCCCGGCGGCCTGCCGGCGCATCGCCAACATCACCTCCGGGGTACCGCCCAGGTCCTCGCCCTTGACCCGGAAGATCTTGCTGATCATCCGGTAGGTCGAGCCGTTGCCCACCCCGGTGGCGACGAAGAGCAGCAGGAAGGCCGCGAAGAAGACGGCCATGCTGCGTCGCTCCACCGACCAGAGGGCGGCCAGGGCGCCGACGGCCATCAGGACGAAGCTGACCACCGTGACCCGGGCGCCGCCGACGAGGTCGGCCAGGCGACCGCCGAACGGCCGGCAGAACGAGCCCACCGCAGCGCCGAGGAACGCCCAGGCCAGCGCGGTGTCCGGACGCCCGAACACCGAGGTGAGCAGCGTCGGGAAGGCCGCCGAGTAGCCGATGAACGAGCCGAAGGTGCCGATGTAGAGCAGGGACATGATCCAGGTGTCCCGGTGCCACAGCGACGACCAGACCGGCCCCACGTCGGCCTTGGCCTCGACCAGGTTGTCCATGAACAGGTACGCGCAGACCGCGGCGATCACCGCGAGCGGGATGTACATCAGCCCGGCCCGCGCCAGCACGAGCCCACCGCCGAGCACGATCACCTGCGGCACCAGGAACTGCACCACCGCCACGCCGATGTTGCCGCCGGCCGCGTTGAGGCCCAGCGCCCAGCCCTTCTCCCGTTCCGGATAGAAGAAGGAGATGTTGGCCATGCTGGAGGCGAAGTTGCCGCCACCGAACCCGGCGCTGGCCGCGATCAGCAGCAGCGGCAGGAAGCCGATCTCCGGATGCTCTACCGCCCAGGCCAGGCCGGCGCAGGGCACGATCAGCAACAGCGCGGAGACGACCGTCCAGTTCCGTCCGCCGAAGACCGGCACGGCAAAGGTGTACGGCAACCGCAGCAGCGCTCCCACTCCGCTCGGTACGGCCGTCAGCCAGAGCGCCTGGCTGGTGGTCAACTGCCAACCGGCGTCACCGAGCCGGACGACGACGATGCTCCACAGCAGCCACACCGAGAAACCGATGTGTTCGGCGAAGATCGACCAGATGAGGTTGCGCCGGGCGGTCCGGCTGCCGGTCGTACGCCAGAATCCCGGATCCTCCGGCGCCCAGTGCCCGATCCATCGACCGGGCCGGCGGTCCAGGTCCTGCTTGTCCTCGATAACCTCGGGTCGCGCGCTCGTGGTGGTCATGGCGCCGAAGCTAGGAATCGAGCGTTACCGTGGCGTTCGCCCTCTGGGTCGACGGCGCAACGGGGAGCGCACCGGCGACGCGCGCCGGTGGTGAGGAACGCGCCGGTTCAGAGTTGCTGGAGGATGCGCAGGGCCCGGTCGATGTGTCGCATGGTCTCGACGTCGGCCACGTCCACGCACTCGGCGAACCACTTCTTCATCGGTGACGAGATCCGGTCCGGCATCACCACCCAGCCGCCCATCGACACCGCCAGGGGCGAGTCGCGCAGCAACGCCGCCTCGACCACCTCGGCGACGATCACGATGGGTACTGCGGTGGAGTTGTAGACGTCCGAGCTGATCACGAGCCCGAGCCGCTCGCGGGCCCCGGCGATCCGCCAGACCTCGCCCCTACGCAGCACGCGGGCGACCGCCGAAGAGCAGGTCGTCGACCATGCCCACCTCCTGCGCGTCGGCCAGCGAGGCCGACTCCAGGTCCAGCCCCGCCCGCCCGACCGCGGCGGCGTGTGCCGCGAAGACCTCACGCAGGGCCTTCTCCCGGGCCGCCTGGTCCATCCAGGCTGACAGGGAGAGCCCTTCGCGCTTGGCGAACCGCCGGGCCTCCGCGATCGTCTCGTCCGAGAACGACAGAGTCACCTTGGCTGTCATGCCGGTCAGACTACCCGCTGGTATGACCACCAGTCATCCATCATTGCAGATCCCGCGACCCCGCGCGCAGCCGACGTGCGGTGTGAGGCGCTCTTGACAGGGCCGAAACAGACGAGACGCCGCCCGGAAACCGCCCAACGGCACGCTTTGCCGACATGACAGACGGTGCACGGCCGGCAACTCGAACGGGGCAAGCACCCCGGGAGGTGACGACGCACTGCCCGTACTGCGCCCTCCAGTGTGGGATGACCCTGCGCCAGGAGGAGGACCGGATCTCCGTGCTCCCCCGGGACTTCCCGACCAACCGGGGCGGCCTTTGCCAGAAGGGCTGGACCTCCGCCGAGCTGCTCGACCACCCCGACCGGCTGACCACCCCGCTGCTGCGCGACCCGGCCACCGGTCGGCTGCAACCGGCGAGCTGGGACGCTGCGCTGGACCGCATCGCCACCGGACTGGGCGAGGTGCAGCGGCGGCACGGCCGCGACGCCGTCGCCGTCTTCGGCGGCGGCGGGCTCACCAACGAGAAGGCGTACGCGCTGGGCAAGTTCGCCCGCGTGGCGCTGCGTACCCGGCACATCGACTACAACGGACGGTTCTGTATGTCCTCGGCCGCCGCTGCCGGCATGCGCGCCTTCGGCGTCGACCGGGGACTGCCGTTCCCGCTGGCCGACCTGGGCCGGGCGGACACCCTGCTGCTGGTCGGCGCGAACCCGGCCGAGACGATGCCGCCGCTGGTGCGCTGGCTGACCGAGCAGCGACAACGCGGCGGCACGCTGATCGTGGTCGACCCGCGAGCCACCGCCACCGCCCGGCAGGCGGACCTGCACCTGCAACCCCTGCCCGGCACCGACCTGGCGGTGGCGAACGCGTTGCTGCACATCGCGCTGACCGAGGGCTACGTCGACGGGTCGTACGTCGCCACCCGCACCAGCGGCTTCACCGACGTACTCCGCACCGTGGCGGGCTGGTGGCCGGCCCGGGCCGAGGCGCTCTCCGGCGTACCGGTGGCCGACCTGGAGGCGACCGCCCGCGCCCTCGGCACCGCCGAACGGGCGATCGTCCTCACCGCCCGGGGCGCGGAACAGCACGCCAAGGGTGTCGACACGGTCACCGCCTTCGTCAACCTGGCGCTCGCCCTCGGCCTGCCCGGCCGGCCCGGTTCCGGGTACGGCTGCCTGACCGGGCAGGGCAACGGCCAGGGTGGCCGGGAGCACGGGCAGAAGGCCGACCAGCTCCCCGGGTACCGCAAGATCGACGATCCGGAGGCCCGGGCGCACGTCGCGGAGGTCTGGGGCGTACCCGCGCACGAGCTGCCCGGGGCGGGTGTGCCGGCGTACCAGTTGCTCGACTCGCTGGGCACCACGCACGGGCCCCGGGCGTTGCTGGTCTTCGGCTCCAACCCGGTGGTCTCCGCGCCGCGCGCGACCCGGATCGAGAGCCGGCTGCGCGACCTGGACCTGCTCGTCGTCGCGGACTTCCTGCTCTCCGAGACCGCCGCGCTGGCCGACGTGGTGCTGCCCACCGCGCAGTGGGCCGAGGAGGACGGCACCATGACCAACCTGGAGGGACGGGTGCTGCGCCGTCGTGCGCTACGCCCCCCGCCGACCGGCGTCCGCACCGACCTCGCCATCCTCGCCGACCTCACCACCCGCCTAGCTGTGAAAGGAAGGGTCCCTTCCTATCGCCTCGTGCATAGCAAGGGACCCCTCCTAACATCGAAGCCGGGTGCGGCGGCGGGTGAGCGTCCGGCGGCGGATCCGCAGGCGGTGTTCGAGGAGCTGCGGCGGGCCTCGGCGGGCGGGCTCGCCGACTACGCCGGGATCAGTTGGGACCGCATCGACGAGACGGACGGGGTGTTCTGGCCCTGCCCGCGCAGTGACGAGCCGGACTCGCCCCGACTCTTCGCGGACCGGTTCGCCACCCCGGACGGGCTGGCCCGGTTCCACCCGGTGGAGCACCGGCCGGCGGCCGAGGAGATCTGTCCGGAGTACCCGCTGCACTTCACCACCGGCCGGGTCCTCGCCCAGTACCAGTCGGGCACCCAGACCCGCCGGGTGGCCGCGCTGCGCCGCGCCGCCCCCGAGGCGTTCGTGGAGCTGCACCCCGACCTGGCCGGTCGCCTCGGGGTGGCCGACGGTGAACCGGTCCGGGTGGTCTCCCGGCGGGGTGAGTTCCGGGCGCCCGCCCGGCTCAGCCCCGCGATCCGGCCGGACACGGTCTTCGCGCCGTTCCACTGGGCCGGCGCGGCACGCGCCAACTCCGTCACCAACGACGCGGTCGACCCGATCTCCGGCATGCCCGAATTCAAGATCTGCGCCGTACGCCTGGAGAAGGCCGCTCAGGACGACGCGGAGCGAAGCGGAGTGTCGTCATGAGCGAGCGACAGCGAGCGAATCAGCAGCACAGCGCGATCACGCCTTATGACGACGCGGAGCGAAGCGGAGTGTCGGCATGAGCAACGATCGGGTGGTCGTGGTCGGCAACGGGATGGCCGGTGCCCGGTTGGCGAGTGAGCTGCGCGGGCGGGGCGGGGATCTGAAGGTGACCGTGCTCGGGGCGGAGCCGCACCGGGCGTACAACCGGATCATGCTGTCCACGCTGCTCACCGGCAAGATCAACGAGCTGGACGTGGAGTTGGCGGAGGCCGCCGGACGGGGTGTCGACGTACGGACCGGAGTCACGGTCCGGGCCGTCGACCGCGCCGCCGGGGAGGTAGGCACCGACGACGGTGACCGGATCCGCTACGACCATCTGGTCCTCGCCACGGGCGCTCGGGCGGTGGTGCCGCCGTTTCCCGGTCTCGACCCGGCGCGACTGCCGGACCGGGTGATCGCGTTCCGCACCCTGGACGACTGTCGGCGCATCGTCGCGGTGGCCGGGGGTGCCCGGCGGGCGCTGGTGCTCGGTGGCGGGCTGCTCGGCCTGGAGGCGGCCCGGGGCCTGGCCGCCCGAGGGCTCGACGTCGCGGTCGTGCACCGGGTGCCGTACCTGATGGAGCGGCAGCTCGACGCGGCGGCCGCCACGATGCTCGCCGGCACGCTCGCCGACCTGGGGGTGACCACCCATCTGGCCGTCACTCCGACGGCGCTCGCGGCCGACGCCACCGGGGTACGCCTGGAGCTGTCCGACGGCCGGGTTCTCGACGCCGACCTGCTGGTGCTCGCCTGCGGGGTACGCCCGGAGACCGCCCTGGCCGAGGCGGCCGGGTTGGCGGTGGACCGGGGTGTGCTGGTCGACGACCGGCTGCGTACCGGCGACCCACGGATCTCGGCGATCGGCGACTGCGCGCAGCACGGCACCTCGCCGAACGGGCTGGTGGCACCGGCCTGGGCACAGGCCCGGGTGGTCGCCCAGTTGTTGACCGGGGAGGATCCGTCGGCCCGGTACCGGCCCCGGCCGGTGGTGACCCGGCTCAAGGCAGCCGGCATCGATCTCGCCTCGATGGGTGACCCGACCGGTGGCCCCGGTGAGGAGCTGACCTTCGCCGACCCGGCCCGTGGCACGTACGCGCGGTTGCGGATCCACGACGAGCGGCTGGCCGGGGCGATCCTGCTCGGCGACAACCCCTCGGTGGGCACCGTGGTACAGCTGTTCGACCGGGGTCAACCGGTCCCCGCCGACCGGCGGGCGCTACTGCTGGGCCGGTCGCTCGGCGGCGCCGTCGCCACCCCGGCCGCGTCCCCGGCGCTGATGCCGGACGCGGCCACGGTGTGCCAGTGCAACACGGTCAGCAAGGGCGCCCTGGTGGCCTGCTGGCGCGGCGGAGCCCGCACGGTCGACGAGGTCGTCGCCGGGACCAGGGCCGGCACCGGCTGCGGCGGCTGCCGCGACGCGGTCGCCGGCATCGTCGACTGGTTGTCCAGATCGGATCCGGTGGAGGTGGGACGATGACCGGCGGCAACGTGGTCGTGATCGGCAACGGCATGGTCGGGCAACGGTTCGTCGACGCGGTGCGGTCGCGCGATCCGCAGGGGCGGTGGCGGGTCACCGTGCTCGCCGAGGAGACCCGACCCGCGTACGACCGGGTGCGGCTCTCCGCGTACTTCGACGGAGCTGACGCGGACGAGTTGAACCTGCACACCCCGTACGACGGGGTCGAGTTGCGCCTCGGCGAGCCGGCCACCGGGGTGGACCGGACCCGTCGGGTGGTGACCACGGCGACCGGCGAGCACCCGTACGACGTGCTGGTCCTGGCCACCGGGTCGTCGGCGTTCGTGCCGCCGGTGGCGGGTACGGACCTGCCGGGTGTGTTCGTCTACCGGACGCTGGACGACCTCGTGGCGATCCGCGAGCACGCGCGGGGCCGACGGACCGGCGCGGTGATCGGCGGCGGTCTGCTCGGCCTGGAGGCGGCGAACGCGCTGCGCCTGCTCGGGCTGGCCACCCGCGTGGTGGAGTTCGCGCCCCGGCTGATGCCGGTGCAGGTCGACACCGCCGGTGGCGCGATGCTGCGCCGCTACGTCGAGGAGCTGGGCGTGGCCTGTCACCTGGGGATGGCGACGACCGCGTTGCGGCCCGGCCAGGACGGCGCGGTCGGTGCCCTGGAGCTGGCCGACGGCACGCTGCTCGACACCGACCTGGTGGTGGTGGCCGCCGGCATCCGGCCTCGTGACGAGCTGGCCCGCGCGGTCGGGCTGGAGGTCGGCCCGCGCGGCGGCGTACTGGTCGACGACGCCTGCCGGACCTCCGACGAGCGGATCTACGCGGTCGGCGAGTGTGCTGCGGTGCAGGGCACCTGCTACGGGCTGGTCGCCCCCGGGTACGCGATGGCCGAGGTGGTGGCCGATCGGCTGGTCGGCGGGGAGGCCACCTTCCCGGGCGCGGACACCGCCACCAAGCTCAAGCTGCTCGGCGTCGACGTGGCCTCCTTCGGTGACGCGCACGGCACCACGCCGGGCTGCCTGGACGTGACCTGGACCGATCCGGCCACCCGGGTCTACGCCAAGCTGGTCCTCTCCGACGACGCGACGACGCTGCTCGGCGGGGTGCTGGTGGGCGACGCGTCGGCGTACCCGACGTTGCGGGCCAGTGTCGGCGGGCCGTTGCCGGCCGTACCGCTTGCGCTGCTCGCCCCCGAGCAGGCGGCGGGTGCGGCGGCGAGCGCGCTGCCCGCGTCCGCCCAGGTCTGCTCCTGCAACGCGGTCACCCGGGGCGACGTCGACGCGGCGATCGCGGCCGGCTGCGCGGACGTGCCCGCGTTGAAGGCATGCACCCGGGCCGGCACCAGTTGCGGCTCCTGCGTGCCGATGCTCAAGCAGTTGCTCGACGCGGCCGGTGTGGTCCAGTCCCGGGCGCTGTGCGAGCACTTCGATGTCGGCCGGCAGGAGCTGTTCGACATCGTCCGGGTACGCGACATCCGGACGTTCTCCCGGCTGATCGCCGAGCACGGTCGGGGGCGGGGCTGCGACATCTGCAAGCCGGTCGTCGCCTCGATCCTCGCCTCGCTCGGCGGCGGGCACATTCTCGACGGCGAGCAGGCGTCCTTGCAGGACACCAACGACCACTTCCTGGCGAACCTGCAACGCGACGGCAGCTACTCGGTGGTGCCGAGGATCCCGGGCGGCGAGATCACCCCGGAGAAGCTGATCGTGATCGGCAAGGTGGCCCGCGACTTCCGGCTCTACACGAAGATCACCGGCGGGCAGCGGATCGACCTGTTCGGCGCGCGGGTCGACCAGTTGCCGCAGATCTGGCGCCGGTTGGTCGACGCCGGTTTCGAGTCCGGGCACGCGTACGGCAAGGCGCTGCGCACGGTGAAGTCCTGCGTGGGCGCCACCTGGTGCCGGTACGGGGTGCAGGACGCGGTCGGGCTCGCCGTCGCGTTGGAGCTGCGCTACCGGGGACTCCGTGCCCCACACAAGATCAAGTCAGCGGTCTCCGGCTGTGCCCGCGAGTGCGCCGAGGCGCGCAGCAAGGACTTCGGCATCATCGCCACCGAGACCGGCTGGAACCTCTACGTCGGCGGCAACGGCGGCTTCCGGCCCCGGCACGCCGACCTGTTCGCCACCGACCTGTCCACCGAGGCGTTGATCACGCTGATCGACAGGTTCCTGATGTACTACGTCCGCACCGCCGACCGGCTGCAACGCACCGCCGCCTGGATCGAGGCGATGGAAGGCGGACTCGCCCACCTCCGGTCGGTGATCGTGGACGACTCGCTCGGTCTCTGCGCGGACCTGGAGGCCGCGATGGCCCGGCACGTCACGTCCTACTCGGACGAATGGCGGGACGTGCTCGACGACCCGGACCGGCTACGCCGGTTCACCTCGTTCGTGAACGCGCCGGACGTACCCGACCCGTCGATCACCTTCGGCACCGAACGCGGACAACCCGTACCGGTCGGCGGCCGGTCACCCTCACCCGACGGCCGCCAACCGGTCACCCTCGGCCTGCCGGAGGTACGGCGATGAGCACCGCGACGACGACGCTGCGCTGGCACGTGGTCTGCCCGCTGGACCGGCTGGACCCGGACCGGGGCGTCGCCGCCCTCGTCGACGGGGCGCAGGTGGCGATCTTCCGCACCGGGGACGGGCTGTACGCGATCGACAACCGCGATCCGGTCGCCGAGGCGTACGTGCTGTCCCGGGGGATCGTGGGCAGCCGGCAGGGCGTGCCCACGGTCGCGTCGCCGCTGCACAAGCAGGTGTACGACCTGCGTACGGGGGTTTGTCTCGACCTGCCCGGCGTCTCCGTGACCCGGCACGAGATCCGTTGCCGGAACGGTCTGGTCGAGGTGCGGCTGCGACAGGAGGGGTGAATGGGCGAGGAACTGGCCGGCTTCACCATCGGGGTGACCGCCGACCGGCGGCGGGACGAACTCGCCGCGCTACTGCAACGGCGCGGTGCCCGGGTGGTGCTCGCCCCCGCCCTGCGGATCGTGCCGCTCGCCGACGACACCGAGTTGCGCGAGGCGACCCGTACCTGCCTGGACCGGCCGCCGGACGTGCTGATGGCCAACACCGGGATCGGTATGCGCGGGTGGCTGGAGGCCGCCGAGGGCTGGGGGTTGGCCGAGCCGTTGCGCTCGGTCCTCGGCGGCGCGTACGTGGTGGCCCGGGGCCCCAAGGCCCGGGGCGCGATCCGGGCCGCCGGACTGTACGACCAGTGGTCCCCGGAGTCGGAGAGCTGCGACGAGGTGGTCGACCACCTGCGTCGGCGGGGCGTGGCCGGGCAGGTGATCGCCATGCAGTTGCACGGCGAGCGGCAACCGGAGTGCACCCGCGCGCTGGAGGACGCCGGAGCCACGGTCATCGAGATCCCGGTCTACCGGTGGGCGCCACCGACCGACCCGGCCCCGCTGCACCGGCTGGTCGACCTGGTGGCCGGCCGACTGGTGGACGCGGTCACGTTCACCTCGGCACCCGCTGCGGAGGCGTTGCTGCGGGCCGCCGGTGACCGCACGGAGACGGTGCTGGACGCCCTGCGCGGTGACGTGCTGGCCATTTGCGTCGGCCCGGTCACCGCCGAGCCGCTGGTGCGACGGGGCGTACCGGTGAGCGCGCCGAGCCGGGCGAGGCTGGGTGCGCTGGTCCGCACCATCGTCGACGAACTGCCCCGTCGGACGGTCACCATCAAGGCCGCCGGGCACCTGCTCACTCTGCGTGGGCATGCGGCGGTGATGGACGGTGAGCTGCGACCGCTGGCCCCGGCGCCGATGGCGGTGCTGCGGGCACTCGCCCAGACCCCGGGGCGGGTGCTGTCGCGTACCGCCCTGCTGCGGACGTTGCCACGCGGCGCCGACGAGCACGCGGTGGAGATGGCGGTGGCCCGGCTGCGGGCCGGGCTGAAGGCCCCCCGGGTGGTGCAGACGGTCGTCAAGCGCGGTTACCGGCTGCGCGTCGACTGACCGCATGCGGAAACCCGCCGGTGGTTCGCACCGGCGGGCTCCCGTCACGACTCAGCCGACCGGGGTCGGGAAGCCCCGGTCGTGCTCGGCCTGCAACCGCGCCATGGCGTGCTCGACGACGGTCATCAGCACCCGCTTGACGGAGTCGCGCTGCCGGGCGTCGGTCAGCACCAGCGGCACGTCCGGCGAGATGGCCAGCGCCTCGCGGACCTCCTCCAGTTCGTACTGCTGCGCGCCGTCGAACCGGTTGAGCGCCACCACGTACGGCAGCCGCCGGCTCTCGAAGTAGTCCAGCGGTGCGAACGCGTCGGTGATCCGGCGGGTGTCCACCAGCACCGTGGCACCCACCGCGCCCCGAATGATCTCGTCCCACATGAACCAGAACCGGGTCTGCCCGGGTGTGCCGAAGAGGTACAGGATCAGGTCCTGCGCCATGGTGATCCGGCCGAAGTCCATGGCGACCGTGGTGGTCTCCTTGCCCGGCACCTTGGACGGGTCGTCGATGCCGACACCCGCCGCAGTCATCACCGCCTCGGTGGTCAGCGGCGTGATCTCCGAGATCGCGCCGACCAACGTGGTCTTGCCGACACCGAAGCCACCCGCGACGACGATCTTCGCGGAGATGATTCCCCGGCTCTGGCGGGCCCCGGCGGGGTCATAGCTCGCGAAGTCCACTCAGCACCCTTCCCAGCATTTCCATCCGCTCCTCGAAACCTGTGGCGGGAGCGGCCGTCTGTAGCGTCAACAGGCCCTCGGCCACCATGTCGGCGACCAACACCCGGGCGACACCCAGCGGTAGCCGGGTGTACGCGGCGATTTCCGCCAGCGATTCGGGCCGGCTCTCGCAAACCATGGCGATGCGATGCTTGTCATGCCCGGCAAACCGCGACTCGGCGATCTGGGTGGGGCTGGCTACCAGCACCGCTTCCAGGGCGATGTCCTGCCGCGGCTCGGTCCGTCCCCGGGTGACCGCGTACGGCCGCACCAGCGCCCCCCGCGGGTCACGTCGATGTTGCTCCATCCGCGATCACCTCCTCTCCCCTCCGCCGGCATGGCGCCACCGGATCTCCTCCGTACCGGCGCGGGGTTGCGCCGGTGCTGTCCCTGTTATGACCGCACCGCGTCCCGGGGCAGCGGCACCAGCGCCGCGCCGACCCGCTCGACCAGCAGTGCCATCTCGTAGCCCACCTGCCCGACGTCGCAGCTACGCGCCGCGAGCACCGCCATCGACGAGCCGTCGCTGATCGACATCAGGAACAGGTAACCGCTGTCCATCTCGATCACCGTCTGCAGCACCCCGCCCGCGCTGAACATCCGCGCGGCGCCCTCGGTCAGGCTCACCACGCCGGAGGTGATCGCGGCGAGCTGCTCCGCCCGGTCCCCGGGCAGGTCACGGGAGGAAGCGAGGAGCAGTCCGTCGGCGGACACCGCCACCACGTGAGCGATACCCGCCACGCTGTCGGCGAAGTTGGTGAGCAGCCAACCCATGTCCTGCATGGCCGCTGGCCTGTTCATCGGCTCGTCTCCTTGGTCGAGGTGCTGTCCTGGGTCGATCCGGCCGTCCGTCCGCGCTGCACGCCACGGTGGTAGGCCGAGAGCAGACCGCGTACTTCGTCCGGCGTGCGACGACTGCGTTCACGTCCGTTGCGGGGCTCGATCCCACCGGGGACGAGCTGTTGCTGCGGCACCCGCTTCGGCAGTCCGGACCGGGTGGTACCGGACGGGGTCGGCTCGGCCGCGCGGCTGGCCCGCGACCAGCCGTCGTCGGCCGCGGTCCGCCAGGCGTCGGATTCCGACGCCGGTGGCGTGGCCGGCGGAGGCGGCGTGGCCGGCGGAGGCGGTGGCGGCGCGGCAGCCGGTGTCACCGTCGGCAGCGGGGTGGTCGCGGCGGTCGTCGCGGTGGAAGCGGCCGGCGGCGAGTGGTACGACGACGGCGGTGGCGCGGGTGTCGCGGCGGCTGCCGCACCGGGCGTACGAGTGGGCAACGGGCTCCGTCCCCGAGTCGGCTCGACGGCCGGCGTGGGTGGGCCGGCGGCCGGCTGCGGCGGCTCGTCGAACTGCGGTCGGCTGAAGATGGCGGTGGCGTCGTTGCCGTGTGAACGGAACCAGACCGCCTCCATCTCGCGGAAGATCGGCGCCTCGGCCTGTGGTTCCGGCGGGGCGGTGATCGGTGCGGTGGCCTGCGGCGCGGTAGCTGCCAGGCTGGCGCCCAGGCCACGGAAGGGAGTGTCGTTCTGCGTGGGGGCACCCACGCCGAACGCGGTGGGCGCGCTCATCGGCGCCCCGGCGACCGGACCGACCGGCAGCACCGGTGCGACCGGGTCGGGTCGGGCGGCAGGCGGCACGTTCCGCTGCGGCAGCGGGTCGAACGCCGGCTGGGAGACCGTCGGCGTACCGGCGTTGAAGCCGGAGAAGGCGGGCGGTGCGCTACGGGCCGGCGGGGTCTCCGGTGCCGGGGCCGGGTTCGCGGCCGGCCACGGTGCCGAGGAGGGGCTGTTGTTGCGCCACTGCTCGGTCAACGTGGCGAGGTTGGTCCGACCGGCGCCGGTGAGCGGCTCTGCGGGGGGCGGCGGCGCCGGGGTCTGCTCGACGGCGAGCTGCTGGCGAGGCCGGGTGATCTGGTCGCGGCCCCGCAGGCTCGGCAGGATCACCGTCGAGGCAGGCAGGGTGACCTGCGCCACGGTGCCACCCTCGACGTTGCGGCGCAGCTCGACCCGGATGCCGTACCGGGCCGCGAGCCGGCTGACCACCGCGAGACCCATCAGCCGGAAGGCGGCCACGTCGACGGTGGACGGCGCGGCGAGCCGCCGGTTGAGCGAGTCGAGCTGCTCGTCGCTGAGGCCGAGGCCCCGGTCCTCGATCTGGATCAGCACGTAGTCGCGGATGCGGCGGCCGTCGGCGACCACGGTGGTGTTCGGCGGCGAGAAGCGGGTGGCGTTGTCGAGCAACTCGGCCACCAACCGCACCACGTCGTTGACCGCGTGCGCGGCCACCGAGACGTCGGTGTCGACCGTGCCGAACTCGATCCGGTTGTAGAGCTCCACCTCGGACTGCGCGGCGCGCAGCACGTCCACCAGCAACGCGTCGTCGCGGCGGGGCACGGCCGAGTCCGCGCCGGCCAGCACGAGCAGATTCTCGTCGTTGCGACGCATCCGGGTGGCGAGGTGGTCGAGCTCGAAGAGCTGGGCGAGCCGCTTCGGGTCCTCCTCGCCACGCTCGATCGCGTCGAGTTCGCCGATCATCCGGTCGACCAGGGTCTGACTGCGCCGGGCCAGGTTGAGGAACATCGCCGAGACGCTCGTCCGCAGGGCCGCCTGTTCGGCCGCGACCCGGACCGCCTCCCGGTGTACGACGTTGAAGGCCAGGGCGACCTGTCCCACCTCGTCGCGGTTGTTGAGCTGGATCGGGTCCCGCACCTCGCGGACGATCTCGTCGACGCTGCCGTCACTGACGTTGCCCATGCCCTGGAGCCGGCGCACCGCCTCGGGCAGGTCGTGGTTGGCCACCGAGAGCGCACCCTCACGCAGCCGGCGCAGCGAGTGGTTCAGTGAACGGGCCAGCACCACGGCCAGCGTCACCGCGATGATCAGGGTGAGCAGCACCAGCGTCGACTCGACGATGGCCTGACGGATGACGTCCGTACGGGCCTGCTCGGCCTGGGCGAGCAGCTGGTCCTGGAGCTCGATCTCGGCCCAGCGCATCAGCTCGTTGACCGCGCCGATCGCCGCGGTGGCGTCCTGGGCGCTGATCGGCGAGCGGTTCCCCACCGACCGGCTGATGTCGGTGGCGATCCGGTCGGCCAGCACCACCGCGTCACCGGAGACGGTGCTCTCGACCAGGGCCCGCTGGGCCGGGTTGGCGGCCAGTGAGAAGGCCAGCAGCGCCTCCTGCTGCCCGGTCAGCGTGGCCACGAACGCGGAGAACTGCTCGTTGTCCAGCCGGCCCCGACTCAGCGCGGTGAACACGATCGACCCCTCCTCGGCGACGGCGGCCTTCGCGCGGGCGAAGGCGGCCACCGCGCGGCGGCTGTCGGCCAGCTGTTCCTCGCCCGGCAGCTGGGCCAGACCGTCGCCGTAGGAGACCAGGTCGGCCAGGACCACGCCGTACCGCAGGGCCGCCTCGGCGACCTCCATCTGCGAGCGGTCGAGCACCTCCTGCCGGGTGCCGTCCAGGGTGTCCAGGTGCGTGTCGATGACCTTCAGGCGGTCACCGACCGCGCTGGGTACCTCACCGACCTTGGACCGCTCCGCGCGGTACGCGTCGATCCGCTGCTGGGTCTGCCGGACCCGCAGGTTGTACGCGTCGGCCTGCGGCTGCGGCTGGGCCAGGTAGGCCGCCGCCGCCATCCGTTCGGCGTGCAGGTCGTTGGTGAGCGCGGAGATGTTGATGGAGAGCGCGGTCAGCGACCGCGCCTGGGTGGCGTCGTACGCGCCCTCGCCGACGGAGACGAGACGGACGGTGGCCAGCGCGATGACCGCGGCGACCGGCACGACCAGGATCAGCGCCAGCTTCGACCGGATCCGCGCGTCACGCAGCCGGAACAGGCGGCGAGGCGCCTTCGGCACGGCGTCACCGCTGGCGGGCAGGGTCGTCGGTCCGGTGCTCACGACATCGCCTCCGTCGTTTTCTCCACGCCTGGCCCGTCGATCCGTGCATGGAGCGACGGCCAGCGCCACGCGCGGCACGGCCGCGATTTCATCAGACGAGATCGTGTTTGGGAAGCCGCAGGCGGGCAGGAATCGGTCGGACGTCCTGCATCCCGTGATCCAATCAACTAATACCTACATTTCCACAGCACCCCTGAACAGGGCATGTAACTCCAGAGTGGCGAGGCATGTCGCCACAGTGAGCAACGGAAAACATCTGGTTACGCCAACATGTGGGATCAGCGTCCCGAAACGCCGCCAGTGGTCCCGCTTGACCGCAGCGCCCGGCATTGGCAAGGTTTTGCAGGCTTCGCGCACACGGTACGGCAGACCCTTCCCAATAATCCACTGAGGACGGTCGCCGCCACCAGTGACCGGGCCCCGCCCGCGCCGCACCAGGAGGACTGAGTTGACCCCCTTCCGCTCCGCGACCGCCACGGCGCTCGCATCGACCCTGCTGGCCTCCATGCTCGCCGGCTGCCAGTTCGGCGGAGAGGCGAGGGACACGAGCCCGATCGTCATCGCCGCCGACCTGGAGCTATCCGGAGCTGCGGCCGGGGCCGGCAAGGCGTACCGGCAGGCGCTGGAACTCAAGGTCGAGCAGTTGAACGCCTCGGGTGCGCTGAACGGCCGGTCGATCGAGCTGTTGTTGAAGGACAATCGTTCCGACGCCAGCGAGTCGCTGCGAAACATCGCGGACTTCAGCAACGATTCGCGGGTCAGCGCCATCATCATGGGCGGCTGCAACGAATGCGCGGTCGGCGCGGTACGCACCATCAACGAAAAGCAGATCCCGACCATCGCGCTCGCCGCGGCGGGCGCGATCACCAGTCCGGTCGCAGAACGACGGTACGTGTTCAAATTGGCACCGAACGCAGCCGACAGCGCCGACGCGCTCACTGTCGAACTGCGCCGCCGCAGCATCGACACGGTCGGCATTCTGCACACCGACGACACGTACGGCCGGGAGGGTGTCACCGCGCTGCAACGCGAGTTCGACAACGCCGACATCCGGGTGGTGGCCCAGTCCTCGGTCCGGGCCACGGACACCGAGGTGGACCGGCAGGCCAACACCCTGTCCGCGGCCAGCCCGGAGGGGATCATCGTCTGGACCTCGCCGGAGCAGGCGATGCTCGCCGCCGGCGCGGTGAAGCGGGCCGGCTTCGGCGGGGCGCTGTTCCTCGACGCCGCGGCGGCCGGTGACCTCTTCCTCGGGTCGGCCTCCAAGGCGGCGGAGCGGGCAACCCTGGTGTTCACCCAGACCATGGTGATCGACGACGTCATCGCCACCACCCCCGCGAAGGCCGCCCGCCGCCAGTGGTTCCAGGACTACACCGCCCGCTTCGGCGGCTACCACGGCTCGTCGTCGTTCGCCGCGGACGCCGTCCAGCTCATCGCCGACGCCGAGCTGCGCTCCGGCGGACCGGCCGGACAGGTGAACCGCGACGCTCTCCGCGACGTGCTGGAGACGTCCCAGCTGGACGGCCTGTCCGGGCCGATCCGGATGACGCCGGACAACCACTCGGGGCTGATGCCGCAGGCGCTCACCACGCTGGTCGCCCGTAACGGCCGGTGGCGCCTGGCGAGCTGATCGGGCTCAGCGGCTGGAGGTGGTCTCGCGTACCCACGGCAGGCTGCGACGCTCGACGAGCACCAGCACGGCGTACAGCAGGATGCTGACCAGGGCGACGAGGATGATCGCCGCCCACGCCGTGGCGGTATCGCCGATGCCCGCGTACTGCTGGATGACGAAGCCGAGACCACCTTCACCGGCCTGGAACTCGCCGATCACCGCGCCGATCGCGGCCAGCGGCATGGCGACCTTGAGCCCGACGAAGATCTGCGGCAGCGCGGCCGGAAAGCGGACCTTGCGGAACGCCTGCCAGCGGGAGGCGTTCCAGGACCGGACCAACTCGGCCAACTCGGACGAGGTGGTGGTCAGGCCGGTCGCGGTGGAGAGCACGATCGGAAAGAAGCAGAGCAGGAAGACCATCGTCAGGATGGGCTTCGGCCCCCAACCAAGCGCCACCACCAGCAGCGGCCCCAAAGTGATCTTCGGGACCGCGTTGATGGCGACCAGGAGTGGGGTGAACATCCGCTCGACCGTCCGCGAGGCGGCCAGCGACAGGCCGATCAGCACACCCGCCACCGCCGAGAGCAGGAAGCCGAGCAGGATCTCGCCGGTGGTGGTGACGGTGTGTTCGAGCAGCCGGTCCTGTCCCAGGCGGTAGGCGGTCAGCACGTCACCGGGCGGCGGCAGGGCGGCCGGGTGGACCAACCCCCACCGGGCGACCAGCCACCACACACCGAACGCGACCAGCAGGCCGGCGGCCGGCAGCAGCACGGCCGTGATGCCGTCCCGCAGGTCTCCCGGCCGCCACCGCCGGCCGCTCGGTGCGGCCGGGGACGGCTCGGAGGCGGGTGCCGCCTCCGGCTGCCGTGAGCGGACGTCGGTCATCGGATCCTCCTGCGGTTCGGGTGGTCAGACGCGGGATCGGGGTACGCCGGACCGGTTGACCGGCACGGCGTACCCCGGGGTGAAACTGGTGCTGACTGGTCGGACTCAGGCCTTGGGTGCCAGGTCGAAGTCGATGATCTGGTCCGGGCTGAGGTCGGACTCCAGGGTGCCGGCGCCACGCAGGATCGCGATGCTCTTGGCCACCCGTCCACTGTCCAGCGTGCCCAGCGCGGTCCCGGAGTTGCTGGATCGCACGTACCCGGCCATCAGCTGAAGCTCGGCGGAGGCGGCGGCAGGCACCACGGCCTCGACGTTCTTGGCCAGGATCTCGGCGGCCTCGTCGGGGTGCTCCAGGGCGTACTCCAGCCCCTTGAGCAGGGCCCCGGTGAACCGCTTGACCATCTCCGGCTTCTCACCGGCGACCTGCTTCGAGGTGATCAGCACCATGCCGTAGAGGTCCTGCATCACATTGCTGTACGGCAGCAGGACGGCCTTCTTCTTGGTCACCGCCTCGATGGTGGGCTGACCGACGACGAACTGGCCGATCCCGTCCACGGACCCGGAGGCAAGCGTGCCCATCAGGGTCTGGGCGTCACCGTTGACCCAGGTCACCTTCTCGTAGTCGATACCGGCCATCCGCGCGTACGTCGGGAAGAGGTTGCGGACGACCGAGCCGGGGGTGTCCGCGAGCTTCTTGCCCTCCAGGTCCTTCGGCGTGCTGATGCCGGTGCCCTCGACCGTGGCGATGGCGGCCATCGTGCGCTGCTGGATCGCCGCCACGGCGACGAAGTCCTTGGCCTGCCCGTTGCCGAGCGCGAGCAGCCCACCGGTCAGGTCGATCGGGCCGAACTGCGCCTGGCCGCCGACGATCGTCTGGATGACGCCGTTGGTGCCCTGGCCGGGCTTGATCTCGACGTCGAAGCCGGCGTCCTTGAAGAAGCCCTTCTCCTTCGCCACCCAGGCGTACGAGTCACGCCCGAAGTTGCCGAACGAGGTGAGGTACGTCACCTTCTCCAGGGACGAGCCGACGTTCTCACCGGTGTCGTCCGAGCCGCTGCTGCACGCGGAGACCAGCGCGAGCGCGGTGGCCATCGTGGCCGCGGCGACCGTACGGGTGAGCCTTCTCATCTGTGCACCTTGTCCTTTCCCACCGGGGCGTCGCGGGCCTCCGGGAGGGGATGTTGGGCGGCACCGGCAGCCGGGGGAACGGAAGCCGACACCGCGTATCGAGGGGACTCTTCGCGGGCACAGCGTACGAGAACCTCACCTTTGCGACGCCAGGTGTACCGGGTTGCGGAACGGATACAACTCACCTCCGCCCCCGGACAGTGCGATAAGGGCAGAGACCGCTAACCTTTGGCGGATTCCTGACTACCCACTCGGGGGAGGCCGCCGGATGATCCGCCTGTCCGAGGTGTCGCGCACCTTCGACGGCCGTAGTGGCCGCGTAGAGGCCTTGCGCGGCATCGATCTCGACGTGGCCGAAGGCGAGTTCATCGCGGTGCTCGGTCGCTCCGGCTGCGGCAAGTCGACCCTGCTGCGACTGATCGCCGGCCTGATTCCGGTCACCTCCGGCCAGGTCACCGTAAGTGGCGAGCCGATCACTCGACCGCGCCGCGACATCGCCATGTTGTTCCAACGGCCGGCCCTGCTGCCCTGGCGCACGGTGCTGGACAACGTCCTGCTGCCGGTGGAGATCTTCGGCTGGAAGCGCGCCGACTACCGGGACCGTGCCCGGCGGCTACTCGACGTGGCCGGCCTGGCCGGCTTCGAGAAGCGGCTGCCGCACGAACTGTCCGGCGGCATGCAGCAGCGGGTGTCGCTGTGCCGGTCGCTGATCGGCGATCCCCGCGTGATGCTGATGGACGAGCCCTTCTCCGCCCTGGACGCACTCACCCGGGAGGAACTGTCCGGCGAGTTGCAACGGGTGCACATGCGCAGCCGCGCCACGGTCGTCTTCGTCACCCACTCCATCGACGAGGCGGTGCTGCTGGCGGACCGGGTGGTCGTGCTCAGTCCGCGCCCCGGGCGGGTCCGCAAGATCGTCGACGTGGCCATCCCTCGGCCCCGCACCCTCGGCCGCAACGCGCACCTGGCGGAGGTCGCCCAGGTCAGCGCCGACCTGCACGAGCTACTGATGGAGCGGGACCACCCGGCGACCGCCGGCACGGAGAGGTGAACTCCGGGTCACCGTCCGCACCGAGCCACATCGACTCGGAGCAGGCCCGGCCGGTCGCGCTCACGTAGACCTGCCGGGCGCAGGTGCCGGTCGTCCGCACGGCGCGCCGGTGGCGATCGGTCGCCACGGACCGTAACGTGCCGACCATGGCCCATCGGACCTTGAGCCGGCTACTGCTCACAGCGTTCGGCGTCAGCCTGCTGGCCGCAGCCGGTCAGCTGGGCGTCGCCTTCGGCTTCGGCATCATCCGCCTCACTGGCGCCTTCACCGACGCCACTGTCAACCAGTGGCCGGCCCAACTCGTCTGGGCCGGCTGGTTCGCGGCGAACGCCGCCGTCGTCGGAGCAGTGCTCACCGAGCGTCTCGCCGGCCGTGCCGGTGGGCTCACCGGCACCGGCCACCAAGTGGCCGTGGCGGGCAGCGCCGCGCTGGGCGCCACCGTGGTGGCACCGCTGTGCATGCGACCGGCACGCGGTGCCGAACTCGTCTCGGTCGACCCGGTCTGGGCCGTGGCCATCTGCGCCGTACTCGGTGCGGTGGTCGGCGCGGGCGCCGCGCTGGCCGCCCTGATCCGGCCGAGCTTCGCCGGGAACATGGCCGGCGTCGCCGCCACGATGTGGCTGCTGGCGCTGTTGTCCGTGGCACCGGCGCTCGGTGCGAGCGGGCCGCTGACCCCGGTACGCCTCGGCGTCCTGGAACCGACCTGGCTCACCGCCGACGCGGCGCAGCGCCTGGCTCTGCTGCTCCTGCCGCTGATCAGCCTGCTGGCCGGTGCCGCGACCGGCGCCCTGGCCCGGTGGCGCGGGCAGCCGCCACTGGTCAGTGGACCGAGCGGAGTGGCCGGGCCGATCCTGGTGGCGTTCGCCTACCTGGCCGCCGGCCCCGGCGACGCGAGCGACCGATACCAGATCGCGCCCTACTACGGCGCCCTGATCGCGGTCGCGGTCGGTGTCCTCGGCTCGGCCGCCGCTGCGCTGGTCCCCCTCGCCGTCCTCGACCGTGGCACCGCCGGAACCACCGAGACCGCCATCGAGCCGACCGCGATCCTGCCGCCCCTGCCGGCCACCCCCGCCCTGCCGACGGCGGCCGGCCGGCCGGCCGGCCCGGAGCCCGCCGCCGCCGGGACCGTCGTCGTGGCCGACCCGCCCGGCGGTACGCCCACCGGCCCGGACCTGTCGGCCACCGGCGCGCACGCGTCGCCACCCCACTGGGACTGGCCGGGTGAGCCCACCGCGCCCGGCGCACCGGGGCGACCGCCGATCGACCCGGCATCCGGCACCACGCCGGGTACGGGTACCGGCATTCCGATCGCCGCAGGCCCGACCATCGACGGCGAAACCGCACCGGCACCGACCGCCGTCGCCCCCTCCGCCGACACTGCCTCCGTTGGCACCGCCTCCGCTGACTCCCCCACCGCTGATCTTGACGCGGCCAGCACCGCTGATCTTGACGCGGCCGGAACCGCTGATCTTGACGCGGCCGGAACCGCACCGGTCGGTGACGGCGGCGACTTCACGCCGGCGTCGTCCACGGCGGAACCGGCACCCGCATCCCGGCGTGGCCGCGCGACGCGACCTTCGGCGCAGGTTCGGAACCGGGCCGCCCCGGCCCCGAACCGGGCCACGCCGGCCCCGACCGGGCCCACCGGCCGACCTGAAGCTCCGAGCCCAACCGCAGGTCAGAGCCCGACCGAGCGCACGCCCACGCCCCGCAGCGGAATGCCGTCGGCGAGCGGTACGGGGTCCGCCGATCGCCCCGGCACCGCAGCCGTAGCGCCTGCGGCCGACCTCGGTCCGGCTCCGGTGGTCGACGCCCCCGCCGCCGACGACGTGCCGACCAGCGTCGGTCCGCCGGACGGCGCGACGACACCGGCCGCCGGTCCGGTTGAGGGACCGACGCCGGAGACCGCGACCTGGCACCAGCGCCTGCGGCCCGCCGTACACACGACGGCGACCTGGAACGCCTTCGCGCCGACCCGCCGACCCGAGCCGGCGGACGAGGCCAACCCACCGACCCAGCCGGGCGACGCCACGTCACCGACCGAGCCGGCGGACAGGGTCACGCCATCGACCGAGCCGGGCGACGTCGGAGCGTCGAGCCCGGACGGTGGCACCGACCGGACAGACTCCCGTACCGCCGGTGCCGAGCCCGACCCGGCGGCCGCCGCGCGGGACATCTCGGCGGCCTTCGCCAGCGCGGAACCGGTCGTCTCCACCGACCCGGCGGCGGCCGCCCGCGACCTGTCGGCCGCGTTCAGCAAGCCGCCCGCCCCGCGCGCTGAGCCGGCCCCGCCGGAGCACGACCGCGAGAAGGGCCGTCGGGGCCTGTTCCGGCGCAGCCGACCCCGCCATGCGGAGCCCGACACCGCGGAGCAGGAGGAACCGCTGGCCGCGCAGGACGAGGAGTACATGGACTGGGTGGCCGGGCTCGGTCGCCCGTCGGTCGACGACGAGCCGCTGCTGAAGGAGCCGCGCCGCCGACTGCGGCCGACCGGCCGGCACCACCGCGAGTAGCAGCGGCCCGTCGCGAGTAGCAGCGGCCCGTCCAGCCGCGACGGTCAGGCCAGCGGCAGGTAGACCCGCCCGCCGGAGGCGACGAACTCGTCGGACTTGTCCTGCATCCCCCGGGCGGCGTACTCCTTGAGATCCTGACTGATCTTCATGGAGCAGAACTTCGGCCCGCACATCGAACAGAAGTGCGCGGTCTTGGCGGGCTCGGCGGGCAGCGTCGCGTCGTGGTACGACCGTGCCGTCTCCGGGTCGAGCGAGAGGTTGAACTGGTCCTCCCACCGGAACTCGAACCGTGCCTTGGAGAGCGCGTCGTCCCAGGCCTGGGCACCCGGGTGCCCCTTGGCCAGGTCCGCCGCGTGCGCCGCGATCTTGTACGCGATGACCCCTGCCTTCACGTCGTCGCGATCGGGCAGCCCCAGGTGCTCCTTGGGCGTCACGTAGCAGAGCATGGCGGTGCCGAACATGCCGATCATCGCCGCGCCGATGGCCGAGGTGATGTGGTCGTACGCGGGCGCGATGTCGGTGGTCAGCGGACCGAGCGTGTAGAACGGCGCCTCGTGGCACCACTCCTGCTGGAGGTCCACGTTCTCCTTGATCTTGTGCATCGGCACGTGACCCGGGCCTTCGATCATCACCTGTACGTCGTACTCCCAGGCGATCCGGGTCAGCTCGCCCAGCGTCCGCAACTCGGCGAACTGCGCCTCGTCGTTGGCGTCCGCGATCGAGCCGGGCCGCAGGCCGTCACCGAGCGAGAACGTCACGTCGAACCGGGCCAGGATCTCGCACAGCTCACGGAAGTTCGTGTAAAGGAAGTTCTCCTCGTGGTGCGCCAGGCACCAGGCCGCCATGATCGAACCGCCCCGCGACACGATGCCGGTCACCCGGTCGACCGCCAGCGGCACGTACGGCAGCAGCACCCCGGCGTGCACCGTCATGTAGTCCACGCCCTGCTCGGCCTGCTCGACCACGGTGTCCCGGAACACCTCCCAGCTCAGCTTCACCGGGTCGCCGCCGACCTTCTCCAACGCCTGGTAGATCGGCACCGTGCCGATCGGCACCGGCGAGTTGCGCACGATCGCCTCGCGGGTCTCGTGGATCCGCTTACCGGTGGACAGGTCCATCACGGTGTCCGCGCCCCATCGGGTCGCCCAGGTCAGCTTCTCCACCTCCTCGGCCACCGAGGACGTCACGGCCGACGTGCCGATGTTGGCGTTGACCTTGACCAGGAACGCCTTGCCGATGATCGCCGGCTCGCACTCCGGGTGGTTGATGTTGAGCGGCAGCACCGCCCGGCCGGCCGCGATCTCGTCCCGGACGAACTCGGGAGCCATCCCCTCCCGGATCGCCACGAACTCCATCTCGGGGGTGACGACCCCGGCCCGCGCGTACGCGAGCTGCGTCGGCCGTTTGCCGTCCGCCCCGCCCAACGGGGTGCCGGCACCGCGTACCGGGGCGACGTCCCCCCGCTCGGCGATCCACGGTCCCCGCAACGGAGGCAGACCGACCTCCGGGTCCGAGCCCGGCCCGGCGGTGTCGTAGAGCCGGACCGGCGGGTTGTCCCCGGTCAGCTCGACCTCCGCGAACGGCACCCGGACGTCCGGTCGCGAACCCTCGACATAGACCTTGCGACGTTCCTGCATGACAGCCTCCCTCGCCTAAGCGGACCAGCCGAAGTGGTCCATCGGGCCGCGTCCCGCGCCCAACTCCCAGTCCCGCGCACCGGCCAGCGCGCGGGTCACGTACTCCTTGGCGGCGGCGACCGCCACCGGCACCGGATCGCCAAGTGCCAGCCGCACGGCGGTCGCCGCCGAGAACGAACAACCGGTGCCGTGGGTGTGCCGGGTCGGCACCCTGGGGGCCCGCAGCACCGTCGTACCGTCCGGACCGTGCAGCACGTCCACCGCCTCGTCGCCGGTGTCCACGTCACCGCCGGTCACGATCACCCATTCGGCACCACCCGCCGCCAGCGCCCGCGCCGCCGCCGTCATCTCCGCCACGCCGGTCACCGGCGCGCCGGTGAGAGCGGCGGCCTCCGCGCTGTTCGGCGTCGCCACCCGGGCGTACGGCAGCAGCCGCACCACCGCCTCCACCACACCGAGCCGGTGTCCACTGGTGGCGACCAGCACCGGATCGACGACGAGCTGCGGCAACCGACCGGCCGCCGCCGCCTCGGCGATCGCACCCGCCACGGCCGGGGTACCGAGCATCCCGGTCTTGACCGCGCGCACCGTGAAGTCGGAGAGCACGCTGTCCAACTGGTCACTGACCGTCTGCGGCGGCAACGGCAACACCGCGTCCACCCCCCGGGTGTTCTGCGCGGTGACGGCGGTGAGCACACTCGTGCCGTACGCACCGAGCGCGGCGAAGACCTTGAGGTCCGCCTGGATGCCGGCACCGGCACCGGAGTCCGAACCGGCGACGGTGAGCACGGTTGTCGGGGTTGTCACGTGTCTCCTCTTGGCTGTGTTCGGGGTTCCGGTTTAGGGCTGCGGCCGACCGTGCCCACTCCGGGCGGTCAGGCTTGATCCCTGCGTGGGCACGGTCGGCCGCAGCCCCGTCGTGGTCGTCGCCCGTCGGGACGGATCGGGGGCGGCTTCGGGTGCCCTGCGTTGGGGAAGCTGGCGGGGTGGGGCTCGGATGACGGGCTGGGGAGGCCGACGCGGTGGGGGTCATCGCTGGGCCGAGGGTGTGGGGGCGGAGCCTGGGGTGGTTGTTCGGCGGTGGGCGGTGGTGAGGGTGGTGGCGACCTGGTGGGGGTTTCGGGCGCGCATGATGGCGCCCTGGACGGCCACGCCGGTGGCGCCGGCCTCCACGCAGGCGCGGACCTGGGCGGGAGTCTCGATCCCGCCGAGAGCGAGAACGGGCACCGGGCTGCGACTCACCAGAGCGGCCAGGCCGTCGGGGCGCAGCGGTGGGCCGTAGCCGGGTTTGCTGCGGGTGGGGAAGACCGGTGACAGGGTCACATAGTCCTCGGTGGTGAGTCGGTCCAGCTCCGCCTCGTCGTGGCAGGAGCGGCCGACCAGGTCGGCGACGGGTGGCGGGTACGGACCGGCCGCCGGAAGGTGGAGCGCGACGAGTGCACCGCCGAAGATGCTGGGAATCCGTGGGGCGGGCTCGGTGTCGGGCAGGAGCGGGTCGGGGCCGGCGACGATCAGGGTGCCGCCTGCCTCGGCCAGGATCGGTCGCAGCTCGGCGGCGAGGGCCAGGCGCTCGGCGCGCGGCAGGTCCTTCTCACGCAGCACCACGCACCGCACTCCCCCGGCCACCGCCTGCGCCACCACATCGCACAGGTCCGCCCGCACCGACCGACGATCCGTCAGCAGCACCACACCCGAGACCGGTTGGATCTTGGTACGGAACGGCCCCTGGAGGGGCGGTTTCGCACCGAGATCGGTGAGGTCGCGGGTCACAGGTCGGGTCGACCGTCGTCGGGGGTGGAGGCGAGGGCGTGGAAACGGCGCGGGATCCGGCCCGCGCCGTACGCGAGGCGGCCCGCCTCGATCGCGTACCGCATCGCGGTGGCCATCGCCACCGGGTCCTCCGCCCGGGTGACCGCGCTGGCCAACAGGACCGCGTCGCAGCCGAGCTCCATGGCCAGGGCCGCGTCCGAGGCGGTGCCGATGCCCGCGTCCAGGATCACCGGCACCGTCACGTCCTGGCGGATCAACCGGATGTGGTGCGGATTGTTGACGCCCAGCCCGGAGCCGATCGGCGCGCCGGCCGGCATCACCGCCGCGCAGCCCACGTCGGCCAGCCGCCGCGCCAGCACCGGGTCGTCCGAGGTGTACGGCAGCACGGTGAACCCGTCGTCGACCAGTTCCTCGGCGGCCCGCAGCAGCTCCACCCCGTCGGGCAGCAGCGTGCGCTCGTCGCCGATCACCTCCAGTTTGACCCAGTCGGTGTCGAACGCGTCCCGGGCCAGCCGCGCCACCTTCACCGCCTCACCGGCGGTGTAGCAGCCGGCCGTGTTCGGCAGCAGGCGTACGCCACAGCGGTCCAGCAGGTCGAGCAGTCCGCCGGAGCCGACCGCGACGGTGTCCACCCGACGCAGCGCCAGCGTGACCAGCTCGGTGCCGGAGGCGCGGATCGCCTGCTCCAACACGTGCAGGTTCGCGGCCCCGCCGGTGCCGAGCACCAGCCGGGATGAGAACCGGACGCCGCCCAGCTCGAAGCCCTTCGTCCCGGCGTCCACCTCGTGCCCGTCCGTCGACGGTGTGCGGTCCATCCCGCTCACCCGCCCTGGGCGGCGCTGAGCACCTCGACCCGGTCGCCGCCCCGCAGCACCGTCGCCGGCCAGTCGGTACGCGGCACCACCTCGCCGTTGACCGCCACCGCCACACCGCGCTGCTGCGGGGTCACGTCCCGGACCACCTCGGCGACCGTGACCTCGTCCGGCACGCTGCGCCCGGCACCGTTCACCGTCAACTCCATCAGGCCTCCTCCGTTCACTGCGCGGGTCGGGTGGCGTCGCCGGACGTGCCGAAGCCCTCGCCCGGTCCGGCGTCGGCGGCGAAGCGCTCAGGGCGGAACGGGTCGCCGATCGGGTCGGCGGTCGTCCCGGTCACCAGGTCGACGATCAGGTCGGCGGTCACCGGGGTGAGCACGATCCCGTGCCGGTGGTGGCCGGTGGCGACCAGCACGTCCGGCCGGCCCGGCAACGGACCCAGGATCGGGGCGTTGTCCGGGGTGCCGGGGCGCAGCCCGGCGATCGCCTCCACCAGTTCGTACTCGGCCAACTCGGGCAACAGGTCGATCGCGGCACGCAGCAGCCGCAGCACCGACCCGGCACCGACCGCCAGGTCGGAGCGCTCCTCGACGGTCGCCCCGACCACCACCTCGCCGTCCTCGCGGGGCACCAGATAGACGTGCTCGCCGTCGGCGTACCCCCGGATGACGTGCCGGAAGCCCGGCGGACCGCCGTCGGGCGCGCGCAGCCGCAGCACCTGGCCCTTGACCGGACGGACCGGCAGCCCGGTGAGCGCGGCCGAGCCGCAGCCGGCGGCGACCACCGTCACCCCGGCGGAGACGTCGGCCGGTGTCCGGACCGGCTCGGGGACCAGGGTCGCGCCGGCCCGCTCGGCGGCGAGCCGCAGCGCCGGTACCAGCCGACGCGGGTCGACTTGGTGATCGGTGGCGGCGAACGCGCCACCCCGGACCCGGACAGCCAGCGCCGGCTCACGGTCGCGCAGCTGGGAGGGACGCAGCGGCGTCACCGGCAACCCCAGGCCCTGCTGGTACGCCCAGAGTCGACGCGCCTCGGCGAGGTCGTCGGCGGTCAGCCCGACCATCAGCGTGCCCTCGGTGCGGTAGCCGATGTCGGCGCCGGTCGCCTCGGTCAGCTCGGCGGCGAACGCGGGCCAGCGGGCCGCCGACTCGGTGAGCAGGGCGGTCAGCTCGTGCTCGCCGAAGTACGCTTCGGCCACCGGCGCGAGCATCCCGGCGGCGACGTGCGAGGCACCCGAGCCCGGCGCGGGATCGTGCACGACCACCCGCAATCCGTGTGCCGCGCAGCGCCAGGCGATCGCCAACCCGATCGGGCCCCCGCCCACCACCGCAACGTCCGGTGTAAGGAAGGGTCCCCTGCTAACGCCTCCGGTATAGGAAGGGCCCCCTGCTAACACGTCAACGCCCCGGTCAGCTCGGCCGCGACGCGGGCGGGGTCGGCGGCTCCGGAGAGCGCACCGACCACCGCCACCCCGTACGCGCCGACGGCGCGCAACGCGGGCACGTCCGCCGCCGTCACCCCACCGATGGCGATCACCGGCACGGCGACCGCCTCGGCCACCGCCCGTACCCCGGAAACGCCGATCGCCGGCGGCAGCCCGTCCTTGGTGGTGGTGGCCCGGCAGGGACCGACGCCCAGGTAACTCGCGCCGGCACCGACCGCCTCGGTGGCCGAACCCGGCTCGCGGGCGGTGGCCCCGAGCACGGCGGCCGGGCCGAGCACCTGCCGCGCCGCCGCGACCGGCAGGTCGTCCGCGCCGACGTGGCCACCCGCCGCGCCGGCCGCCAACGCCACGTGCAACCGGTCGTTGACCAGGCAGGTGACCTCGTACGGCGCGCAGAGGGCAAGCACCCGCCGGGTCAGGTCGTACGCCTGGCGGTCGGTCGCGCTGTCCTCGACCCGGATCTGCACCAGCAGTTCGGTGCGGGCCACCGGCAGTACGGCCCGGAGCACGGCGAGCGGATCCCGCCCGGGCCGGGTGTCGGTGATCAGATGCAGTCGTCCCAGGGACGGCACGGCAACACTCCTCCCTGCGCCGGCATTACCCGGATCAGGTTCGACGGTCGGGGGCTCACAGCCCCCCTCTCAGCCCGGTCGACCGGGCTCCCGTGGGTCACTTGCGTGGTCACCGTACGACAGATCGGCTGACCTGCCAAGGTGCGTCCCGCAGGGACGCCTGCTGTTAGGAGGGGGCCCTTCCTCTACCGCAGGCGTTAGCAGGGGTCCCTTCCTTACCTTGGCGGAATGCGTTCGCCCCGTCGCGTGGTGACGCCTACCGGTCGAGCACGGCGCGCAGCGCCTTGAGGTCCGCCTCGCCCGGCTGCCAGGTGCCCGCCTCGGCGTTGGCGCGCACCTGGTCGGGCGTGGTGGCGCCGGCGATGACCGAGGTGACCGCCGGCTGGGCGGCCAGCCCGCCGATCGCCACGTGCAGCATCGACACGCCCCGCTCGGCGGCGTACGCCTCGATGCCCTCGATGGTGTCCCAGTCGGCGGCGGCGAGCCGCTTGGCGTACCGGCCGCCACCGGCGAGGCGGCTACCGGCCGGCGGGGCCTCGCCACGCTTGTACTTGCCGGTGAGCAGCCCGTTGGCCAGCGGGAAGAACGGCAGCATGCCGAGGCCGAACCGCTCGCAGGCGGGCAGCACCTCGATCTCGGCGTCCCGGTTGAGCAGGCTGTAGTGGTTCTGGGCACTGACGAAGCGGGACGTCCCCCGGGTCTTCGCCGTCCAGTCGGCGTCCGCGATCTGCCACCCGGCGAAGTTGGAGTTGCCCAGGTAGCGCACCTTGCCGGCACGGACCAGGTCGTCCAGGGCCGCGAGCGTCTCCTCGATCGGGGTGCCCGGGTCAGGCTCGTGGAGCTGATACAGGTCGATGTAGTCGGTGTCCAGGCGGCGCAGCGACGCCTCCACCGCCCGGATGACGTACCGCCGCGAGCCGCGCACGCCGAAGTCGCGCCCGTTGTCGCCACCCATCGACATGCCGAACTTGGTCGCCACCACCACGTCGTCGCGGCGGCCCTTGAGGGCCGCGCCGAGCTGAGTCTCCGACGCACCGTACGGCTCGCCGTAGATGTCGGCGGTGTCGAAGAAGTTGATCCCGACGTCGAGGGCGGCGTCGACCACCGCGCGGGTACCGTCCAGTTCGAGTTTGCGGCCGAAGTTGTTGCAGCCGATCCCCACGACGGACACCACGAGCCCGGAGTCGCCCAACCGGCGATAAGTCATCTCAGTCACGAGATCAACCCTATGTCGATCGCCTGACCTCCCACACCGGCTCCGGTGTCTCCACCACCTCACCGTCACCGCGGAACAGCAGAAAGCGGTCGAAGGTCCGGGTGAACCAGCGGTCGTGGGTGACCGCCAGCACCGTGCCGGAGAAGGCGGCCAGCCCGGCCTCCAACGCCTCGGCCGAGGCCAGGTCGAGGTTGTCCGTCGGCTCGTCGAGCAACAGCAGGGTCGCCCCGGACAGCTCCAGCAGCAGCACCAGGAAACGGGCCTGCTGGCCGCCGGAGAGCGTGCCGAAGCGCTGGTCGCCCTGCCCGGCCAGCTCGTACCGGCTGAGCGCGGCCATCGCCGCGTGCCGGTCCATGCCGGCGCGGTGCTCGTCGCCCCGCCACAGGATCTCCACCAGCGTCTTTGCCATCAGCTCCGGCCGGTCGTGGGTCTGCGAGAAGTGCCCGGGGCGCACCCGCGCGCCGAGCCGGGCCGTCCCGTCGTGCGCCACCGGCGCGAGCGCCGCCGCACCGTCGACCGGGCCGTTGGCCGGGTCCGGGTCCGTGCCGCCCCGGGCCAACAGGCGCAGGAAGTGGGACTTGCCGGTGCCGTTGGCGCCCAGCACCGCCACCCGGTCGCCGTACCAGACCTCCAGGTCGAACGGGTAGGTCAGGCCGTCGAGTTCGAGCTGTTCGCAGATCAGCGCGCGCTTGCCGGTCCGGCCGCCGGCCAGTCGCATCCGGATGTCCTGGTCCTTCGGCGGTACGGGCGGTGGCCCGGCCTCCTCGAACTTGCGCAACCGGGTCTGCGCCGACTGGTACCGGGAGGCCATGTCCGAGTTGTACGCCGCCTTCTGCTTGTACATCAGCATCTGCTCGCGCAGCTTTTGGTGCTCCTCGTCCCACCGTTTACGCAGTTCGTCGAGGCGGGCGTGGCGGGCCGTCCGGGCGGAGTGCCAACTGGCGAAGCCGCCCGGGTGCCTGGTGTCCGATGCCTGACCCGGCGTGATCCGCGTGGCGAGCGACCGGCCCCGCCCGTCGGTCACAGAGCGCACCTTCGTGGTCAGTCCCCCACGGGAACGACCCAGACCCTCACGCGCCTGCGCCTGCTTGGCATCGAGCCCCCTTTACGGGCCCCCGCCGCATGCTGATGAGCACGCACCACCGTCGAATCGACCTGAGCGTGCCAGTCGACGTCACCGTCCGCCTCGGCCACCGTGATCACATGCGCCTTCAGCCTGGCCCACGTACCGTCGGCGGCCCACCGGCGGAACCGTCCGGCCAGGGTCTTCCACGGCCCGTACCGCTCCGGCGCGTCCCGCCACGGCGAACCTGTCCGCTTCACCCAGCAGATCCCGTTGATCACCTGCCGGTGATCACGCCACTGACCACCCCGAACCGGCTGCTCGGGCAACAACGGCTCCAGGATCGCCCACTCGTCATCCGTCAGATCAAACCGCGCCATACAAGGAACAACGAACCACCCCCAAGATCCGCGAGACACGCCCTAGGCGTCCGGGGAAGAAGGCCGGTGTCCTTGGCGTGTTGCCGGTTGGCGAACCCGCCGATCAGCCGCACGTGCAGGTCAGACAGCGCTTGACGCGCCTGCGGGCTGTCGGCGTAGATGCCCATGCAGTGCTCGCCCATGTCGTCCAGGCAGACCAGCACCGGGGTACGGAACGGTTCATACCGCACGACCAGGCTCCAGTCATACATGCTGTCCTCGGGGCAGTGCAGCACCAGCACCAGCACCACGCTGCCACCTCCCTAGAACAGCCGGTACTCGCCCCCGAACGCGATCAGCGACCCCGCCTCATCGAACACGGCGTGCGCGTCGATCGCGGACGCCCACCGCACACGGACGACCGTCGCGGCCACGAAGTCACTCAACGCCCCGGCACGGCCGGGTCCGGGTGGGCCAAGTCCCACGCCAGCCGTTCGGCCAGCTTGCGGCGCCGCAGCACGCCACCGTTCGGGGTCAGGCATCGCCCGCCCCGCCTCGGATGCTGGCTGGCCAGCAACACCGCGCGTCACCCCCAAAGCTTGACACCCCCGCCCCACCCAGCGCGAGATATGGCAGGGAAGCACAGCCCACGGACGGGACGGGAAACCCCGCCCCGGCCGTGAATCCGTCCCTGCGAGGGACCGCCATGCCCGGAAGGCTACCGGCGCGCGCCCGCGTCGTCCCACACCACCGCGTCCGGGTTGTCCAGCCAGAACCGGTGTTCCCCGGTGTCGGTGACGGTCAGCCCGAGGCGGTCCCGCGACGGTGCCCCGGCGTCGCGCCACCGGTCGTAGACGGTTTCGAACTCGTCCCACAGGTCACGCGGCCCGTACTGCTCCACCTGCCCGGCGGTGTCGTCGACCGCCGCCCATGAGCCGTCCAACGCGAACAGCCACATCTGTTCGTTGCCGCCGTCCGGGGTGAACCCGAGCCACGTCACGCCGGGGACGCGCAGCGCCAGCCACAGCCCGGCGTCGGTCTGGTGCAGGACGAAACTCGGGTGCCGGGTCGGCCGGGTGGTGCCGGTCTGCTTGACAGCCGTGGACAGCGCCGCCGTTGCCCGGTTGGCCGAGCGGACGGGCATGAACCCGCCCGACTGGGCCAGGAAGAACCCTTGCCCGCTCCCGCCGTTGACCTCCAACCGTACGAGCGGACCGCCGCCGAGGTCACGCCACAGGCTGACCACGACGGCCCCGCCGTCGCGTACCTGAGCCAGCCACGCGGGCGGCACCGCAGGCACGGACACCGTGGCGATCAGCCGGTCATAGGGGGCGCTCTCCGGCCAGCCCCGTTCGCCATCGCCCGTGACCAGGGTCGGCCGGTACCCGCACGCCGCGATTCGTTGCCGGGCCAGGTCCGCGACCACCGGGTCAACCTCCACACTGGTGACGTTCTGCGCACCGAGCCGGTGCGCCAGCAACGCCGCGTTGTAGCCGGTGCCGGTGCCGATCTCCAAGACCCGTTCCCCACCGGAAAGGCGCAACGCCTCCAGCATCAACGCCATGAGCCCCGGCTGTGTCGAGCTGGATGTGCCGGTCCCCGCCAGCGGTCCGCCGTCCGGGTCCGGGCTGACCGTGCCGTCCAACTGTGTGGTCAAGGTGGTATCGGCGTACACCATCCGCCAATAGTCCGGGTGGGTCGCGTCGATCGCCTGCCACCGCCCATCGGGCAGCGACAGAAAGAACGCGGGCAGGAACACATGACGTGGCACTTCACCGAACGCCTTCCTCCATAGCGGATCGGACAGGTAGCCGTCAGCTTCCAACCCGGCAACGAACCGGGGAATGTGCTCGGACAGTTGTTCAGTCATGCGTGGCACCTTCCAACGCGTCGGCGATAGCAGCAGCTATCGGTAATCCGGTTTCGTGTTCTATCCATGCCCATTGCCCGTTCGGGTTCGCCTCCAAAAACACGTGCTCACCGTCCGGAGTGACGACAAAATCCAGCGCGGCGAAACGCAGCCGGCGCAACGTGACGAAACGCCGCACCTTGTCCGCCACCTCCTCCGGTAGCGTGTCGACGCTGTACCGAAGATTGCGGTAATCCGCGCGCCAGTCGGCGCGACCTTTCTCCGTCAACGCGTCGATACGCGCGGTGAAAACGCTTCCGTCCACCACCGTCACACGCAACTCGTACGCCTTGTCGACCTGTTGTTGGAACAGGTGTGCCGTGACCGCAACACCGTCATCCAGCGTCGCCGGATCGACCGGACGGGCATAGATCACCTTATCCTCGCCAAGGATGCCCATGGTCAACGACTTGTAGATGATCGGGCCGTACGCCTGCGCGAACGCCCGCGCCTCGGCCGGATCGTTGGTAAGTAACGTCGCCGGGACCGGCAAGCCGACCTGTGCCGCCGTCGCCAACTGCACCGGCTTGTGCTCGGCCGCGCGGATGTCGTCCGGGTGGTTCAGCCACGGCAACACCGCCAGCACACCGCGCAGCCCAGCCACCGCCTCCGCGCGCACCCATTCGGCGTGCGGCACGTCGGCCGGCACAGTGATCGGGGTGGGACGCCGCCACCACGCGCACGCCACGTCGGCCACGTCCACCGTTCGCCGGTCGGTACGCAGGTACCCGGTCCAGCAATCGCCGAACCGGGCACCCAGCACCACCGTGGACGGGAACGCGCCAGGATCGCACCGGAACACCGGAATCCCCCGACGTTCCAATTCGACAATCACCGCGTCGGCGGTCACGTCGAACTCGCCGGTGAATACCACGACCGTATGCCCGCCCACACGTGCGCCTTAGTCCTCGGTCTGGTCGGAGTCTTTGTCTGACCCGCCCTTGTTGTCCTGCACCGCCGTGTTCGTGGACGTGGTACCGGTCGAGTGCTTCAACGCCGGAACACTCACCCCGTCCTCGGTAATGATGCTGATCTGCCGATCCGGATCGAAACGGACCGTGGACAGATCCACCGGCACCGGCACGACGTCAACCGCCTGCCGCGCCCCGTACGCTACTACCGTCATCGCCTTTTCCTTCCCTCGTGAGGAACGAGACTATGGAAAGCGGATTGGAACGCCTCGTTGCGATCCTCCCCGATTGATCCCCCTGTTCCACTTCCACAGAATTTGCCCGCCTTGACGCAACGGGTCAAGCAGACAACCGCCACTGCTCAATTGCCGCCATAATTCAGCAGCGCCGTTGGTCAGCGCCGCACGGCTGTCGAAGGTCATCACGGCTCCCGCTCCCGTTCGTACAGGAAGCTCTCCGGGCTCAACGAAGCCCCGTGTCCGCCGATGGTGTAGCCGGTGTGATTCGGGTGTGTGCGGCCGGACTCGCGCGGCGCCGGGCCGGCAGCGGGAGGAGGCGGTGCCGCCCCCACCCGCCCGTCATACCAGCGCGGGTCTTCCCCGGCCGCAGCGATCACCGACGCCGCGTGCTTGCGTACCGGGCACGGCACCCGCTCGCCGCAGCGCACACACGCCCCGGCCGCGTCGCCGTGATGACCCTGGTACAGCTCCACGGCCGTCACGTGCATCGGGGTGCCGTGCAGGTTCGGAATCGGCGCTTCCACCATGACGGCCCCCTTTCCCACCTCAAACCGTTGCTGTGCTGAGGTTTCAGGATGCGGCACGCGCCTTTTCGGGGCGGTGCAACGCAGTCACGACCGACCTACCCGCCACGCCGCCCCCGTTGCCGGTCACCGCGCCGGACGGACCGTCCGTAGGACTGGCCGCCAGCACCGCGAACCGGGTCTTCGCGTCCGCGTCGGCGAGTGTGAGCGCCCGATCAAGAACCGCCTGTGTGGCCAGCCTCAGCGGCACCGTAGTGGACTTGTTCTCCCACCATGAGACCGTCGAGGTGTTCACACCGAGATGTTCGGCGAAGGCCCGCACACTCATCCGCAACGCCTCACGCAACACCCGGGACTCGCGCCCGGTCCACCGGACCACCGTCAGCCCGCACCCGCAATCCTCCGGTGCCTGCCCCGACCCCGGCGCGCAACCGGACCGGTCCCCAACCGAACCCGTACCCGCCTCGCCGAACGACTCCGGTTCGGCCTGCGCCGCGTCGTTGGCGTGCCCCTGAATGATGTAGAACCCAAGTGCGGCATCGGTGTCCCGGCCGAGCACCGCGCGGAACGCCGTCCGGTAGTGCTCCGTTGGCCATCGGTGCTCCCCCCGTTCGAGCTTGCCGACGTACTGGCCATCGATGTTGACCCTATGTCCGGCGTGCTTGAACAGGTAAGCGGCAGTGGCCTCGGCCAACTCTTGCCGCGACATCGGCCGGCCCGACCCGGACGGGGACAGCAGCGCCCGCCGCGCGCTGCGCAATAGATCGTTCGGACCCGGTTGATACGCCACTCTGTATGTCCGTCCTTGCAACGTGTGGTTGTCGTTGGGGCAGGCGCGGGCCAGGCGAGCGGTACGCGCACTCCGCAGCGGCGCGCGTACCGCTCTCAGCCCGCCTGCGGGGTGCGCGTCATCCCGCCCGCGCCGCAAGCCAGTTGAAATCAGTCCGTTTCGTGCCCATCAACTCCGGGTGCGTCGCGCCCGGCCGCCGCCGAGGCAGCCGGGCCGACAGCGCGAACACCGTGGCCGCCGCCTCGTGCGCCGGACACGGGCCGAGTACCCTGCACTCCACGCACAGCCCGTCGCTGCTGGACACCGCGTGCCGGTCCAACGTCGCCTGTGCGTGATCGATCTGCGTTCCGCCGTGATAGGTCGTCGCCATCTCACACGTCCCTATGCCGAACGAGGGACAGACGTGCCGTGCGGCCCCGCGTGGGGAGCCTCACGAGCGGTACTGCACGGCACGCCCGACCCGATTCACCCGCCGCCACGGAGCCCAAGATCACGAAGCGGCGGGAAGCCTTCCGTTCTCTCCCGTGATTGACACGCGGCGAACCCGCGTGCCTGCCGCCCGCATCAACGGGCGACCGGTCGCGTCCGTACTGATCACGGCCGGGAATGAGAACCACCCGGACGAAGTCGCACCCCGCCCACGCGCACCGACACGGGGCGTGGTCGCTGGCTGATCTGCGTCCCGTCCCGCCGCAGTTCCAACCCTTCAAGATCAAGCCAATCGCCATCGGATTTGCAATCCTGGTCCTCAACCTCGATGACATCGCCGATCTTGAGCATCGTCATAGGGCGTGCCCGACGTGCGACCGGGTGAGATCACCCGTCATGGCGCCGCAACGCGGGCACCATCGACTCTTGACCTTGAACGACCACAGCCCCGCGAGGTACCCGAGTACCAACGCGGCCAGTACGGCGCCGAACAACACAGTGACCACCTCCTGTGCGGGCCGTTCCTTGTACTGGAAGGGGGCATGGACGGCCACCCAACCTGACAGCAGTGATCAGGACCACTGTCATGGACATGATGCCATCGTTCGATAGCTGGGACAAGTGTCCCAGCATCCTTGTCCGACGTGCGGTCCCTGTTCGTCCCGGGCATGCGTGACGATGCCCACGCGGATGGCGGAGTGAGATACTGGCCGCTATGTCCGAGGGTCCGACCGCACGGCGTAGAAGGCTGGGCCAAGTGCTCAAGCAGCACCGGGAGCAAGCCGAGATGTCGATAGAGGCTGCCGCGAAGGCGGCGGGCATCTCCGGTCCGCACCTGTCGCGGATCGAGCGTGCTCGCGTCGGGGTACGAGTGCCCGTCGTCAAGCTGCTACTTCAGACCTACCGAGCCGATCCCGAGACCATCGAAGAGATGGTGGAGATCGCGGGGATCAAGGGCGACCGTGGGTGGTGGCACGACTTCCCGTCGATCAACCGGCCGTATCAGACGTTGATCGGCTTCGAGGCAGTCGCTTCGACCATCCGCAACTACGAGCCGTTCATCGTGCCGGGCCTCTTGCAGACGGAGGAGTACGCGCGGGCCTTGCTGCAACGAGGGCCGGCGCGGCTGAGCGAGGAGACGATCTCCGAGCGGATCGCGGTCCGTACGCAACGTCAGGCGATCCTCGACCGCGACAACCCGCCCGTGCTCTCCTTCGTGCTTGACGAGGCTGTGATCCGGCGCCCGGTTGGCGGGCCAGATGTGATGCGCCAACAGTTGCAGCACATCCTCGATGTCGCGACCCGCCCGAACGTTGACGTTGCGGTGATCCCGTTCGCGGTCGGGGCTCATCCAGGCTCGCTCGGGTCGTTCGTTATCCACAGCTTCGCACCAGGCGAGCGCGACGCGATCTACATCGAGGGCATGGCAGGCGACCTCTACCCTGAACGACGAGTAGAGTGGTATATCGACGTGTTCAACCGACTTCAGTCGATCGCCCTAAATGATGTCGATTCGGCGCATTTCATACGCAAGGCCACAGAGGAGATGAAAAAGTGACTCTTGGACAAGAGTGGAGGAAGTCCACTCGGTCGGGCGACAACGGCAACTGCGTCGAACTCAGGGACATGGAAGGGCGGGTGGAGATGCGAGACTCCAAGGACCCGACCGGGCCGATCCTCGGGTTCGAGTACGACGTGTTTGCCTCCTTCATGGACGACGTGAAGGCAGGATGGTTCGACCGGTGAGGTAAGCCGGCCACCCGATCCAGTTGCCGAACGGACGGCGACTCCCGTGCATCAGGGGGTCGCTGCTTGCTATTTTGAGCGAGCCTCACCGAGGGTGGCCGGGCCATAACCTCCCGAGCGCCTCGCGAGGCCCCTCCGGCCGGGCGAATCGAGCGGGACGAGTCCACGATGGAATCCCGTCGCACCGGTGAGCGGTAGGCAAGGTCGGACCACCGGCAACGTGAACGGGGCGCTCCCGCCACTCGGGGCGCCCCGCTCCATATCCAACCTTCGTGATTGACGCTAAGCGACAACCTCCGACAGCGGTTCTTGGGGACGGGGCCGGACGATGGCCGGGTCAAGGATAGTCACGTTCTGTTCTGCCTTGAGGATCTTGAGCAAGAGTGAGGCACGTTCGTTGGACACCCCGGTGCCGTCCTCGCGCATGGCGTCCGCAAGGTTGTCCCGCGACAGCGACCGACCCCCGGCGGCAAGGGCCGCACGGGCCGCACGTGCCGCACGTGCCGCCGGGATCAGATGCTCCACGGTCCGGATGCCGACCGCCGCCGTCCGATCGCCCGGGTTGCCGGTCCCGAGCGGGCCAGACTGGCTCGCGCCGCCCGAGGCGCCCGCCCTGGGGTCGGCCGGGCCGGTGGCGGACGGCCCCGGGGTGTTCGTCCGCTCGCCGGGAACGGTCCCGGACCGCCCTGGGTCGTCCCGTCCGGTCCGGCGGACGGTCCGGGGGACGTCCGGGACGGTTGCGGACGTCCGCTGATCGTCCCAGACGATCGTCCGCTGATCATCGTCGGTGTGGTCGATCATGGCGAACAGGAGCTTGATCGAGACCAGCATGGAGACCGCCGGCCACCCGGCCAGTGCCTTGCCGATCGGGTCCGCGCCGCCTACCGCGACGTTCGCGGCGAGGCTCGCGGCGGTGCCGACGATGAGCGCGACCCACGGAATCCAGCCGGTAGGCCGCCCGGCGCGACGCTGCGCCACCAGATAGAGACTGGCGACAATCTCCAACCCGTCCACACTGATCGGGAACGCCAGCGCCTTCCACCCAAGTTGATCATGATCAAGGGCTAGCTCGCGCATGTGGGAAAAGCTGATCGCACCCGCGACGATGGCCAACCCGGCGACGAACAACGCGGTGAGAATCAACAGAGCCTTGTCGGTTTGAGTGTTCTTCATCGGGTCGCCTCCGGGACGGTAGCGGCCGACGCGAGCAGCGTCGACAGGGCATCGAGCACCGGCGCCGCGCTGTCGGCGGGCATAAACAGCTCCACCTCGCCGACCTGCACGCACAGGAAGACGGCGCACGGCCACGGGGCGCACGCCTCGGACAGCCAGGCCGTCCCGTCCCGGGCAGGCAGCCACACGGCGGTGGTGAGGTTCAGCGGAATCGGGGCGGACCGGTGCTCGCCCCCGGCGCCGGGCCGGTAGCCGCCGGCCTGGCTGGTCGGATCGGCGGTGCACCGGGACCGGTCGCACCACGCCGGGTGTCGGTCGGCGTGACCGGTCGGGGTCGGCTGTGGTTGGGGTTCGGTGCGTTCATGGATGCCTGTCATGGCGTGAAGTCCTTTGCTGGCAAGGGGTTCGGGTTGCCCACCGGCGCGCGGTGCGCCCGGGGCATCGGGGAGGTTGTGGCGGCGCGAGCGCACGCGCCATCGACCCGGACCGCTCAGCGGGCCGGGAAGAAGGCCAAAAGGGTTGCGGAGACCGGCGTGCGGTCGATGACGCTGGGCGGGTCACGATGCGCGCGGACCACCCAGGGTGACGCCGGTTGGGTTATGGCGCGGCCGGGTCGGTCACCGGTGCGCGGGTGTCGATCAGCCCTGGTGCCGCACGCTGGACACGCGCCAACGGACCAGGGGAAGTAGGTGCCGGTCCCTGCCATGCGGGCTGACCGGGGGCCGCCTATCGGATCGATCCGGGCGGGGATTTGTGGGTTAGTTTCCGGGTTTGGGCCTGCTGGCCCTAGCCATGCACGGCAACCGGACGATGATCCTTCGTGTGCGCACAACGCGGCTTGATATGGTCGTGCGAGACGTAGAGCACCGATTTGGCGGACTCCCGCAGCCGCGCCTCCAGCCAGCGTTTGCCGGGCACGTCGAGGAAGTTGTCCGGCTCGTCGAGCAACAGCACCTCCTCGGGGCCGCGCAGCAGCAGTTCGAGCGCGAAACGCTTCTGCTGCCCACCGGAGAGGGTGCGGACCGGACGCTGCCGGGCGGTGTCCCAGGGCAGGTCGAGCACGATGGTGGCAACGGTGTCGAAGAGCACCTCGGCGTCGTACCCGCCGGTCTCACCCCAGGCGGCCAACGCGTCCGCGTACGCGAGCTGGGCCTTGGCGGCGGTGGTGCTGAACTTGCCGCGCAGCTCGGCCGCGCGCATGGCCGCCTCCGTCTCGGCCAACCGGCGGCCGGCGTCACGCAGCGGCGGCGGGGCCAGTGAGAGGGCCAGGTCGGCCAGCGTCGACTCGTCGCCGATCATGCCGATCAACTGGCGCACCACCCCCAGCCCGCCGGCCCGCGCGATCGTGCCGGTGCGCACCGGCAGGTCACCCGCGACCATCCGCAGCAGGGTGGTCTTGCCGGCGCCGTTCGGCCCGACCAGCGCCACCTTGGCACCCTCACCAACCCGGAACGACACGTCGGTGAAGAGTTCCCGCCCGTCCGGCAGCACGTGTCCGGCCGCTGCCACGTCGACGTATCCCACGCCGGCATCCTGCCGGAGCCGGGCCGGACGGCCAACCGATTAGTCGCGCCCGAGCGGTCAGCGGGTGACGCGAAGCACCCGGAAGCCCTTCTGGCTGGCGTGCCGCTCGACCCGCCAGCCCTGCTCGACCAGCCAGCGGTGCAGCGAGTCGCCGCCGAGGTGGCGGGCCACCACCAGCCAGGCCACCCCGTCCGGGGCCAGTCGCGGCAGCCAGCGGCGCAGCAACTGGTGCAACTCCTCCTTGCCGATCCGGATCGGCGGATTGGACCAGATCTGCGCGAAGTCGAGGTCGGCGGGGACCTCCTCGGGGGCGGCCACCCGCACCCGGTCCGCCACGCCGAGCCGTTGCGCGTTGCCGGCGGTCAACTCCCGGGCCCGTTCGTTGACGTCCACCGCCCAGACGGCCGCCTCGGGCGCAACGGTGGCCAGGACGCACGCGATGGGCCCGAACCCGGACCCGAGGTCGAGCAGGGGCCCGGTGGTCGCCGGTGCCGGCAGGTCGGCCTTGCGCAGCAGGACGGCGGTGCCGGGGTCCAGCCGGGTGGCCGAGAACACCCCGCCCGCCGAGGCCAGGGCATAGTCGCGGCCGGCGACGCTGAACTGCACCTCGCGCGCCTGGGCGGGCGTGCTCGGTTCGGCGATGAAGTAGTGGTCCCCGGTCACGCCGGCCATTCTCGCACCGGCTCGGCACCGGCCGGACCGACGGGAGGACCCCACGCCGACGCCACATCCGCGAAATTACCCACTAATGGGGTAAAAATCCTTACTCTGGTCACCATGTATCGGTACGACTCCGATGAGGACGCATACCCCCAGTACGACAAGGACGAAGCCGAGGGAGTCCCCGCCGGCGATGACCGTCGTCCGGGCGGTCCCTCCCCGTCGCGCTTCCCCACGCCGTCGCTGGCGCGCCCCAACCAGATCCTGCTGCCCGCGACGGCACCGCCACCCGTCGCGCATTCCCCGTCCCCGCCCGAGCTGGCATCGCCACCGGAACCGGCCGGCCCGCAGACGCCCGACGCGCCGCAGCCCGACCCGGCGGTGTACGCGTCGGACACCATGGCATCGGCCCCGACGTGCCTCACCGGGTACGAGCCGACCGGGGCCACCACGCCACCGTCCGAGCCGGCCAGCCCCCCACCGCCGCGCCAGGGTGGCAACCGGACCTGGCAGCTGCTGGTCGGAGGTGCCGCCGCACTCGTGCTGCTCGGGCTCTGCGGCCTCACCGCCGCCGCCCTGACCGACGGTGGGCAACTCCTCAACCAGCAGGCGACGCCCACCGCCGAGCCGCAGGACACCCGGGACACAGATCCGGCCGCCAGCGACCTGGACTCCCGCGACACCGACTCCGCGCCGCTGACCGCCCGCGAGGTCTTCCCCCCGAACACCCTGACGATCGACGGCGGCAACGCCGGCTACCGGGTGCTGCGGACACACTCCAGCGCCAGCTGTGCGGTGGCGGCCACCGGCGAGGTCGCCGAGGCCCTGAGCCTGCTCGGCTGCAACCAGGTGGTCCGGGCCACGCTCCGCACACCCGACGACAAGCACCTGGTCACCGCCGGGTTGTTCAACCTGACCGACCGGAACAGCGCCGAACGGGCCCGGGACCGCATCCGGCAGGCGCTCGACGCCCGGCAGGGCCGCTTCCGGGGCATGTCGGCCGGAGACGGCACCGACGTGATCACCACCGCGCCCGCCCGGGTCGGCTGGCAGGTACGCGGCCACTACATCGCCTACGCGGTGGTCGCCCGCATGGACGGTGCGGCGATCCGCTCCGGCGACACCACGGTCCGCGAGATCCTCTTCGACATGCTGGAGATGCACCTCAACCGCGAGGTGCTGGAACGGCGGGCCGCAGGCGGGACGGCCACGCAGCCGAACCCGGCACTTACCGACGACACCGGCAACCAGGACCCCGACACCGGCGACTGACCCCGGCTCAGGACCCGGCCGGCACCCGCAGTCGTCGGGTGGCCTCGGCCCGGCGGGCGTACTCGGCCGGATCGTTCGGGTAGCCGACCGCCACCAGGGTCAACCCGTGCGCCGGAGCCACCGTCACCTCACTCGACCGCTCCCGTCGCGTGAGCAGGGCGGCCGGCCACTCGACCGGCCGGCGCCCGTCCCCGGCGACCAGCATCGCCCCGACCAGGCTGCGCACCATCGCCTGGCAGAACGCGTCGGCCTGCACGGTGGCGACCAGGACGCCGTCGGCCTCGCGCCGCCAGTCCAGCCGGGTCACCTCCCGCAGCGTGGTGGCGTTCTCCTTCCGACGGCAGTACGCGGCGAAGTCGTGCTCCCCCACCAGCCCGGCCGAGGCGGCGGCGAGCCGGTCGACGTCGAGCGCGCGGGGCCAGGCCAGGATCTCGTGCCGGCGCAGCGGCTCCGCGCCCCAGGGAGCATCGGTCACCCGGTACTCGTAGCGCCGGAAGGTCGCCGAGAAACGGGCGTCGAAGCTGTCCGGCACCACGCCCATCGCGCGTACCCGTACGTCGCCCGGCAGCAGCCGGGCCAGCCGGCGCAGCAACCGGCCGTCGTGCGCCCGCCAGACCTCGCCGGGCAGGTCGACGTGGCAGACCTGCCCGGTGGCGTGCACCCCGGCGTCGGTACGCCCGGCGACCGTCAACCCAGCCGCGACACCGGCCCCGAGCAGCAGGTCCAGCGCCTCGACCAGCACACCGGCGACCGTGCGCCGCTCCGGCTGGGCGGCCCAACCGGAGAAGCCGGTCCCGTCGTACGCGACGTCCAGTCGCAGCCGGACGCGCTCGTCCACGTCGTACCTCCTCGACGGGTCGGGCCCGGCACCCCCGTGGGGATGCCGGGCCCGACGACGGCCTGACTCAGGCCTTGCCTTCCTCGGTGGCCAGGTCGCTGTCCTCGCGGGCAGCGGCGGTGTCACCGGATGCCGACACCGGCGCCTCGGCGTCCTGGTCGGCCGGCCGTGCCGGGGCCTCGTCGGCCGGGGCCAGCGCCTCGACCTTGTCCTGCTGGGCGGCCTTGCGGGCAGCGGTCTTCTGGTTCGCCTTCGGCTCGGCGACCTGAAGCTCCTCGACCAGCTCGATGATCGCCATCGGCGCGGCGTCGCCCTTGCGCGGACCGGTCTTCACGATCCGGGTGTAGCCGCCGGGGCGGTTGGCGTACCGGGGCGCGATCTGGTCGAACAGGGCGTAGACCACGTCCTTGTCCTTGACCACGGTCAGCACCCGCCGACGCGATGCGAGGTCACCCCGCTTGGCCTTGGTGATCAACTGCTCGGCGAGCGGACGCAGCCGCCGGGCCTTGGTCTCGGTGGTCTTGATCTTGCCGTGCTGGAACAGCGCGGTGGCCAGGTTGGCCAGCATCAGCCGCTCGTGCGCGGGGCTGCCGCCGAGGCGGGGGCCCTTGGTGGGCGTGGGCATGCTTGGTGCTCCTCAGGTGTGGCGGCAGCGCGGACTAGAGCTGCTCGGTCTCGCGGTAGTCGTCGGTGTCGTAGTCGGCCTCGCCGAAGGTGTCCACGACGTGCGCCGGGTCGAAGTTCGGAGCCGAGTCCTTCAGCCCCAGACCCATTCCGGCGAGCTTCATCTTGACCTCGTCGATCGACTTCTGACCGAAGTTGCGGATGTCGAGGAGGTCGGCCTCGGTACGCCCGATGAGCTCACCAACGGAGTTGATGCCCTCGCGCTTGAGGCAGTTGTAGGAGCGGACGGTCAGGTCCAGCTCCTCGATCGGCAGGGCCAGGTCCGCCGCCAGCTGCGCGTCTTGCGGAGACGGGCCGATGTCGATGCCCTCCGCCGTCTCGTCCAGCTCCCGGGCCAGGCCGAACAGCTCCACCAGCGTCGAACCGGCCGAGGCCAGTGCGGTACGCGGGCCCATCGACGGCTTGGTCTCGACGTCGATGATCAGCCGGTCGAAGTCGGTCCGCTGCTCGACCCGGGTCGCCTCGACGCGGTACGTCACCTTGAGCACCGGCGAGTAGATCGAGTCGACCGGGATCCGGCCGATCTCCGCGCCCGCCTGCTTGTTCTGCGCCGCCGTGACGTAGCCCCGACCTCGCTCGACGGTCAGCTCCATGTCGAGCCGGCCCTTGCCGTTGAGGGTGGCGAGCTTCAGGTCCGCGTTGTGCACCGAGACACCGGCCGGGGGCTGGATGTCACCGGCGGTCACGTCACCCGGGCCCTGCTTGCGCAGGTACATGCTGACCGGCTCGTCGTGCTCGGAGCTGACGCAGAGCTCCTTGATGTTCATGACGAGCTCGACCACGTCCTCCTTGACCCCGGGGATCGTGGTGAACTCGTGCAGCACACCGTCGATCTTGATCGAGGTGACCGCCGCACCCGGGATGGACGACAGCAGCGTACGCCGCAGCGAGTTGCCCAGGGTGTAGCCGAAGCCCGGCTCCAACGGCTCGATGGTGAACCGGGACCGGGTCTCGTTGATCGACTCCTCGGAGAGGGTCGGTCGCTGGCTGATGAGCATGTCTTCTCTTCTCTTCCGGGACGCCCGCTATATGACGTCCACGACACAACGTGTTCCGGTGGCCCGCCCGTCGCCGGGCGGGCCACCGCAACGAGCCCTTACTTGGAGTAGAGCTCGACGATCAGCTGCTCCTGAACCTGGGTGTCGATCACCTGGCGGGCCGGGAGCGAGTGCACGAGCACCTTCATCTGGCTGGGGATCGCCTCCAGCCACGCCGGGACCGTCTTGGAGCCGGCCTCGGCCTGCGCCACGATGAACGGGGTGAGCTCCTTGCTCTTCACCCGAACCTCGATGATGTCGTGCTCCTTGACGCGGAACGACGGGATGTCGACCTTCTTGCCGTTCACCGTGAAGTGACCGTGCTTGACCAGCTGACGGGCCATGTCCCGGGACTTGGCGTAGCCGGCCCGGTAGACCACGTTGTCCAGCCGCGACTCGAGGATCTGCAGGAGGACCTCACCGGTCTTGGCCTGCTTGGACACGGCCTCCTCGTAGTAACCGCGGAACTGCTTCTCCAGCACGCCGTAGACGCGGCGGGCCTTCTGCTTCTCACGGAGCTGGAGCAGGTACTCCGTCTCCTTGGTGCGGCCGCGGCCGTGCTGCCCGGGCGGGAACGGCCGGGACTCGAACGGGCACTTCGGACCATCGCACTTGCTGCCCTTGAGGAACAGCTTCATCTTCTCCCGCCGGCAACGGCGGCAGTCAGCACCGGTGTAACGAGCCATCTCTCTCTAACCTCTCAGACCCGACGACGCTTCGGCGGACGGCACCCGTTGTGCGGCTGGGGGGTGACGTCGGAGATCTGCCCGACCTCCAGGCCCACCGCCTGCAGCGAACGGATGGCGGTCTCCCGGCCGGAGCCGGGACCCTTGACGAACACGTCGACCTTGCGCATGCCGTGCTCCATGGCCCGCCGCGCGGCGGCCTCGGCGGCCAGCTGCGCAGCGAACGGAGTCGACTTACGCGAGCCCTTGAAGCCGACCTGGCCGGCGGAGGCCCACGAGATGACGGCACCGGTCGGGTCCGTGATGGACACGATGGTGTTGTTGAAGGTGCTCTTGATGTGCGCCTGCCCGTGGGCGACGTTCTTGCGTTCCTTGCGCCGGACCTTCTTGACAGCGGCTCCGGCACGAGCCTTCGGTGGCATAAGTCTGTGCGCTCCTGTTTTTGGTTCTCGATCGGTTCTGGCTCTTCGCCCCGTTGACCAGATAAACACCGGTTCCGGTGGGAGCCCGGCCAACCTCGGCGGAGAACGACCAGTATTCCGGTTTGAGAATTACTTCTTGCCGGGCTTCTTCTTGCCGGCGACCGTCCGCTTCGGGCCCTTGCGGGTACGCGCGTTGGTGCGGGTCCGCTGGCCACGGACGGGCAGGCCCCGGCGGTGCCGGATACCCGCGTAGCAGCCGATCTCGACCTTGCGGCGGATGTCAGCGGCGACCTCGCGGCGCAGGTCGCCTTCTACCTTGTAGTTGGCCTCGATGTGGTCACGGAGCTGGACCAGCTCCTCGTCCGTGAGGTCCCGGGCGCGCTTGTCCGGCGAGATGCCGGTGGCGGCGAGCGTCTCCAGAGCGCGGGTACGACCCACGCCGAAGATGTAGGTGAGCGCAATCTCCAGCCGCTTCTCGCGGGGGAGATCCACGCCGACTAGACGTGCCATCTGCGGGCGTACTCCTTGTGGTTTTCGGTCGGAGGTCTGGACCCGTCCCACCCCGCTACCCGACCGTCCCGTCTTTCCGGCGCGATCCACGCCGGCGACCGGGATCGGTCGCTGCCCGAGCGGGCCCCGGCCTCCGACCGGGGGTCAACCACGAGAAAGTACGCGCTGCGCACCGCTCGCGGCTGGGACGAGCATGTGTGATGTGTGGGCTGGGTTCAGCCCTGGCGCTGCTTGTGGCGCGGGTCGGTGCAGATCACCATGACCCGGCCGTGCCGGCGGATAACCCGGCACTTGTTGCAGATCCTCTTGACGCTCGGCTTGACCTTCACGGTTGCCTTACTTCCCATCTGGCCCGGCGCCACGAGGCGCGACACCGGACGTCGAAGACGGACACGGGACGATTTCCGGCCGCCGTCAGGCTTACTTGTAGCGGTAGACGATGCGCCCGCGAGTCAGGTCGTACGGCGACAACTCGACGACGACCCGGTCCTCCGGCAGGATGCGGATGTAGTGCTGCCGCATCTTGCCGCTGATGTGAGCCAGCACCTTGTGGCCGTTGGCGAGCTCCACCCGGAACATGGCGTTCGGCAGGGGCTCGATGACCCGACCTTCGATCTCGATGGCTCCGTCTTTTTTCGGCATGTCCTCCGCTGTCCTGACGTCGGTTACTCCGGACGGCCCACAACGTCTTACACGGGTGACTGATCAAGATCAGATTCCCGCGCCAGCCGCGGCTCCGCGTCCCACCGAAGCGCTGGTGGGCATGGCAGAGTGGACGCTGTGCGCCGATCAGAAAGTGTACGCCCGGCTGCACGTCGTCGCCAAACCGACCGGCGAGAGCACTCCAACGAGATGGACAAACCCGACGTTCTACTCGCCAGGTCGCACTCCGCGCGGCGTACCCGGCCGGCGGGTCAGCGCTCGGCGACCGTCCCGCCGCCGACCTCCGTGCCCTGCTCCTCGGCCTGCGAGTCCGCCCCAGCCGGGCGCTCGCGCTGCGCGCCCGAGCCGGTGACCGGCCGATCGCGCTCCTGCGCGGCACCGGTGACCTCGGCCGTGCGGTTCGGCACCCGGTCCCCGCCCGCCGGCGCGACGGACCCGCCGCCCGACGTCGAGGAATGCGCCGCCGTCGACGGTTCGACGGTCGGGCCGCCCGCCGTGGCGGCGATCTCGCCGGACTGCTCGGCAGCGAGCGCGGCGCGCTCCCGCTTGCGGGCCTTCTTCTCCGCCCGCCGCTGCCGGCGTCGCTCCTGCTGCGCCGCCCAGCGCTGCGGCTCCCCGGTGCTCAGCCCGGTGACGGTACGCACCACCTGCACCGCGCCCCACGGGCCAGCCACCCAGATGGGCCAGAAGTACAGGAGGTCGCGGGCCGCGAACGAGGTGACCGCCCAGATGGCGACGACGATGCCGACGGTCCTGAGCCACGGCTCCCACACGTCGACGAGCCAGCGGACGGTCACCCCACGCCCGCCGTCGGGCAACACCGGAGAATCGGGCTCCTGCCGCGCCGGCACCGCCCCGGGCAGATCACCCGTCAGGGCGGCCAGTTCCGCGTACGTCCGTGCCGCGTAGGCCCGCTGCAACCGCTCGTCGTACTCGTGCAGGTCCAGCCGGCCCTCGTCGAGCGCTGCCCGGAGCCGTTCGGCGACGGCCTGCCGGTCGGAGTTCGCTGCCCGCATCCCGTCCTGCCCGTCCATGTCGGCAAGCATGCCATCGTGCTGCCAGTCCGGCTAACCGGCGCCGCACGCCCGCCGCCACACCAGGGAGCGCAATGGGGACGCACACGAGCCTGGAGCTCGGTCACGCACAGTGAGCGCCGCACCTCGGTCGTGGCGAACGTCACATGGCTGCGAGCCCGAACGCGGCCGCTCAGCAAGCAGATGTGCCGGCGGGCTGGCGGGCGGTGACCAGCTCACCGAGGCGGGCCCTACCGCCGTCCTGGGCGGTCAGCACCCAGACTCCGTCCGGCAGCAACGCCATGGTGTGCTCGACGTGTGCCGCCCGCGACCCGTCGCGCGTGACCACCGTCCAGCCGTCGGCCAACTCGGCGGTACGCGGCGAACCCATGGTGATCATGGGCTCGATGGCCAGCGCCATGCCCTGCACCAGCCGTGGCCCCTTGCCCGGCCGCCCGTGGTTGAGCACGTGCGGGTCCTGGTGCATCTCGGTGCCGATGCCGTGGCCGCCGTAGCCGTCGACGATGCCGTAGCGGCCGCCCTTGCGTACCGCGTTCTCCACCGCGTGCGAGATGTCGGTCAACCGTCCCTTGCCGCTGGCCGCACCCCGGGCGGCGGCGGCGATGCCGGCCCACATGGCATCCTCGGCCACCGTCGCCATCCGCAGCAGGGCCGGGTCGACCTCGCCCACCCCGACGGTGATCGCCGCGTCGCCGTGCCAGCCGTCGAGCACCGCACCGCAGTCGACCGAGATCAGGTCGCCCTCGGCGAGGACCTGATCCACCGACGGGATCCCGTGCACGATCTGCTCGTTGACCGACGCGCAGATCGACGCCGGGAAACCGTGGTAGCCCTTGAAAGAGGGCACAGCGCCGGCCTCGCGGATGGTCGACTCGGCGATCGCGTCGAGGTCGGCGGTGCTGACCCCGGGGGCCACCGCCGCACGCATCCGGCGTAACGCCTCGGCGACCACCAGCCCGGCGGCACGCATCTTCTCGATCTGCTCGGGGGTCTTCAGCTGGATGTCCAGCTGGGGACGACGCATCGGGGCGCTACCTTTCGTTGCCGAACCAGCGGGGCACGCCGGACGTATTCCGCTGTTCGCACTCTATCCGGCCGGCGACTATGCCGATCTCAGCCGCCGTAGGACCGCAGGGCGTCGATCGCGCGGACCGTGACGTCCTCCACCGGGCCGGTGGCGTCGATCCCGACCAGCTTGCCCTGGGCGCCGTAGTAGTCCACCAACGGCGCGGTCTTCTCCGCGTACTCGCGCAGGCGAGCGGCGATGGTCTCCGGCTTGTCGTCGTCGCGCTGGAACAGCTCGGCACCGCAACGGTCGCAGATACCGTCCCGACTGGTCGGGTCGAACTCGACGTGCCAGATCTTGCCGCAGCCCCGGCAGGTCCGGCGGCCGGAGAGCCGCCGGATCACCTCGTCGTCGTCGACCACCAGTTCCAGCACGACATCCAGCGCGGTGCCGAGGTCGGCGAGGAGCTTGTCCAGCGCCGCGGCCTGCGGAGTCGTCCGCGGAAACCCGTCGAGCAGGAAGCCCTCGGACGCGTCCGGTTCGGCGAGCCGGTCCCGCACCATGTTGATGGTGACCTCGTCCGGTACCAACTTGCCGGCGTCCATGTAGCGCTTGGCCTCGACCCCGAGCGGGGTGCCCTGCGACACGTTGGCACGGAAGATGTCACCGGTCGAGATCTTCGGCACGGAGACGTGTGCGGCGATGAACTCCGCCTGCGTTCCCTTGCCCGCCCCCGGCGGGCCCACCAGAACCAGTCTCATCTACCGCAGGAACCCTTCGTAGTTCCGCTGCATCAGTTGGCTCTCGATCTGCTTGCTGGTCTCAAGAGCCACACCGACCATGATCAGCACAGCGGTACCGCCGAACGGGAAGTTGAGGTACTGCTGCCGGTCCAGCCAGATGAAGAAGAAGTTCGGCAGGATCGAGATCATCGCGAGGTACAGCGCCCCCGGCAGCGTGATCCGGCTCAGGATGAAGTCCAGATAGTCGGCGGTCGGCTTACCCGGGCGGATGCCCGGCACGAAGCCGCCGTACTTCTTCATGTTGTCCGCGACCTCGGTCGGGTTGAACGTGATCGAGACGTAGAAGTACGTGAAGAAGATGATCAGCAGGAAGTAGACCGCGATGTAGATCGGGCTGGTCGGGTCGACCAGGTTGTTCTGGATCCACGCCTGCGTCTGGCCCGGGTTGTTCTGGTCGAAGAACTGCAACGCCAGCTGCGGCAGGTAGAGCAGCGACGAACCGAAGATGACCGGGATGACACCCGCCTGGTTGACCTTCAGCGGAATGTAGGTCGACGTACCGCCGTACATCCGCCGACCGATCATGCGCTTGGCGTACTGCACCGGGATCCGGCGCTGGGACTGCTCGATGAAGGTGACCGCGGTGATGACCACCAGGACCAGGGCGATGACGAGGAAGAACTTGGCCCAGCCCTGGCTTTCTTGGATCCGCCAGCCCTCGCTGGGCAGGCGGGCGGCGATCGAGGTGAAGATCAGCACGGACATGCCGTTGCCGACGCCGCGGTCGGTGATCAGCTCTCCCAGCCACATGACCACTCCGGTACCGGCAGTCATCGTCATCACCAGGATGGAGAGGGTCAGCCAGTCAGGGATTCCGGTGCCAGTGGGGATGATCTCCTCATCACACATGTTGTTGAAGAGCTGTCCGGAACGGGCCAACGCCACGAACGCGGACGCCTGCAGGACACCAAGGCCCAGAGTCAGGTACCGGGTGTACTGGGTGATCTTCGCCTGGCCTGCCTGGCCCTCCTTGCGGAGCTGCTCCAGCCGGGGGATCACCACTGTCAGCAGCTGCAGGATGATCGACGCCGTGATGTAGGGCATGATGCCCAACGCGAAGACCGACAGCTGGAGCAGCGCGCCACCGGAGAAGAGGTCGAGCAGGTTCAGGACTCCAGTCGTGCCCTCGGTAGCTTGGATGCACTTCTGGACGTTGCCGTAAGACACGCCTGGGCTGGGCAGCGTCGCGCCGAGCCGGTAGATCGCGATGATGCCTACTGTGAACAGCAGCTTCTTGCGCAGGTCAGGCGTTCGGAACGCACTGAGAAAGGCGGACAGCAACTTCTTCCTCCTGCGCGAGGCGGGCCGCCGGTCGTCCCTGGCGGTTTGGGGTGGGTGCCGGGCAGGTGCCCGATATCCATGGCTGGGAAGGGACTCTAACAGCCCGATCCCGGTCCGGGCAGATGCGCCCGGCTACATAAACCGAATCCGATGTTACCGGGCGCACACGCCCAGCGGAGAGCATGGTGCCCGCCAGCTGGGATCAGCTGGCGGGCGCCATGCTCGTACTGCTTACAGCTCGGTGACCGAACCACCGGCGGCAGCGATCTTCTCCTTGGCCGACGCGCTGAACGCATGCGCCCTGACCTGGAGCGACACGTTGCCGAGGTCCCCGGTGCCGAGGACCTTGACCGGCTGACCCTTGCGGACCGCGCCCGCCTCGACCAGCTCGGCCGGGCCGACCTGACCGCCGTTGGGGAACAGCTCGGCCAGGCGGTCCAGGTTGACCACCTGGAAGACCACCTTGAACTTGTTCTTGAAGCCCTTCAGCTTCGGCAGGCGCATGTGGATGGGCATCTGCCCACCCTCGAACGCTGCCGGGACGTTCTTCCGGGCCTTCGAACCCTTGGTACCGCGACCGGCGGTCTTGCCCTTCGAGCCCTCACCGCGACCCACACGGGTCTTCGCGGTCTTGGCTCCGGGTGCCGGGCGCAGGTGATGCACCTTGATCGTCATTACTCGACCTCCTCGACCTTCACGAGGTGGCTCACCTTGAAGATCATGCCGCGAATCTCGGGCCGGTCCTCCTTGACCACCACGTCGTTGATCCGCTTGAGACCGAGCGACCGCAGCGACTCACGCTGGTTGTGCTTGGTCCCGATGTCGGACCGGAGCTGGGTGACCTTGAGACGTGCCATCAGGAGGCCACCTCCGCCCGCGAGGCGAGCATGGCGGCCGGAGCGACGTCCTCCACCGGCAGGCCCCGACGCGCCGCGACAGCCTCCGGGGACTCCAGCCCCTTCAGGGCCGCCACGGTGGCGTGCACGATGTTGATCGGGTTCGACGATCCGAGGCTCTTGGAGAGCACGTCGTGGATGCCCGCGCACTCCAGCACGGCACGGACCGGACCACCGGCGATGACACCGGTACCGGCCGAGGCCGGCTTGAGCAGCACCACACCGGCAGCGTCCTCGCCCGTGACCGGGTGCGGGATCGAGGAGCCGATCCGAGGCACCTTGAAAAAGTGCTTCTTGGCCTCCTCGACACCCTTGGCGATCGCCGCGGGCACCTCCTTGGCCTTTCCGTAGCCCACGCCCACGGTGCCGTCGCCGTCGCCGACGATCACGAGGGCGGTGAAGCTGAAGCGACGACCACCCTTCACGACCTTGGCGACGCGGTTGATCGCGACGACCCGCTCAAGGTGCGGGGTCTTCTCGGCGGGCGCGTTTCCACGGCCGCCCTCACGGCGGTTGTCGCGGCGACCACCCTCGTTGCCACCGGACCCGCCGCCACGGCGCTGTTGACCTGGCATCAGCAGCCTCTCTTCTCTCTCGTGACGGGGATTGTCAGAACTCGAGCCCGGCTTCGCGGGCGGCGTCGGCAAGCGCGGCGACCCGCCCCGCGTACCGGTTGCCACCGCGGTCGAAGACGACCTTGGAGACGCCAGCGGCCTTGGCCCGCTCGGCGAGCAGGGCACCGACCTTGCCGGCCAGGGCGCTCTTGTCGCCCTCGGTACCGCGCACCGAGGCGTCCAGCGTCGAGGCCGACGCCAGGGTGTGCCCCTTGGTGTCGTCCACGATCTGGGCCACGATGTGCCGCAGCGAACGGGTGACCACCAGGCGCGGACGCTCGGCGGTGCCACTGACGTTCTTACGGACCCGGAAGTGCCGACGCGCACGCCCGACGGCACGCTTGGCGGCGACACCGCGGCGGCGCTTGAGCAGCGTGGCGCTCACTTCTTACCTGCCTTTCTCACGGCCTCGCGGCCGGCGGATGACCTCGCCCTGGTATCAGCGACCGCGGTCACTTCTTGCCCGCCTTACCAGCCTTGCGACGGATGACCTCGCCCTGGTACTTCACACCCTTGCCCTTGTAGGGCTCCGGCGGGCGGATCTTCCGGATGTTGGCGGCGACCTCACCGACGAGCTGCTTGTCGATACCGGCCACGTGGAACACCGTGGGCTTCTCCACCGTGAAGGTGATGCCCTCGGGCGCCTGCACCTGCACCGGGTGCGAGAACCCGAGCGCGAACTCCAGGTCTTTGCCCTTGGCGGTGACCCGGTAACCGGTACCGGCGATCTCCAGGCTCTTGCGGTAGCCCTCGGTGACCCCGACGATCATGTTGGCGACCAGGGTACGGCTCAGGCCGTGCAGTTCCTTGGCCTTGCGCTCGTCATTCGGGCGGTTGACGCTCAGCTGCCCGTCCTCGGCCCGCTCGATGGTGATCGGCGTGGCCAGGGTGTGCGACAGCTCGCCCTTGGGGCCCTTGACCTTGATGGTCTGGCCGTCGATCGTCACGTCGACACCGGAGGGCACCGGGATCGACTTACGTCCAATTCGCGACATTTCTACCTGTCTCCCGTTACCAGACGAAGGCGAGGACTTCCCCGCCAACGCTCCGCTTGCGGGCCTGCCGGTCGGTGAGCAGCCCCTGGGACGTCGAAATGATCGCCACGCCCAGCCCGCCGAGCACCCGAGGGAGCCCGTCCGACTTGGCGTACACCCGCAGACCGGGCTTGGAGACGCGCTTGATGCCGGCCAGACTCCGCTCCCGGTTCTGGCCGTACTTCAGCTCGACGACCAGTCGCTTGCCGACGGCACCCTCTTCGGGCTCCTCGACCGCCCAGGTGGCGATGTAGCCCTCGGACTTGAGGACCTCGGCGATGTTCGCCTTGATCTTCGAGTAGGGCATCGTCACCCGGTCGTGGTACGCCTGGTTGGCGTTACGCAGACGCGTGAGCATGTCTGCGATCGGGTCGGTCATCGTCATGAAAACTCGTCAACCTTTCTCGCCGGGGTTCCCGCGACTCGCGCAGGCCTACGGCGAAGAGACAGTCCAGCTGATGCGCCGAAGCGCGCCGGGCTATTACCAGGAAGCCTTGGACACGCCGGGCAGCTCACCGCGGTGGGCCATCTCCCGGATGCACACCCGGCAGAGACCGAACTTGCGGTAGACCGCCTTGGGACGCCCACACCGCTGGCAGCGGGTGTACGCGCGAACCGAGAACTTCGGCTTCGCGGCCGCCTTGAGGATCAGCGCCTTCTTGGCCATCTCAGTTCTCCTTGAACGGGAAGCCCAGGAGCTTCAGCAGCGCCCGGCCCTCGTCGTCGGTCGTGGCGGTGGTCACCACCGTGATGTCCATGCCCCGCTGGCGATCGATCTTGTCCTGGTCGATCTCGTGGAACACCGACTGCTCGGTCAGACCGAACGTGTAGTTGCCGTGCCCGTCGAGCTTGCGCCCGTCGAGACCGCGGAAGTCACGGATACGCGGCAGCGCGATGGAGAGCAGCCGGTCCAGGAACTCCCACATCCGGTCGCCGCGCAGGGTCACCTTCGCGCCGATCGGCATGCCCTCGCGGAGCTTGAACTGCGCGATGGACTTGGTTGCCCGCCGGACCTGCGGCTTCTGCCCGGTGATGGTGGTCAGGTCGCGGACCGCGCCGTCGATGAGCTTGGCATCCCGAGCAGCCTCGCCGACACCCATGTTGACGACGATCTTGACGAGCCGCGGCACCTGCATCGGGTTGCCGTACTCGTGCTGCTCGCGCAGCTGGGCCACGATCTCGTTGCGGTACCGCTCCTTGAGTCGCGGCATGGTCTTGGTTTCGGTAGCCGTGGTCATCACAGGTCCTTACCGGTGCTACGCGCGATGCGGACCTTCTGGCCGTTGTCGTCGATCCGGTAACCGACGCGGGTCGGCTTGCCGTCGGAGTCCACGACCATCACGTTCGAGACGTGGATCGGTGCCTCCTGGGTGACGATGCCACCGGTCTTGGCGCCACGCTGAGTGGTGCTGATGCGGGTGTGCTTCTTGACCCGGTTCACGCCCTCGACCAGGACCTTGTCCTGCCGCGGGTAGGCCGCGATGACCTTGCCCTTGGCACCCTTGTCCTTGCCGGCGATGACGACGACCGTGTCGCCCTTCTTGACCTTCATGCCCGCGCCTCCCTGCGGTCGGCGCGCGCCTGAAGCTTGCACCTACTGAGCTTGCCGGTTCGCTCGCTCCGCTCGCCCACGGTCACAACACCTCCGGCGCGAGAGAAATGATCTTCATGAACCGCTTGTCCCGCAGCTCACGACCGACCGGGCCGAAGATACGGGTACCGCGCGGGTCCCCACCGTCCTTGATGATGACGGCGGCGTTCTCGTCGAAGCGGATGTACGAGCCGTCCGGCCGCCGCCGCTCCTTGACGGTACGGACGATGACGGCCTTGACCACGTCGCCCTTCTTGACACCGGCACCCGGGATCGCGTCCTTGACGGTCGCCACGATGACGTCGCCGATGCTCGCGTAGCGCCGACCGGAGCCACCGAGAACCCGGATGCACAGGATCTCCCGGGCACCCGTGTTGTCGGCGACGCGCAGTCGCGACTCCTGCTGAATCACGTCTATCTCCTATGTCTGCCGGTTCTCCGGCCGCCGGGGCGGCCGGAGCCTGGCGGAACCTGCGCCCGACCGATCTCGGCCGAGCTCGAGCCTTCGCTACTTGGCCTTCTCGAGGATCTCCACGAGCCGCCACCGCTTGGTGGCGGAGAGCGGCCGGGTCTCCATGATCAGGACGCGGTCGCCGATGCCGGCGGAGTTCTGCTCGTCGTGGACCTTCAGCTTGCTGGTACGGCGCATGATCTTGCCGTACAGCGCGTGCTTGACCCGGTCCTCGACCTCGACCACGACGGTCTTATCCATCTTGTCGCTGACCACGAGGCCCTCACGGACCTTCCGGCGGCCCCGCACGCGCTCCGCGCTCGCGGTCGTGTTCTCGCTCATGCTCGAGCTCCCTTACGCTCGCTTCGCTCGTTCACGAAGCCACCTCAGTCGGCGCGGCCGAGAGCCCCAGCTCGCGCTCACGCATGATCGTGTAGATCCGGGCGATCTCCCGACGGATGACCTGCAGCCGCCGGTTGTTGTCCAGCTGACCGGTTGCGGCCTGCACGCGGAGGTTGAACAGCTCCGCCTTGGCCTCGCGCAGCTTCGTGACCAGCTCCTCCTCGGAGAGCTCACGCAGCTCGGAGGCCTTAACGCCCGCTGCCATCAGGATTCACCCACTTCGCGCGTCACAATGCGGCACTTCATCGGGAGCTTGTGGATCGCGCGACGCATCGCCTCTCGCGCGATCTGCTCGTTGGGGAAGGACATCTCGAAGAGGACCCGCCCCGGCTTGACGTTGGCGACCCACCACTCCGGCGAGCCCTTACCGGAACCCATCCGGGTTTCGGCCGGCTTCTTGGTGAGGGCCTGGTCCGGGAAGATGGTGATCCAGACCTTGCCGCCACGCTTGATGTGGCGGGTCATCGCGATACGCGCCGACTCGATCTGCCGGTTGGTCACGTACGCCGGCTCGAGAGCCTGGATCCCGAACTCGCCGAACACCACCCGGTTGCCGCCCTTGGACGCGCCGCTGCGGTCCGGGTGGTGCGGCTTGCGGAAGCCCTTCGGGGGCTTGCGCGGCATCAGCATCTGTCAGCCCTCCTGCTGCGTTTCTGCCGCGGCGGCGACGGCGGACGCGTCCACCGGCTCGCCGCTCGGCGTCTCGGCCTGCTGCGCGACGGTCGTCGCGGCAGCACGGCCGGCCTCGGTGCCACCGGAGGTCGTGCCGGACGAACCGGACCGACCACGACGCGGCCGCTCGGGGCGGTCACCGCGCTCCCGGCGCGGGCGCGACGGAGCCTCGGTCGGGGCCTCCCGACCCGGCACCGCGTCGCCCTTGTAGATCCAGACCTTCACGCCGATGCGGCCGAAGGTGGTACGGGCCTCGAAGAAGCCGTACTCGATGTTGGCCCGCAGCGTGTGCAGCGGAACCCGACCCTCGCGGTAGAACTCCGTACGGCTCATCTCGGCGCCGCCGAGGCGACCCGAGACCTGCACCCGGATGCCCTTGCACATCGGGTTCTTCATCGCCGACTGCATCGCCTTGCGCATCGCACGACGGAAGCTGACCCGGCTGGAGAGCTGCTCGGCGACGCCCTGGGCGACCAGCTGCGCGTCCGACTCGGGGTTCTTCACCTCGATGATGTTGAGCTGCACCTGCTTGCCGGTGAGCTTCTCCAGCTCGCCGCGGATCCGGTCGGCCTCCGCACCCTTCCGGCCGATGACGATGCCCGGCCGGGCGGTGTGGATGTCGACGCGGACCCGGTCGCGGGTGCGCTCGATGTCGACCTTGGAGATGCCGGCGCGCTCCAGGCCCTTGGACATCATGCGACGGATCTTGACGTCCTCGCCGATGTAGTCCTTGTAGAGCTTGTCCGCGAACCAGCGGGACTTCCAGTCGGTCGAGATGCCGAGCCGAAACCCGTGCGGGTGAACCTTCTGACCCATTACTCGGCGCCCTCCGTGTTGCTCTGCGTCTCGGCCGGCTCGGTCTGCTTGGCCGGGGCCGCCTTCTTCGCCGACTTCTTCGGCGCGGCCGGCGCGACCGCCTCGACCGCCACCGTGATGTGGCAGGTGCGCTTACGGATCCGGTACGCCCGGCCCTGGGCCCGAGGCTGGAACCGCTTCATGGTCGGGCCCTCGTCCACGAACGCCTCGCTGACGAGCAACGCGTCGGGGTCCAGCCGCTCGTTGTTCTCCGCGTTGGCGATCGCGCTCGCGAGCACCTTGTACACCTGCTCGCTCGCCGCCTGCGGCGCGAAATGCAGCACCGTGAGCGCCTCCTTCGCGGGCAGGCCGCGGACGAGGTTGACCACCCGGCGCGCCTTCATCGGCGAGATGCGCACGTGCCGCGCAATCGCCCGCGCGCCCGGAAGCACCGGAGCGTCGCCCTTTCCTGGCATCGCTGTAACCCCTTGATCCTCTATCCGTATGCCCGCGGCGTCAGCGCCGGCGGCTCTTCCGGTCGTCCTTCTCGTGACCCTTGAACGTGCGGGTCAGCGCGAACTCGCCGAGCTTGTGCCCGACCATCGCCTCGGTCACGAACACGGGGACGTGCTTGCGTCCGTCGTGCACCGCGATCGTGTGCCCGAGCATGTCCGGGATGATCGTGGAACGGCGCGACCAGGTCTTGATGACGTTCTTCGAGCCCTTCTCGTTCTGCGTCTCCACCTTCTTGAGCAGGTGGTCGTCGATGAACGGGCCCTTCTTCAGGCTTCGAGGCATGTCTTATCTCCCTCAGCCGCGCTTACGCGTGGCGTAGCGGCGGCGGACGATCAGCCGGTCACTCGGCTGGCCCTTACGACGGGTGCGGCCCTCGGGCTTACCCTGCGGGTTGACCGGGTGGCGACCACCGGAGGTCTTGCCCTCGCCACCACCGTGCGGGTGGTCGACCGGGTTCATGGCCACACCACGGACGGTCGGGCGCTTGCCCTTCCACCGCATCCGGCCGGCCTTGCCCCAGTTGATGTTTGACTGGTCGGCGTTGCCGATCTCGCCGACGCTGGCGCGGCAGCGCACGTCGACACGACGGATCTCACCCGACGGCATACGCAGGGTCGCGTACGCGCCCTCCCGGCCGAGCAGCTGGATGCCGACGCCGGCCGAGCGGGCCAGCTTGGCGCCGCCACCCGGACGCAGCTCCACGTTGTGGATCGTGGTACCGACCGGGATGTTGCGCAGCGGGAGGTTGTTGCCGGGCTTGATGTCCGCGCCCGGACCCGACTCCACCGCGTCGCCCTGCTTGAGGTCCTTCGGCGCGAGGATGTACCGCTTCTCGCCGTCGGCGTAGTGCAGCAGCGCGATCCGCGCGGTGCGGTTCGGGTCGTACTCGATGTGCGCGACCTTGGCCGGCACGCCGTCCTTGTCGACCCGCTTGAAGTCGATCAGCCGGTACTGGCGCTTGTGGCCGCCACCCTGGTGCCGGGCGGTGATCCGCCCGTGGGCGTTCCGGCCGCCCTTCTTCGGCAGCGGGGCCAGCAGCGACTTCTCGGGCGTCGATCGGGTGATCTCGGCGAAGTCGGCGACGCTCGAGCCACGCCGGCCCGGCGTCGTCGGCTTGTACTTACGGATAGCCATTGTCTACACCCCTCAGCTGACCGGGCCGCCGAAGGCCTCGATGCGGTCTCCCTCAGCCAGCTTCACCATCGCCCGCTTGGTGTCCTTGCGCTTGCCGAACCCGGTACGGGTCCGCTTGCGCTTGCCCTCGCGGTTGAGCGTGTTGACCGTCAGGACGCGGACGTTGAAGATCTGCTCGATGGCGATCTTGATCGCGGTCTTGTTCGCGTCCGGGTGCACCAGGAAGGTGTACCAGTTGCGGTTCAGCTCGCTGTAGCTCTTCTCCGAGACGACCGGCGCCACGATGATGTCGCGCGGGTCGGCGATCGTGCTCACTTGCCACCCTCCTCGGTGGTCTCGGCGGACCCGGCCGCCTGGCCGACTGCCGTCGGCAGCCCCAGGAACTCGTCCAGGGCCTCCTTGGTGAAGACCACGTCGTCGGCCACCAGCACGTCGTACGTGTTGAGCTGGCCGGCCTCGATCAGGTGCACCCGCGGCTCGTTGCGCAGCGACACCCAGTTCAGCTCGTCGATGCTGCTCAGCACGACCAGCACCCGACGGGCCTCGGTCAGCTTGGCGAGCGTGGCCAGCGCGGCCTTGGTCGACGGCTTCTCGCCCGAGACGAACGCCTCGACGACGTGCACCTGCCCGGCGCGCGCGCGGTCGGAGAGGGCGCCACGCAGCGCGGCGGCCTTCATCTTCTTGGGGGTGCGCTGGCTGTAGTCGCGCGGCACCGGGCCGTGCACCACGCCACCGCCGGCGAACTGCGGCGCACGGATCGAACCCTGCCGGGCCCGACCGGTGCCCTTCTGCTTGTACGGCTTCTTGCCGCCACCGGCGACCTCACCGCGGGTCTTGGTCTTGTGGGTGCCCTGCCTGGCCGCCGCCAGCTGCGCCACCACGACCTGGTGCATCAGCGGGACGTTGGCCTGTACGTCGAAGATGTCGGCGGGCAGCTCGACCGAGCCGCTCTTGGTGCCTTCGGTGTTCAGGACGTCAACGGTGGTCACTTGGCCACACCGCCCTTCTTCGCCTTGGTCTTGGCCGCGGTGCGGACCAGGACCAGCGCGCCCTTGGGGCCGGGGATGGCGCCACGGACGAGCAGGAGGTTGTTCTCGGTGTCGACCGCCTGGACGGTCAGGTTCTGCACGGTGTAGCGCACGCCGCCCATGCGGCCCGCCATCCGGGTGCCCTTGAAGACGCGACCCGGGGTGGCGCAGGCCCCGATGGAGCCCGGCGAGCGGTGCTTGCGCTCGACACCGTGGCTGGCACGCAGACCGTGGAAGCCGTGCCGCTTCATCGGGCCGGCGTAGCCCTTGCCCTTGGTCTTGCCGGTGACGTCGATGGAGACGCCGACCGGGAACTCCTCGACCGTGATCTCCTGGCCGAGCGAGTAGTCGCCGGCGTCGACGGTGCGCAGCTCGACGATGTGCCGGCGCGGCGCCACGTCCGCCTTGGCGTAGTGCCCGCGGAGCGGCTTCTTGGCCTTGCGCGGGTCGATCGTCCCGTACGCCAGCTGGACCGCGGCGTAACCGTCCTTGTCGGCGTCACGAACCTGGGTGATGACGCAGGGGCCGGCCTGAACCACGGTCACCGGGACAACCTTGTTGTTGTCCCAGACCTGGGTCATACCGAGCTTCGCGCCCAGGATCCCCTTAACTTGCCTGTCCATGTGTCCGGTCCCTACAGCTTGATCTCGATGTCGACGCCAGCCGGCAGGTCGAGGCGCATGAGCGAGTCGACCGTCTTCGGGGTCGGGTCGATGATGTCGATCAGCCGCTTGTGCGTACGCATCTCGAAGTGCTCGCGCGAGTCCTTGTACTTGTGCGGCGAGCGGATGACGCAGAAACGGTTGATCTCCGTGGGCAGCGGCACCGGGCCAGCGACCTGCGCCCCGGTACGCGTCACCGTCTCGACGATCTTCCGAGCCGAGGAGTCGACGACCTCGTGGTCATAGGCCTTGAGCCGGATGCGGATCTTCTGTCCCGCCATGGTGGCTTCTGTTCCTTCTCTCGATGCCGCTGTGTTGCGGGTGCCTGTACCGGCTGGTGCAGGCCCTCTTCGCCCACCCCCGCGGTCGGGCGTGTCGCGCCCTGTGGCCAGGCTCCGCCCCGGGATTCCGGAGCGATCCTGACCGCGGTGGGTCCAGGCGCCGATCGCGCTACCGCGACCTGAACGCCGCGCGAGGGTGGTTGGCGGACGGGCCGCCAACCACCCCACGCCCGACTGTTCTGCCTACCCGGAGGTTCGGCGTGAGCCGAACACAGGCGGCGAACTGTCGTTACGCAACCTGACTAGTATGCCGCACGACCGGCGGCGGGTCTAATCGGGGTTACCCAGCTCACTTGATGATCTTGGTGACGCGACCCGCGCCGACCGTACGGCCACCCTCCCGGATCGCGAACTTGAGGTTGTCCTCCATCGCGATGGGCTGGATCAGCTTCACGGTCATCGTGGTGTTGTCGCCAGGCATGACCATCTCGGTGCCCTCGGGGAGGGTGACGACACCGGTGACGTCCGTGGTCCGGAAGTAGAACTGCGGACGGTAGTTCTGGAAGAACGGGGTGTGCCGGCCACCCTCCTCCTTGGAGAGGATGTAGACGGTCGCCTCGAACTCCGTGTGCGGGGTGCTGCTGCCCGGCTTGACGACCACCATGCCGCGCTCGACGTCCTCGCGCTTGGTGCCCCGAAGCAGCAGACCGACGTTCTCGCCTGCACGGGCGTCGTCCAGGGTCTTCCGGAACATCTCGATCGCGGTGACCTTGGTCTTGAAGCCCTTCTCGCGGATGCCGACGACCTCGACGTCCTCGTTCGGGAGCAGCACGCCGCGCTCGACACGACCGGTGACCACGGTACCCCGACCGGTGATGGTGAAGACGTCCTCGACAGGCATGAGGAACGGCTTCTCGGTCTCGCGCTCCGGCTGCGGGATCGCGGTGTCGACCGCGCTCATCAGCTCAAGCAGCTTCTCGGTCCAGACCGGGTCGCCCTCAAGGGCCTTCAGCGCGGAGACCTGGACGACCGGCAGGTCGTCACCCGGGTACTCCTGAGCCGAGAGCAGCTCGCGGACCTCGAGCTCGACGAGCTCCAGGAGCTCCTCGTCGTCGACCATGTCGCTCTTGTTCAGCGCCACGACGATGTACGGCACGCCGACCTGACGGGCCAGCAGCACGTGCTCGCGGGTCTGCGGCATCGGGCCGTCGGTCGCCGCGACCACCAGGATCGCGCCGTCCATCTGCGCGGCACCGGTGATCATGTTCTTGATGTAGTCGGCGTGACCGGGGCAGTCGACGTGCGCGTAGTGCCGCGCCTCGGTCTGGTACTCGACGTGCGCGATCGAGATCGTGATGCCGCGGGCCTTCTCCTCCGGCGCCTTGTCGATCTCGTCGAACGGCGTGTACGGGTTCAGGTCCGGGTACTGGTCGTGCAGGACCTTGGTGATGGCCGCCGTCAGCGTCGTCTTACCGTGGTCGATGTGACCAATGGTGCCGATGTTGACGTGCGGCTTAGTCCGCTCGAACTTCGCCTTCGCCACTGGTGTCCTCCTGTGGACTTCTTGGTTCGTTCGCCCCGGTGCGCCAGGTCGGCGCTTAGGACTCTGTCGACAGCCTTTCCGACCTGACGGCCGGAGAGCTTTGTGGGTTCTGCGGCGATGAAGCCTACAGGCCCGGAATTCACACAATCCGACCGAGGTGGTCGCAGTCGGGGAATCCTCCCGCGACCACCCCGGATCAGCTCAGGTGAGCGTCACTCACCCGTCGCCTTGGCGATGATCTCCTTGGCGACAGAGGCCGGAACCTCGGCGTAGGAGTCGAACTGCATGCTGTAGCTAGCCCGGCCCTGGGTCTTCGACCGCAGGTCGCCGACGTAGCCGAACATCTCCGACAACGGCACCAGAGCACGGACGACGCGGGCGCCACTGCGCTCCTCCATCGCCTGAATGATGCCGCGGCGGGAGTTGAGGTCGCCGATGACGTCACCCATGTTCTCCTCGGGAGTGGTGACCTCAACAGCCATCATCGGCTCAAGCAACGCGGGGTCGGCCTTGCGGGCCGCCTCCTTCATCACCATCGAGCCGGCGATCTTGAATGCCATTTCCGACGAGTCGACCTCGTGGTACTGACCGTCCAGCAGCGTGAGCTTGATGCCCACCAGCGGGAAGCCGGCGAGGATGCCGTACTGCATGGCGTCCTGGGCACCCGCGTCCACCGAGGGGATGAACTCCCGGGGGATACGGCCACCGGTGACGGCGTTTGCGAACTCGTAGGTCGGGGCGTCGTTACCGAGCGGCAGCGGCTCCAGGCTGATGATCACCCGGGCGTACTGGCCGGAACCACCGGTCTGCTTCTTGTGGGTGTACTCGACCTTGTCCACCTTGCGGCGGATGGTCTCGCGGTACGCCACCTGCGGCTTACCGATGTTCGCCTCGACATTGAACTCGCGGCGCATCCGGTCGACCAGAATGTCCAGGTGCAACTCGCCCATGCCGGAGATGACCGTCTGACCGGTCTGGTCGTCCAGCTTGACGCGGAAGGTCGGGTCCTCCTCGGCCAGCCGCTGGATGGCGGTGCTGAGCTTCTCCTGGTCGGCCTTGGTCTTCGGCTCGATGGCGACCTCGATGACCGGCTCCGGGAAGGTCATCGACTCCAGGATGACCGGGTTCGCCGGGTCGCACAGGGTGTCACCGGTGGTGGTCTGCTTGAGACCCTGCACCGCGATGATGTCGCCGGCCTGGGCGGAGCTGCGCTCCTCCCGCTTGTTGGCGTGCATCTGGTAGATCTTGCCGATCCGCTCCTTGCGGTCCTTGGTGGAGTTGACCACCTGGGAGCCGGACTCGAGCGTGCCGGAGTAGATCCGCACGTAGGTGAGCTTGCCGAGGTGCTTGTCCGTCTGGATCTTGAAGGCCAGACCGGAGAACGGCTCGGACACCGCCGGCTTGCGCTGCATCGGGGTCTCACCGTCGGTGGCGGTGCCCTCGATCGCCGGGATGTCCAGCGGCGACGGCAGGTACGCGACGACCGCGTCCAGCATCGGCTGGATGCCCTTGTTCTTGAAGGCGGTGCCGGTGAGGACCGGGTTGGCCTTGCCGCCGATGGTGGCCCGACGGATGGCGGCCTTGATCTCCTCGACGGAGATCTCCTCGCCTTCCAGGTACTTCTCCATCACCGAGTCGTCCACGTCGGCCAGGGTCTCCATCAGCTTCTCGCGCCACTCGGCGGCGGAGTCGGCCAGGTCGGCCGGGATCTCCTCGACCGCGTAGTCCTCACCCTTCTGGGTCTCGCCACGCCAGGTGAGGGCGCGCATCTCGACCAGGTCGACCACACCGATGAAGTCGCTCTCGGCGCCGATCGGGATCTGGAGCACCAGCGGGGTGGCGTTCAGCCGGTCGATCATCATCTGCACGCAGCGGAAGAAGTCCGCGCCGGTACGGTCCAGCTTGTTGACGAAACACATCCGGGGGACGTTGTACTTGTCCGCCTGACGCCAGACGTTCTCCGTCTGCGGCTCCACGCCGGCCACACCGTCGTAGACCGCAACCGCACCGTCCAGGACACGCAGCGACCGCTCCACCTCGACCGTGAAGTCGACGTGGCCGGGCGTGTCGATGATCTGGATCGTGTGGCCCTTCCACTCGCACTTCGTGGCGGCGGAGGTGATGGTGATACCGCGCTCCTGCTCCTGCTCCATCCAGTCCATGACGGCAGCGCCCTCGTGGACCTCACCGATCTTGTACGTGATACCGGTGTAGAACAGGATTCGCTCGGTGGTAGTGGTCTTACCGGCATCGATGTGCGCCATGATGCCGATGTTGCGTACGTTGGCGAGCGCGTCTGCGGCGGCCACTTCAATCCCTACTTATCGTCGTCTCGACACAACTGGTGGCGGTCCCGACACCGGGTGGGCGCCGGGACCAGGCTGTTACCAGCGGTAGTGCGCGAAGGCCTTGTTGGACTCCGCCATCTTGTGCGTGTCCTCGCGCCGCTTGACGGCGGCACCGAGGCCGTTGCTCGCGTCCAGCAGCTCGTTCATCAGCCGCTCGACCATGGTCTTCTCGCGCCGGGCGCGGGAGTACGTGACCAGCCAGCGAAGGCCCAGGGTGGTCGCCCGTGCCGGGCGGACCTCGACCGGCACCTGGTAGGTGGCGCCACCGACACGGCGGCTGCGCACCTCAAGGGTCGGCTTGACGTTGTCCATCGCCCGCTTGAGGGTGACGACCGGGTCGGTGCCGGACTTCTCCCGGCAGCCTTCCAGAGCCGCGTACACGACGCGCTCGGCGAGTTGACGCTTGCCCCGCAGCAGGATCTTGTTCACCAGCTGGGTGACCAGCGGCGAGTTGTACACCGGGTCAGCGACCAGCGGCCGCCGCGGAGCGGGTCCCTTACGCGGCATGTCAGCTCTTCTCCTTCTTCGCGCCGTAACGGCTGCGCGCCTGCTTGCGGTTACGGACACCCTGGGTGTCCAGCGAGCCGCGGACAATCTTGTAACGCACGCCGGGGAGGTCCTTCACACGACCACCGCGGACGAGCACGATCGAGTGCTCCTGCAGGTTGTGTCCGACGCCCGGGATGTAGGCGGTCACCTCGATCTGGCTGCTGAGCTTGACACGAGCGACCTTGCGCAGCGCCGAGTTCGGCTTCTTCGGGGTGGTGGTGTACACACGGGTGCACACGCCGCGCCGCTGAGGGGATCCCTTCAGCGCCGGGGTCTTGGTCTTACTCGTCTTGGCCTGGCGGCCCTTGCGGACCAGCTGCTGGATCGTGGGCACCGGGTTTCTCCGCTCCCTTCGGCCGCTCGCGCGGCCGCGCTTCGCTTAGCCGGCCTGATGACCGGCCCTCCTACATTCCGACCAGGGCCACCTCACGGCGGTCCCGGCACCCGCGGTCGGGCGTGTCGCCCCGCTCGCGGCCCGGTTCCGACGCTCACGCGGAGGTTCCGGGTTGTGTCACCGGCACGCGGATCGCCGCCCGCCGGGTCTTCTGGCTCAGTCGTGCCGCTGTTCGGATACCGGATCGCCGGATCCCGCGCACGCACGAGTTGCCCGGGCAGGCCCGGGCACAAGGGGAAAGAGTACCTACCACAGCCGTGCAGGTCAAAAAGGAAGACCCGCCGGACTTCTCACCGCTCCCGGCTGGACCCGTCGTGCCACCCGCCTGTGATGGGCACCTACGGATACAAGTGTACCGGCTCCGCCGGAAACCGGACCGATAGCCCCTGGGCGGGACTCGGCGGCATCCGGAGCCCGGCTCAATCGCCCGGAACCCACGTGGTCCGGATCTCAGCTCAGGCCAGGGTCAACAACAGCGCCAGCCCCAGGCCCGACAGGCAGAGCAGGAGACCCGCCCCACCGCAACTGATCCCGGCGATCGCCACGCCACGACCGGTGAACCGGACCGCCGGCGGAGCCGCCGGGCGACGGATCTGCCGTACCCCGAGCAGTCCGGCCACCACGGCGCCCGCGCCCGTCAGGCTGCCCAGCACGGCGAAGGCGCCAGCGGCCCAGGCTCCCCCACCCGTACCTCCTCCGACCACACCGATGCAGATGACCAGGAACGAGATCATGATCGAGGTGATCCCGGCCACCAGCGAGCCGACCCCCAGACCCGACGTGACCGGAGGTACGTCCAGGTGCACGGTCCCGAACGGGGTGCCGGGCACCGGTTCGACCCGCTTGGGTGGCCGGGGCCGGTCCTGCGGCGGCGGCACGGCCGCAGGCCCACCCCAACCCGGACCGGACCCACCCGGAACCGGCGGCACGCCGCTGCCCGGGCCCCCTGGCGGCGAACCGTGGAGCGGGCTGTGCGGCGGACCGTGGAGTGAGCCGTGCGGCGGACCGAAGGCGGAAGGCCCGGAGGGAGGGCCTGCGGGCGCGCCCCCGGGCGGCGGCCCGAACGGGGAGGGCCCGAACGGCGCCCCGGACGAAGGACCGCCCGGTGTCGAGCCGGGGTTGGCCCCGAAGGCGGACGAGCCGGGCGGCGGACTCCCCGGAGACCAGCCGGGAGCGGCAGCGACAGCAGGCGAGTCGGGCGGCATACCGAAATCGGGTGGACCGGGCGGTACCTGCTCCCCCGGTTCCGTCCCGGTCGCGTCGTCCGGGCGCCCGGAAGTGGGCTGGGCGGACTCGCCGCCCTCGGGGCGCGCCGGTTCCGTCACGGGATCTCCTCCTCATCGGCCGCGTCCACCGCCGCGCGACGGACATCGTCAGGCTACCGTCGCCGGTCAGCCCACCGTGCCCGGCGCGATGCCCGTGCCGCGCACGGGTCAGTCGACGGTGGGGTCGAAGTCCTGCCCGTAGGGCGCCTCGGCGAGCCGGACCACACCGATCACCAGCAGCGCCACCACGCTCACCGCGACCAGCCCCAACCCCGTCCAGGCCAACCGTTCGCCGCGACGCAGCCAGGCCGCGCCAGTCAGGAAACCACCCGACGCGTACGCCTCCCGACGCGCCTGCCGGGCCAGGTGCAGCGCGACCGTCGCCGGTACCACGCCACCCAGCAGCAGGCCGGTCATCGCCCCCATCAGTCCGAGCGCGAAGACCGCCCGGGCCTTGGTCGCCCGGACCGGATCGGGATCGAGTGGATGACGTGGCGCCGACGCGGCGGGCGCCGATCCGGGTGCGATCGTCATGAGCACATGATGCCTGTCCCCGCCACGCCATGGGCCGTAGCGGCGGGTACGGACACGAGGAGGCCCCCGGCAGATGCCGGGGGCCTCCCACGTCACACGGTCCTAGCGGTACGACCCGAAGTCGAAGTCGTCCAGCGGAACCGCCTGGCCACTGGCCGGCCCGAAGCCGTAGTCGGTCTCCGGGTACCCGGTCATCGAGTAGACCTTGGCCTTCGCCTCTTCGGTCGGCTCGACCCGGACGTTGCGGTACTTGCTGATGCCGGTACCGGCCGGGATGAGCTTACCGATGATCACGTTCTCCTTGAGACCGATGAGCGAGTCGCTGCGGGCGTGGATCGCCGCATCGGTCAGCACCCGGGTGGTCTCCTGGAAGGAGGCCGCCGAGAGCCAGGAGTCGGTGGCCAGCGAGGCCTTGGTGATACCCATCAGCACCGGACGTCCGGCTGCGGGCTCGCCGCCCTCGCCGACGAGCCGGCGGTTTTCCGACTCGAACAGCGCCCGGTCGACCAGCACACCCGGCAGGAACTCGGTCGAGCCGGAGTCGATGACCGTCACCCGCTTGAGCATCTGGCGGATGATGATCTCGATGTGCTTGTCGTGGATGAGCACACCCTGCGAGCGGTAGACCTCCTGGACCTCCTGGGTCAGGTGGACCTGGACCGCGCGCGGGCCGAGGATGCGCAGCAACTCGTGCGGGTCGATGGTGCCCTCGGTGAGCTTCTCGCCGACCTCGACGTGGTCGCCGTCGTGCGCCCGCAGCCGGACCCGCTTCGAGATCTTGTCGTACACGATCTCGTCGCTGCCATCGTCGGGGATCACGACGATCTTGCGCGACCGCTCGCCGTCCTCGATCCGGATCCGGCCGGGGGTGTCGGCGATCGGCGCCTTGCCCTTCGGGATCCGGGCCTCGAAGATCTCCTGGACACGCGGCAGACCCTGGGTGATGTCCTCACCCGCGACACCACCGGTGTGGAAGGTCCGCATCGTCAGCTGCGTACCCGGCTCACCGATCGACTGGGCGGCGATGATGCCGACCGCCTCGCCGACGTCCACGATCTTGCCGGTCGGCAGCGAGCGGCCGTAGCACGCACCGCAGACGCCCAGCTTCGACTCGCAGGTGAGCACGCTGCGCACCCGGACGCCGTCGACCCCGGCGGCGACGATCTTGTCGACCAGGATCGAGTTGATGTCCGCGCCGCGCTCGGCGACGACGGTGCCGTCCGGCCCCTTGATGTCGTCGGCGAGGGTACGGGCGTGCACGCTCGTCTCGGCGTGCTCGTGCACCACGAGCCGGCCGTCGAGGTGCTGACCGACCTGCATCGGGATGGCCCGGTCGGTGCCGCAGTCCTCCTCGCGGATGATGACGTCCTGCGAGACGTCCACCAGACGCCGGGTCAGGTAACCCGAGTCGGCGGTACGCAGGGCGGTGTCCGCGAGACCCTTACGGGCACCGTGCGTGGAGATGAAGTACTCCAGCACGGACAGACCCTCCCGGTAGCTGGCCTTGATCGGCCGCGGGATGATCTCGCCCTTCGGGTTGGCCACCAGACCACGGATCGCCGCGATCTGCCGGAGCTGGAGCAGGTTGCCGCGAGCACCCGAGTTGATCATCTTCCACAGCGGGTTCTCCTGCGGCAGCGCGGTGTCCATCTCCTTGGCGACCTCGTTGGTCGCCTTGGTCCAGATCTCGATGAGCTCGCCGCGACGCTCCTCGGTGGTCATCAGACCACGCTGGTACTGCTTGTCGATCCGGTCGGCTTCCTTCTCGTACCGCTCCAGGATCTCCCGCTTGCGCGGCGGAGCGATGACGTCCTCCATGCCGATGGTCACGCCGGACCAGGTGGCCCAGTGGAAACCGGCCTCCTTGAGCCCATCCAGGGTGGCCGCCAGGGCCACCTTCGGGAACCGCTCGGCGAGATCGTTGACGATCGCGGAGAGCTGACCCTTGCGGATCTCGTAGTTCACGAACCGGTAGCCCTGCGGCAGGGTCTCGTTGAACAGCACTCGGCCGAGCGTGGTCTCCACGGTCAACGGCTCACCCTGGACCCAGCCCTCGGGCGCGGTCCACGGCTGCCCACCGGTGCCGTTGTCCACCTCGACCACGTTCCGCAGCCGGATCTTGACCGGCGCCTGCAGGTGCAGCTCGCCGTTGTCGTACGCCATCCGCGCCTCGGCGTCCGAGCTGAACGCCCGGCCCTCCCCGCGCTCACCGGTGGTGAGGTGGGTCAGGTGGTAGAGCCCGATGACCATGTCCTGGGTGGGCATGGTGACCGGCTTGCCGTCGGCCGGCTTGAGGATGTTGTTCGACGACAGCATCAGGATCCGCGCCTCGGCCTGGGCCTCGGCGGACAGCGGCACGTGCACCGCCATCTGGTCGCCGTCGAAGTCGGCGTTGAACGCGGTGCAGACCAGCGGGTGGATCTGGATGGCCTTGCCCTCGACCAGCTGCGGCTCGAAGGCCTGGATGCCGAGTCGGTGCAGGGTGGGCGCCCGGTTGAGCAGCACCGGGTGCTCGCCGATGACCTCTTCCAGCACGTCCCACACGACCGGTCGCTGCCGCTCGACCATCCGCTTGGCGGACTTGATGTTCTGCGCGTGGTTGAGGTCGACCAGCCGCTTCATCACGAACGGCTTGAACAGCTCCAGCGCCATCTGCTTGGGCAGGCCGCACTGGTGCAGCTTGAGCTTCGGGCCGACCACGATGACCGAACGGCCGGAGTAGTCGACGCGCTTGCCCAGCAGGTTCTGGCGGAACCGGCCCTGCTTGCCCTTGAGCATGTCGGACAGCGACTTCAGCGGACGGTTACCCGGGCCGGTGACCGGCCGGCCGCGACGGCCGTTGTCGAACAGCGCGTCGACGGCCTCCTGCAGCATCCGCTTCTCGTTGTTGACGATGATCTCGGGCGCGCCGAGGTCGATCAGCCGCTTGAGCCGGTTGTTCCGGTTGATCACGCGGCGGTACAGGTCGTTCAGGTCGCTGGTCGCGAAGCGGCCACCGTCGAGCTGCACCATCGGGCGCAGGTCCGGCGGGATGACCGGTACGCAGTCCAGCACCATGCCGAGCGGCGAGTTGCGGGTGTTCTGGAACGCCGCGACGACCTTGAGCCGCTTGAGCGCCCGGATCTTCCGCTGGCCCTTACCGGTGCGGATGGTCTCCCGCAGGTTCTCCGCCTCGGCGGCGAGGTCCATGTTCTGCACCAGGGCCTTGATCGCCTCGGCGCCCATACCCCCGGTGAAGTACTCGCCGAACCGGTCGCGGAGCTCGCGGTAGAGCAGCTCGTCGGTGACCAGCTGCTTCGAGTCGAGCTTGCGGAAGGTGTCCAGCACCTCGTCCAGGCGGTCGATCTCGCGCTGGGCCCGGTCGCGGATCTGGCGCATCTCGCGCTCTCCGCCCTCCTTGACCTTGCGCCGGACGTCCGCCTTCGCACCCTCGGCCTCCAGCTCGGCCAGGTCGGCCTCGAGCTTGGCGGCCCGCTTCTCGATCTCCGAGTCGCGGCTGTTCTCCGACTGCCGCTTCTCGGCCAGGATCTCGTTCTCGATGGTCGAGAGGTCACGGTGACGCGCCTCGGCGTCAACGCTCGTCACGACGTACGAGGCGAAGTAGATGATCTTCTCAAGGTCCTTGGGGGCGAGGTCCAGCAGGTAACCCAGCCGGCTCGGCACGCCCTTGAAATACCAGATGTGGGTCACCGGCGCGGCGAGCTCGATATGGCCCATCCGCTCACGGCGGACCTTCGAGCGGGTCACCTCGACGCCGCAGCGCTCGCAGATGATGCCCTTGAACCGGACCCGCTTGTACTTGCCGCAGTAGCACTCCCAGTCCCGCTGCGGACCGAAGATCTTCTCGCAGAAGAGCCCGTCCTTCTCCGGCTTGAGGGTGCGGTAGTTGATGGTCTCGGGCTTCTTGACCTCGCCGTGCGACCACTGACGGATGTCGTCGGCGGTCGCCAGCCCAATTCGCAACTCGTCGAAAAAGTTGACGTCGAGCACGTTCAATTCCCTCACACGTCGCTTGTTGCGCTAGCAGCTGACCGGGTCCGGGCCCGGGACGGGGTGACCCCAGAAGGGGCCGCCCCGTCACCGGACCGCAACGTCACACTTCCTCGACCGAGCTCGGCTCGCGCCGGGAAAGGTCGATACCCAGTTCCTCCGCGGCCCGGAAGACCTCGTCGTCGGTCTCGCGCATCTCCAGGGCCACACCGTCGCTGGAGAGCACCTCGACATTGAGGCACAGCGACTGCAGCTCCTTGAGCAGCACCTTGAACGACTCGGGGATGCCCGGCTCGGGGATGTTCTCGCCCTTGACGATCGCCTCGTAGACCTTGACCCGGCCCAGGACGTCGTCGGACTTGATCGTCAGCAGCTCCTGCAGGGCGTACGCGGCACCGTAGGCCTGCATCGCCCAGCACTCCATCTCACCGAAGCGCTGGCCACCGAACTGCGCCTTACCACCCAGCGGCTGCTGCGTGATCATCGAGTACGGACCGGTCGACCGCGCGTGGATCTTGTCGTCGACCAGGTGGTTGAGCTTCAGGATGTAGATGTAGCCGACCGCGATCGGGTCCGGCAGCGGCTCGCCGGAGCGACCGTCGAACAGCTGCGCCTTACCGCTGGCACCGATCAGCTGCTTGCCGTCCCGGTTGGGCAGGGTCGACGCGAGCAGACCGGAGATCTCCTCCTCGCGGGCACCGTCGAAGACCGGCGTGGCCACGTTGGTGTCCGGCTCGGACTCGTCCGCGCCGATCCCCTGGAGCTGACGCTTCCACTCCGCGTCGTCGCCGTCGACCTTCCAACCGGTCTTGGCCACCCAGCCCAGGTGGGTCTCGAGTACCTGGCCGATGTTCATCCGGCTCGGCACACCCAGCGGGTTGAGCACGATGTCGACCGGGGTGCCGTCCTCCAGGAACGGCATGTCCTCGACCGGCAGGATCTTGGAGATGACGCCCTTGTTGCCGTGCCGGCCGGCGAGCTTGTCGCCGTCCTGGATCTTCCGCTTCTGGGCGACGTAGACCCGGACCAGCTCGTTGACGCCCGGCGGCAGCTCGTCGCCGTCCTCGCGGGAGAAGGTACGCACGCCGATGACCGTGCCGGTCTCACCGTGCGGCACCTTCAGCGAGGTGTCCCGAACCTCACGCGCCTTCTCGCCGAAGATCGCGCGGAGCAGCCGCTCCTCCGGAGTCAGCTCGGTCTCACCCTTCGGGGTGACCTTGCCGACCAGGATGTCGCCGGGGACGACCTCGGCACCGATCCGGATGATGCCGCGCTCGTCGAGGTCGGCGAGCATCTCCTCGCTGACGTTCGGGATGTCGCGGGTGATCTCCTCCGGGCCGAGCTTGGTGTCCCGCGCGTCGACCTCGTGCTCCTCGATGTGGATCGAGGTGAGCACGTCCTGCTGCACGAGGCGCTGCGACAGGATGATCGCGTCCTCGTAGTTGTGGCCCTCCCAGGTCATGAACGCCACGAGCAGGTTGCGCCCGAGCGCCATCTCGCCCTCGTCGGTGCACGGCCCGTCGGAGATGACCTGGCCGGCCTCGACTCGGTCACCCTCGAAGACCACCGGCTTCTGGTTGACGCAGGAGCCGGCGTTGGAACGGCGGAACTTGTGCAGCAGGTACGTCCGGCGGTGGCCGTCGTCCTGGTGGACGGTGATGTAGTCGGCGCACAGGTCCTCGACCACGCCACCGACCTCGGCCACCACCACGTCGCCGGCGTCGACGGCGGCACGGTACTCCATGCCGGTGCCGACCAGCGGCGACTCCGCCTTGACCAGCGGCACCGCCTGACGCTGCATGTTCGCGCCCATCAGGGCCCGGTTCGCGTCGTCGTGCTCCAGGAACGGGATCATCGCGGTCGCGACCGAGGTCATCTGCCGCGGCGACACGTCCATGTAGTCCACCGCACCCGGTGCGACGTCCTCGGTCTCGCCACCCTTACGGCGGACCAGGACGCGGTCCTCGGCGAACGTGCCGTCGGCCCGCAGCGGCGCGTTGGCCTGCGCCTTGACGAACCGGTCCTCCTCGTCCGCGGTCAGGTAGTCGATCTGGTCGGTGACCCGACCGTCGACGACCTTCCGGTACGGCGTCTCGATGAAGCCGAACGGATTGACCCGGGCGAAGGTGGACAGCGCGCCGATCAGGCCGATGTTCGGCCCTTCCGGCGTCTCGATCGGGCACATCCGGCCGTAGTGGGACGGGTGCACGTCGCGGACCTCGAAGCCGGCCCGCTCCCGGGACAGACCACCCGGACCGAGCGCGCTCAGCCGGCGCCGGTGGGTCAGGCCCGCCAGCGGGTTGGTCTGGTACATGAACTGGGACAGCTGCGAGGTGCCGAAGAACTCCCGGATCGCGGCCACCACGGGGCGGATGTTGATCAGGGTCTGCGGCGTGATCGCCTCGACGTCCTGAGTCGTCATCCGCTCGCGGACGACCCGCTCCATCCGGGACAGACCGACCCGGACCTGGTTCTGGATCAGCTCGCCCACGGTACGCAGACGCCGGTTGCCGAAGTGGTCGATGTCGTCGGCCTCGTAGCCCTCCTCACCGGCGTGCAGCCGGCAGAGGTACTCCACGGTGGCGACGATGTCGTCCTCGGTCAGCGTGCCGGTGGTGATCGGCACGGCCACTTCGAGCTTCTTGTTGAACTTGTACCGACCGACCTTGGCGACGTCGTACCGCTTCGGGTTGAAGAAGAGGTTGTCGAGCAGGGTCTGGGCGTTCTCGCGGGTCGGCGGCTCGCCAGGGCGCAGCTTCCGGTAGATGTCGAGTAGCGCCTCGTCCTGGCCGGCGATGTGGTCCTTCTCGAGCGTGGTCATCATCAGCTCGGACCAGCCGAACTTCTCGCGGATCCGCTCGGCCGACCATCCGACGGCCTTGAGCAGCACCGTGACGGCCTGCCGACGCTTACGGTCGATGCGTACGCCGACCGTGTCGCGCTTGTCGATGTCGAACTCCAGCCAGGCACCCCGGCTCGGGATGACCTTGACGCTGGAGAGGTCGCGGTCGGAGGTCTTGTCCGGCTGCTTGTCGAAGTAGACGCCCGGCGAGCGGACGAGCTGGCTTACCACGACGCGCTCGGTGCCGTTGATGATGAAGGTGCCCTTCGGCGTCATCATCGGGAAGTCACCCATGAACACCGTCTGGCTCTTGATCTCGCCGGTGGTGTTGTTGGTGAACTCCGCGGTCACGAACAGTGGCGCGCAGTAGGTGAGGTCCTTCTCCTTGCACTCTTCGATCGAGGCCTTGACCTCGTCGAAGCGCGGTGCCGAGAAGGAGAGCGACATGGTGCCGGAAAAGTCCTCAATGGGACTGATCTCGTCGAGGATTTCCGCGAGACCCGAGCGTGCGTGCGGGTCGTCCGCCGACCGGCCCTGCCAAGCCTCGTTGCCGACGAGCCAGTCGAAGGACTCGTTCTGAATGGCAAGGAGGTTGGGGACCTCAAGGTGTTCGGTGATCCGACCGAAGGAAACTCGGCGGGGAGCGAATGCGCTCGACGTACGACTGGTCTTCGCAGGGCGGGAAGCTGCCAAGATGCGTCCTTCCGAGGACCGGTGCTGCAGAACGGCTGGTACGCGTGCACTCCAATGACCCCACCAGAAAATATCCACAAACGGACATTTCCGAGCAGGGGTCAAGTCGGATGGCAGCGCAAACTAGCAGTGTAGCCGAGAGGCTAACCGCTGTCCAGCCCACCCCGCAGGAAGTTGCGGAACAGGCCTCGGGACCCTGGAAACGGGTCGCACCGGGCCGCTCGGAACGCAACGTCCCTGCCGGGCCGCTCAGGTGTCTGCGGCGGTGTGCTGCCGCTTCATACCCAGACGGTGGCCGTCGCAAGCGCGGAAGGTCTTGCTGATGTCAGCGTGCCTGGGAGTCCATGGTCGCGTCAAGGGCCGGTGCCGCCATCCGACGCTCTTTCCCATCCACGGGCGAAACCGTCGCCGTTCGCGCCCGCTCCCGCCGCGATGCCCACGCCCTGCTCATGACCGGTTCCGGGCGGTGAAACCACACGGCGGGCGACGATCCGAGCTCCGGATCGTCGCCCGCCGCGATGTTGGTGTGCCCCGGCTCACGTGAGCCGGGACGCGGGTGAGGCTCAGGTCACTTGAGGGTGACCTTGGCGCCCTCACCCTCCAGCTTGGCCTTGGCCTTCTCGGCGGTCTCCTTGTTGACCTTCTCCAGGATGGCCTTCGGAGCGGACTCGACCGCGTCCTTGGCCTCCTTGAGGCCCAGGCCGGTCAGCTCACGCACGACCTTGATGACCTGGATCTTCTTGCCACCGTCGGCGTCGAGGATGACGTCGAACTCGTCCTTCTCCGGCTCGGCCTCGGCGGCGGCGCCACCCTGGACCGGGCCCCCGGCAACCGCGACCGGCGCGGCGGCGGTGACCTCGAAGGTCTCCTCGAACTGCTTCACGAACTCGGAGAGCTCGATCAGCGTCATCTCCTTGAACGCGTCGAGCAGCTCTTCGGTGCTGAGCTTCGCCATGTCTGGCGTCCTTTCTGAATGGTTTAACTAAGAACGTGGGTGCGCCGCGCGGCCTCAGGCCGCCTCGGCGCCCTCCTTCTCACGCTTGTCCTGCAGGGCGGCCGCCAGGCGGGCGGTCTTCGACAGGGGAGCCTGGAACAGGGCCGCAGCCTTGCTCAGGTTGCCCTTCATCGCGCCGGCCAGCTTGGCCAGCAGCACCTCACGGGACTCCAGGTCGGCAAGCTTCGTGACCTCGGCCGCAGAAATGGCCTTGCCCTCGAAGACACCGCCCTTGATGACGAGCTTCGGGTTGGACTTCGCGAAGTCGCGAAGTCCCTTCGCCGCCTCGACGACGTCGCCCGAAACGAAAGTCAGCGCGGTAGGACCGGTGAACAGCTCGTCGAGGCCGGAGATGCCCGCGTCCGCCGCAGCACGCTTGGCCAGCGTGTTCTTGGCGACCGTGTAGGTGGTCTCCTTGCCGAGCGAGCGCCGCAGCTGGGTGAGCTGGGAAACCGTCAGACCGCGGTACTCGGTCAGCACGGTGGCACCCGCACTGCGGAAGTTCTCCGTCAGCTCAGCAACGGCCGTGGTCTTGTCGGTCCGGATCGGCTTGTCCGCCATGTCCCTCCTCTCTCGTTGCTCGAGGCTGGTCACCGTCGCAGGCAGGCGCCTGGGACGGGGGCGGAGGCATCGCGGCAACAGAAGAGCCCCGGCGCAGGGCGCACGGGGCGAGGTCGGCGGAGATGATCGCAGTCGGCGGACCACGGGACACTGCCGGTTTTCGCTTGCCGCCCTACGCGGGTCGCCCGTCTTCGCGGGACCTTCGACCGTGCCGAGGCACGGTGACCAGCGGTCTCTGGGTGGATCTCACACATGACAACATGTGCGACGCCACGCAGCTTACGCGATTGCACGTCGCGCCACCAAACGCACTGATGTGCCGCTGCTCACCTACTCCAGACACAGCATATTCGAGGCGGGACCGACCAATTTGATACCAGAAATCGAAAGGAGCCTCACCACGTCGTGGTGAGGCCCCTTCGCGGAGGTCGCTGCTCAGCTCTCGGCCGAGCCCTCCTGCAGGTTCTTCACCAGGTTCGGGTCGATCGGCACACCCGGGCCCATCGTCGTGGTGAGGGTGACCTTCTTGAGGTACTTGCCCTTCGCTGCGGACGGCTTGGCCCGCAGCACCTCGTCGAGGACCGCCACGTAGTTGTCCACCAGCTGGGTCTCGGAGAACGAGGCCTTGCCGATGATCAGGTGCAGATTGGAGTGCTTGTCCACCCGGAAGGTGATCTTGCCGCCCTTGATGTCCGAGACCGCCTTGGTGACGTCCATGGTCACCGTGCCGGTCTTCGGGTTCGGCATGAGGCCGCGCGGGCCCAGGATCCGCGCGATCCGGCCGATCTTGGCCATCTGGTCCGGCGTGGCGATCGCCGCGTCGAAGTCCAGCCAACCGCCCTGGATCCGGGCGACCAGTTCGTCGGTACCCACCTCGTCGGCACCGGCCGCGACGGCCTCCTCGGCCTTCGCACCGGCGGCGAAGACGATCACGCGGGCGGTCTTACCGGTGCCGTGCGGCAGGTTGACCGTGCCACGGACCATCTGGTCCGCCTTACGGGGGTCGACGCCGAGGCGCATGGCGACCTCGACCGTGGCGTCGAACTTGACGTTGGTCGTCTCCTTGGCCAGCTTCACGGCCTCGGCGGGGGTGTAGAGCTTCGACCGGTCGATGACCTCGGCGGCCTTGCGGTAGCTCTTGCTGCGCTGCATTTCTGTCTACTCCTGTGGTTGCTGGCGGGCCGCGGTGCTCGCGTGCCCTCCCACGATCCGTGCGGGTCGCCGGTGGCCGAGGTCAGTCGGTGACGTTCAGGCCCATCGACCGGGCGGTTCCGGCGATGATCTTCTCAGCCTGGTCGAGGTCGTTGGCGTTGAGGTCGGCCATCTTCTTCTCGGCGATCTCACGCAGCTGGGCGCGGGTCACCGAGCCGACCTTCTGGGTGTGCGGGACGCCCGAGCCCTTCTGCACACCGGCGGCCTTGATCAGCAGCCGGGCGGCGGGCGGGGTCTTCAGCACGAAGGTGAAGGACCGGTCCTCGTACACGCTGATCTCGGCGGGGACGACGTCGCCCCGCTGCGATTCGGTCTGCGCGTTGTACGACTTGCAGAACTCCATGATGTTCACGCCGTGCTGACCGAGCGCGGGGCCCACCGGCGGCGCCGGGGTGGCCTGGCCCGCCGGCAGCTGAAGCGTGAACGTCTTGACGAGCTTCTTCTTCGGAGGCATGTCTCTTCCTGGGGCTTGGAACTGGGAATTGTTCGCACCGACGTCGCCGTCGGGCGCGCACGGTCAGCGCGTGTGGACGGCGGCGACGTTCTAGGGTAGCGCAGGCCGGAATCCGCCCGCCCACAGAGGTTGCCTAGCCGAACGACGTCGATCGTCGGCGGCGGCCCCGGGGCCGCCGCCGACGATCGACGCGATCAGATCTTGGCGACCTGGTTGAAGTTCAGCTCCACCGGCGTCTCCCGACCGAAGATCGACACCAGCACCTTGAGCTTCTGCTGGTCGGCGTTGATCTCGCTGATCGTGGCCGGCAGCGACGCGAAGGCGCCGTCGGTGACCGTCACCGAGTCGCCGACCTCGAAGTCGAGGACCTTGACCTCCGGCTTGGCCTTCCTCTGCTCGGTCTCGACGGCCGGCGCCAGCCACTTCAGCACCTCGTCGAGGCTCAGCGGCGCCGGGCGGTCGGCCCGGTCCGTGGCACCCACGAAGCCGGTCACCCCGGGCGTGTTGCGCACGCAGGAGTAGGACTCGGCGGTCAGCTCCATCCGGACCAGGATGTAGCCCGGGAAGACCTTCGCCTGGACCTGGGACCGCTTGCCGTTCTTGACCTCGACCTCTTCCCGGGTCGGCACCTCGACCTGGTAGATGTAGTCCTCCATGTCGAGGGACGTGATCCGGGTCTCGAGGTTGGTCTTGACCTTGTTCTCATAGCCGGCGTACGAGTGCACCACGTACCAGTCGCCCGGCGCGTAGCGCAGCTTCTGCCGCAGCTCCGCGACCGGATCGTAGTCCTCGTCGGGTGCGGGCTCCGTCGTCGCGAACTCCGGCTCGCTGGCGGCCCCGACCGACTCGTCGTTCGCCGCCGTCGCCACCGTGGACTGCTCGTCCGGGGTCTCGGCGGTCTCGTCGTACTCAGGCACGCTCGCTCACTTCCGTCACTATCGGCACAGTCAGCCGGTCAGCTGGGGTTGCCGAAGACCCACAACACGCCCTTCGCGAAGGCGTAGTCAAGGCCGGCCACGATCGTCAGCATCATCGCGACGAATGCGACCACCACGGCCGTGTAGGTCAGCAGCTCCTTGCGCGTCGGCCAGATGACCTTACGCAGTTCGGCCACGACCTCGCGGATGAAACGCGCGATGCGGCCGAACAGGCCCACCTTCTCGGCATCGGCACGCGTCTTCGACCGGCTGTCGGCGGAATCCGCCTTGGCCCGCTCACGGGTGGCGGTGCCGCCCCGGGATACCGGCTCGTCCGCGTCGGTGGCGTCGTCGTCGGCACCGTCACCGTCGTTGACGACCTCGTCGTTCAGGCGGTCGTCGTCGGCGTCCTCGCCGCGCCGCTTCTTGTCGGCCACTTCGCCCTCCGTCGCGGGATGTCGGGGTCGCACGCGGAACGCGTACGCGGCGCTTGGTCACGCCGGCCGGACCAACCGTCCCGGGACGGGCCGCGGCCGGCGGATCAACCGGAGGGGCCCCGATGCCTCGGAACCTCTCCGCCGATGCCACCACCACGGGCCGCACGCCACCGGGAGGTGACGCGACCCACGGAACGGTCAGGCCTGAGGCGCAGGGGTGACAGGACTTGAACCTGCAGCCTGCGGTTTTGGAGACCGCTGCTCTGCCAATTGAGCTACACCCCTGTGCGGCAACGTTCGTCCCACCAGGCCACACGACCAGGCAGGAGTCACTTGCCCCACGGCGGACCAGTGTACGGGTACCGACCCGACTTTCCCAACCGGTCTACCGAACGTGGCGGATGGTGCCGGTCAGCCCGCCGTCCGCACGGTGGCCCGCGCCTGCGACAACACCTTCTCGCCCTGGCAGGTGGCGGTGACGTCGAGCCTGGTCAGGCCCTCCTCGGTCACCTCGCGGACGACCGCGTTCACCACGATCTCGGTGCCCTTGTCGTCGTCCGGCACTACCACCGGGCGGGTGAACCGGACGTTGTAGTCGACCACCGCGTCGGGCGAACCGGCCCAGGCGGTGACGGCCCGGCCGACCAGCGCCATGGTGAACATGCCGTGCGCGATCACCCCGGGCAGGCCCACCTTGGTGGCGAACCGGTCGTTCCAGTGGATCGGGTTGAAGTCGCCCGAGGCGCCGGCGTAGCGGACCAGGTCCGCCCGGGTCACTCGGAACGTCTGGGTGGTCAGCTCCACGTCAGTTCTCCCCGCGTACGACGAGTTTGGACCAGACCGCGACCACCGGCTCGCCACCGGTCGTGCTGACGTCGGTCCGGGTGGTCAGGAACTCGTGACCACCGCGGCTGGTGATGTCCTCGATGATGTTGACGCAGACCAGCTCGTCGCCGGCCACCACCGGCCGGGTGTACGCGAACCGCTGGTCGCCGTGGACGACCCGGCTGTAGTCGACGCCCAGAGCCGGGTCCTCGATGATCTGGCGGCTGGCGGCCATGGTGATCGCCACGGGGAAGGTCGGCGGCGCGACCACGTCCGGATGGCCCAGGGCGCGGGCCGCTTCCGGATCGTGGTGGGCGGGATCGGTGGCCCCGATCGCCGTCGCGAACTCACGGATCTTCTCGCGGCCCACCTGGTAGGGGGCGGTCGGCGGGTAAGTGCGGCCGACGAAGGAGTGGTCCAGGGACATGCCCGCGAACCTACACGCAACGCACAATCGCCGGTCCGTGTGGTCGACGTCAGCCAGCAGACCGCGCCGCCGCACGAAACCGGCGATGGTGGTACGCGTGGACCCGGGCCGAGTCGGCCCGGCCAGGTCAGCGGGTCTCGCGGTGAACGGTGTGCCGACCGTCCCGGGGGCAGAACTTCTTCAGCTCGATGCGGTCCGGGTCGTTACGGCGGTTCTTGCGCGTGATGTAGTTGCGCTCCTTGCACTCCACACACGCCAAAGTGATCTTCGGCCGGACATCGGTCGCCTTTGCCACGGCGGAGTGCCTTCCTCGCTAACGGATACAACTACGGCGCTACAGCGTACGCGCCACTTGGGCGGACACGCAAAGCGGGCACCTACGGCACCCGTCCCACCGACCGCCGGAATGCTCCGGACGGACGAGAGTAGCGGTGGCCGGACTTGAACCGGCGACACAGCGATTATGAGCCGCTTGCTCTGCCATCTGAGCTACACCGCCGTGGTAGGCCCAGCCGGACCCTCTGAGCCCCCTTACGGAATCGAACCGTAGACCTTCTCCTTACCATGGAGACGCTCTGCCGACTGAGCTAAGGGGGCCTGCACGATCACTCGGTGGCCGCGCAGAGGTAAGAGTACACGGCCCCGCCGTACTGGTGAAATCGGATCCCCAGGGACGCCGTACGCCCAGCTCAGGGCACCACGCGCAGGCGCGGCAACTCGTTGTTGGAGATTGACTCCGGGTCGACCTGGGCGCCGAACCATGCCTCCAACCGCTCGTACGGCAGCGGGCGGCTGAACAGGAATCCCTGGCCGATCTCGCAGCCGATGTCCTGAAGCAGTTCCAGGGTCAGCTCGCTCTCCACCCCCTCGGCCACCACGGTCAGACCGAACTGCTGCGAGAGGGTCACCACGGCGTTGACGATCGCCAGGTCGCCGGGATCGGTCGCCATGCCCTGGACGAAGGAGTCGTCCACCTTCACCTCGTGCACCGGCAGCCGGCGCAGGTGGGCCAGCGAGGAACTGCCGGTGCCGAAGTCGTCCACCGAGAGCCGTACGCCGAGGTCCCGCAGGCGGCGCAGGGTCGGGATGGGCCGATCGGTGCCGTCCAGCACCCCGGCCTCCTCGATCTCCAGGGTCAGCAGCTGCGCCGGTACGTCGTACTCCGCCAGCAACTCGCGCACCCGCTCCGGGAAGTGCTGGTCGTTGAGCGTACGCGCGGAGATGTTGACCGCGACGGCGAGCGACTGGCCGCCGTGCGCCCAGTCGCGGCTGTGGCGCAGCCCTTCCCGCAGCACGAACTCGGTGAGCCGCCCGAGCTGGCCGGTGTGTGCGGCGACCGCGACGAAGTCCTGCGGAGCGACCGTGCCGTGGGTGGGGTGCTCCCACCGGGCCAGGCACTCCACGCCCACCAGGCGCCGGCCGCGCAGTGTCACCTTCGGCTGGTAGTAGATCTCCAGCTCGCCGTTGTCCAGGGCGCTGCGCAGGTCACCGGCGAGACCCAGTCGGTGCAGCGCCCGCGACTCCAGGGCCGGCGTGTAGAGCTGCACGCTGCCCGGGACCGACTTCGCCGCAGAGGCCGCGACGTCCACCCGTTGCAGCAACGTCGCCGGGTCGCTGCCGTGCTCCGGATGCACCACCACGCCGACGGCCGTGTCCACGTCCAACGTGAGGGCATCGAAGACCATCTCGTCCTGAATCTGCTCGCGCAGGTGGCCGGCGAGTTCCATCGCCGCCTCGGCGCTTTCCAGACGCATCGTCACCAGGAACTCGTCCCCACCGGCCCGACCGACCAGGGCCGCCGACGGTGCGCAGCCACGCAGCCGGTCGGCGACCTCGACCAGCACCTTGTCCCCCGCGGCGTGCCCGAGGGACTCGTTGACCTGGCGCAGGCGGTCGACGTCGAAGAGCAACAGCGCGACCACCTCGCCGGGGGCACGGATCCGGACCGCCTCGGTCAGCGCGCCGAGGATCCGGCGACGGTTGGGCAGCTTGGTGAGCCCGTCGTGGTACGCGTCGTGCCGCAGCCGGTCGACCAGGCGCGAGTTCTCCAGCGCGACCGCCGCGTGCGCGGCGACCGTCTCGAAGACCGTCACGTCCGCGGCCCGGAACGAGTTGGTGTCGCCGAGCCGGTTGGTCACCTCAAGGGTGCCGATGACGGCCTTGCCGGACCGCAACGGCACCACGATCACGTCCTTGACCGCGGTCGACTCCAGCGTGTCCCGCAACTCCGGATCGCCGCCCAGCCGGCTACTGACCGCGACGGTCTCCTGCCGCGCCACCGCGACGTCTCGCAACGCGGCCGGGCTGAGCGTGGAGTCCAGCAGGCCGGGCTTGCCCTCCTGCGCGGTGAGCAGCACCTCCGGATGGCGGCCCTGGGCCGGCAACCAGAGCGTGGCGGACTCCGCCTGCATCAGGCTGCGGATCCGGACGAGCAACGAGTCGATGAGGTTGCCGTCCGGGCCGCTCTCGGTGATCCCCTTGGTGAACTCGTACATCTCGGCGACCGTGCGGTGCTGCCGGAAGAACTGCGCGTACGAGCCGTAGACCAGGGCGAAGGCGATGCCCAGACCGGCGAAGAGGAACATCGCCCAGGGCGTGCCCTCCAGCGCGATGATGATCACCAGGCCAATGGCGAGGTTGATCGTCACCACCAGCAACATCGGCGGCGCCGCCCGCAGCATCTCCCGCCCGGCTTGCCAGCCCTGCACCACGGAGACCACCGCGACCACGGCAGCCAACGCGACGAGGGTGTGGGTACCCACGGCGGCGGTCAGCACCGCCCAGGTACCCGGGCCGACGCCGCCGGGCTGCGGCAAGACGTGGTACACGACGGTCGCCAGGGAGGTCGCTATCGCCGCGAGCGCGACGTTGAACCAGAACTTCGCCGGCAGGAGCTTGCGCCGGATCTGCACCACGATGGCGGCGACCGTGTACGCCAGCACCACCGACAGCGGTGGCAGCAGATAGAGGGCGACGACCAGCGGAATCTCGGTCGGGGTGGCGGCGAGCGCCTGACGTCGTACCACGACGTTGATGGTCGGCAGCGCAGCAGCCACCATCGCCACCGTGAGTAGCAACGTCAGCGGCCACTCCCCCAGGGCGGGGGATGTCGTCAGCCCCAGGGTCAGGGAGAGGACGACAGCACCGAGCGCCAACGGCCCAGTGACCAGCCAGGCATACTCCGTCCGCCGTCGGTTAGGGCGGGGGCGAGGCGTCATGGCTCCCCTAGCGGCCTGAACTTCAAGGGGTCTGGAAGAAGCCCGGACCCAGGAAGGCCCGTCAGGGGATCAGCGACCCTAGCGCCGGCATGTTCCACTCGAGACCATTCGCCCTGACGTCGAACTCCGCGATCGTGCTCGTCGCGAGAGCCAGGCCGGAAACCAGCAAGAGGGAGCCGAGCAGCCGGCCCAAACGTCGAGCAGACATCTGTGCTCCTAAGTGGGGTGATGGGGAACGCGATGGAGGTCTCCCGATGGTGCCACAGCGAGTCCGCCGGTGGAAAGTTCACAGACCTGATGTTGGTCCGCTTGTCGTCCGGCACGGCACGTACGTACCCGTCCCGTACAACATCCGGGCAGGTCAGCGCTGGCCGCGCCCTCGCCACAGGAGAAGAAGACACCATCCACCCATTCCCTACTTAGACGGCGTAGCGGATCTAGCGGACAATGACGAAGAATACTTTTGACCGGATAATGCGGAATAGCAGGAATCTCCGATCGCGCCACCGTGAGCGATCAGCTACCCCACGTCCGCGACCGATCTTCCGCCCTGCGCCGGTCCGCGCCCTCCATCGCTTGGCGGACTGCCAGCCGGATCACCAGGTCGGCGACAGCGTGGAGCCGTACGGACCCAGAGTAGGACGAACACACCATCGCAGTCACCCCCATGGATGGCCGAATCATGCCAACCTGCACGAAGGTGCTGCTCACGGGTACGGCGAGGAGAAGTGTCAGGTACCGGCTCCCACCTCCGAGACATCGGCGTTCCCGCTGACCAGCCCGGCGACACTCACCATCACGCGACATGTTCTGGTGGACGCGGGGCTTCCGCCCTCCTCGGGTGGATTTTGCGCGGGTAGTCCGTATACCGGTAAAGGTCTGTCGGGGTACGGGTCGGTAGGAGCATGTAGCGATGCGCGCAGCGGACGCACGTTTTCGTCTCCAGTGAACCGCCACCCTCTGGAGCGTCGGATCCCCGTACCGCAGCCGACGTGATCGAGGCTGGCTGTGACTGCCTCGTGGCCGGCGTGGACAGCATGACGATCGCGGTTGAGGGCGGCTCCAGGCCGCCCGGATGCCACCAAGCGTTCGGCTGATTCTTCAGACCAGCAACGGCCCCACGTTGCCCCGTCAGGGATCTTGATCGCCCGTAGCCCCGGGCTTCCGAATCCAGCCGAGGAACCGCACGTAGAAGTAGTACGAAGGGTCAGGTGGAGCGCCGAGGCGAGTCAAGTCGGCTGTTGCCTCCTGAAGCAGGTCGGCCATGTCCAGCCCGAGCAGCCTCCCGACGCCGTAGTCCGCCAGCAGATCGGTCCGAGCCTGTCGGCAGGGTCAGCCGTGAGCACACGCAGCACAAAACCAGAGGGGCCGTACGGGTGCATGTCGTTGCAGGTGCATCGAGGTTCCTCCCGAACGCGAGACGGGTGGCACCCCTGGCAGCCGGGCACGGCCTCCAACAGCCAGGGGCCCGACCTGATCCCACCCCGGCACCGATCCAGATGTCAACCAATCGGGGACCCCCTTTCGGGGACCCCTGCCCGGGGAGCTTAATGCGCACATACCTTCGGCTCTATGGGTGCTGGGACTGGACCGGGCGAACTGGTCGGCCCGTGGGAGATCGCCAAGCTGCTCGGCGTGACCAGGTCGCGTTTCCAGCAGATCGCGCTGCGACCTACCTTCCCCAAGCCGTACCAGGAGCTACGGGCCACCAAGGTCTGGCTCAAGGTCGACGTGGAAGCCTGGATCGCCGAGTACCGACAGCCGCGCCAGGCGGACGACGACGTGGAGGCATAGCCGCAGGGCAGCCCGACCAACGGAACAAGTGAGGCAGCCCGACCCGGCGCCCGCAAGTCCCGTTCAGGACCCGCCCGTCGAGAAGCGAGCACCTCGATCCGCCGCCCGCCCGATGCGTATCCGACCCGCCAGTCCACCGGCAGCAAGGTCGACTGCCAGCAGGAATTGGACCTCTACAGCTTCCGCGCCCCGCCGACGGCGACGGCGACGGCTTACAGGGCGTCCGCGATCTTCACCGGGTTAGCCAGTTGAACTGCTGCTTCTCGACCGATCGAACCCACCTTCCCGCCACGCATCTCTCACACCACACCACTAAGGTCAGCTCGACAGCCAGCGAAACACTGCGACGAGTGCCGCCAGGATGGCGATTCCCCAGACAACATTCCGGCCCGTGCCGTCGAAGATCAGATAGGCGATCTGGGCTACCAGGAAGATCGAACTCAGCATCAGGTCGACAAGGAGGAGAACCAACGTCAACGCCAGACGTAGCAGGAACCACACGAAACCCAGGCCATACCACTTATTGATCGTTGAATCGTCGTACGCCCAACGCGTCAGCATGAAGGGCTTGTAGATCGAGGCTTCCCAGCCCTTGCTCCACTTTGCACCAGCTTTCACCCAGAACGGGTCGCCGCTCTCCTTCGCCGTCGCTTCCGATTGCTTGAACTGAATCTTCTTTACGGACCCACCGGTGATGTCGATCAAGACCTGGCCGTCTTTCACCTGGATCGTGGTCTTCCCGTTCACAACCACCGTGAGCTGGTCGCGGCCCGACTGAACCCTGTACACCTTGTCGAACCCGGTCTTACCCCTCTTCCGATCCCGTAGTAGCACGTAGATCGTGCCGCCGTCTCGCGGCGGTAAGGAGTACTCAGCGCCGATCGAGAATTCCCCGATAGGGGTGATGAAACTCGTCTCGCCCTCGACGGCGACACCATCAGGTCCGATCGTCAGCGCTACCGGCAGCAGCACGGGCTTGTAGCGGACCTTGCCCTCAGCTTCTGGATCGCAGCCGGCGAGTACCAGGACAAGGAGCACGAGAACTATCCACGCCGTACGGTCGCGGCGCGGTCGCGCTCGAATGGTCCGCACGGCCGGCGGTTGAGGCAGAGGCGGCACCCGCCTGGTGGCGAGATCCACCTTCAACGTGAACCGCCCGCCTGGTCCGCGCCTCCCGACGCCAAACCAACTACCCTACGTCGCCACATAACTACGAGTATCCCGTAAGCGGTCAAGGCACCGCGCTTCGCGGCCCGACGGGGAAGGCCCGCCGTGACGCCGGAGAGCCACGTGCGGGGCACCGGAGCGCGTCCCGCGATCTGTCGGATACAAATCACCGACTCTGCCGGGAGCCCGGAACCCTTTGGCGACGTGCAGACCGCTGCGGTGGAGCAGGCCGAGGTCTGGTCCCCCGTCTCCCGTCCCCCCGCTCCGAGGAAGGCCGAAGATGGCACGCATCCCAGCCAGAGGTAGAACTGGACGCGGTAGGACAGGCGATCATGGCGACACGTATGCGACAAGACCGGTGAGACACTTCCGCCCTGAGTGAGAACCAGCGGGACGAACAAGAACGGCCCCTGAACAGCATCTCTGCCGATCAGGGGCCGTTTTCGCACCTGGTGGCGGGTGCAGGATTCGAACCTGCGAAGCTTTCGCGACGGATTTACAGTCCGCTCCCATTGGCCGCTCGGGCAACCCGCCAGGGCGTACCGCCGCACCGTGGCGCGGCAGCGGAAGCAAGGATAGCGGCTACCCCCGGCTCGGCCGCAACCGGGTACCGTCAGGGAGGCGTACCCCTGGTCATCCGGGGGCAAAGGATCACAAACCAGCCGGACAGCAGGAGCATGAGCATGGCAGCGAACCCGTCGTTCGACATCGTGAGCAAGGCCGACCGCCAGGAGGTCGACAACGCCCTCCGCCAGGCGGAGAAGGAGCTCGCGACGCGGTTCGACTTTCGGGGGACCGGCGCGGAGATCTCCTGGTCGGGCGAGGAGGCGATCAGCCTTCAGGCGGAGACCGAGGAGCGGGTACGGGCCGCGCTGGACGTCTTCAAGGAGAAGTTGGTCAAGCGCAACATCTCGATGAAGTCGCTGGACGCGGGCGACCCGCGCCCGTCGGGCAAGGTCTTCAAGATCGATGCCAAGGTGATCCAGGGCATCGACCAGGAAAAGGCCAAGGCGATCAGCAAGAAGATCCGCGACGAGGGCCCCAAGGGAGTCCAGGCGCAGATTCAGGGCGACCAGCTTCGGGTCACCGGCAAGAAGAAGGACGACCTGCAGGCCGTCATCACGCTGCTCAAGGGCGAGGACTTCGGCGTCGCCCTGCAGTTCACCAACTACAGGTAAGAGCTTCTTCCCCGGCCTGGCGAGCCGGCTCCTTACGCTCCGCCACCTGGGCAAACGTCGTCGCCGCTGGTCGTCGTTGGTTGGCAGTGATCGGCCTACGACGGCCTGGCTACGGCCTGGCCGAGTCTCTGGGCACTCGTTGACCGTTGGTCGAGCGGGGCATCGACAGCTGCGGCATGCGTCGCTTCATCGACAAGAAAGATCGTCAGCACGTCTTTCAATCCGTACGCATGTTCGACAGTATTGTCATAACCAACCCCGGGGAGCGTGGCCATGGCAGACAAGAGCGCCATCGAGTGGACCGAAGCTACCTGGAACCCGACGACAGGTTGCGATCGGATCTCCGCAGGCTGCGACAATTGCTACGCCCTCAGCCTGGCAAAGCGACTGAAGGCGATGGGGTCAGCCAAGTACCAGAACGACGGCGACCCACGCACCTCCGGACCCGGATTTGGCGTCACGATCCACGCAGATGCCCTGAACATCCCGCACCGTTGGCGTGAACCCCGGACGGTCTTCGTCAACTCGATGAGCGACTTGTTCCACGCTCGCGTGCCGCTGGACTACGTGCGCCAAGTGTTTGAAGTCATGGCTGCCACCCCACGACACACCTACCAGGTACTAACGAAGCGGGCGTCCCGGTTGGCAAGAGTCGCTGACCAACTCGACTGGCCGTCGAACGTCTGGATGGGCGTCAGTGTCGAGACGGAGCAGGAACTGGCACGGATTGACCACCTCCGTGCCGTCCCGGCCGCAGTGCGATTCATCTCCGCAGAGCCGCTACTCGGCCCTCTTGACGACGTTGAATTGGCTGGCATTCATTGGCTGATTGCCGGTGGCGAGTCAGGCCAAGGTGCCCGGCCTGTCGATCCCGCATGGGTGCGAGCACTTCGGGATCGGTGTGCCAATGCGGGGACGGCCTTTTTCTTCAAGCAGTGGGGCGGACGAACGCCGAAGGCAGGTGGCCGCCTGCTCGATGGGCGGACGTGGGACGAGATGCCGTCGAGAGAGCTTACGCCGGCTCGATGAGCAGCTGAAGCAACTTGCCCTTGCCCTTCGGGCTGGTCTTGGTGATCTCCGGGTGAAGCCTGTTCCACGCCTTCCGCAGGTGAGTTTGGCGGGCTTGGCCAGCAGCCTTCCCATATACCTCGCTGTAGCGTCTGCTGATCACGAAGGACTTTCCCTCGCCGAGCAGCCGACGGAGGTTCCCCTCGATTTCGTTTACCCAGCCGTCCTCCAACGCCTGCTCGCTTGCTTGAAAGGCTGCCTCGTCCGCGAACAAGGTGTCGGCGTTCTCGATGTCGTAAACAGCTTTTCGCCACTGGCCAAGGCCGAGCGACAGAGCTTCGGCAAATTCAGTAAAGCCGTCACGGTGGCGAGTGAGAAAGACAAGGTAGTAGAGCGGCTTATGACGAGCACGGTTACGAACGGGGGTTACGCACCAGCTGCATCGTTGATCGGCAGCCAACCGCCGCGTGTACTCGACCACCACCGCTTCCTCGGCGCGCTCCTTCTCGTCGCCGTGATCCAGCCAGACCTTCTGCCACCAGTCACCACCACACGCAGCGTCCATCCGGGCGAGGGTTGCCGGCCTTCCAGGAATATCCTTGATGCTCGTGAGCAGCCCGGCCACCCGCCGCAAGCCGACCGCGCTGAAGTTGATCAATAGCTCGGTTGCCGGGGGCTGCGACGGCCGCTGAGCAAACACTTGCGCCGTCTTCCTGAAGGGAATCATGACCCCAAACGGATCAAGGTAGACCAGAGTCGGAATGCCCTTGACCAAGGTCAACAGATTGTCAAGCTGATCTTCGATGCCGCCGGAGAAGACCTGCATGGGCAGGTCTACCCCCTCTGCCGCGACCATCTGCCGGAGCTTCATCAGCGACGTAGGGTCACTCTCAACGAAGTATCCCTCTAACTGCCGATTGACGCCCTGTAGCTCGCGCGCCTTGCGAAGCAACAGTGCAGGAGAAGCCTCGTCTCCGTTATCGTACCTACCCTCCCCCGCATAGCCGTCGATCACCGCAACCCTGTGGCCAGGGGAGTACAGCCCAGTCTTTCCAGCAAACGGGCTGACGTACTTGTCGATGACGGCGTGCTTCAGAATCGCCGCCGGTTTTTTTCCTTCAAAGAAACCCACGTGTCCCCCACTTGGTTTCCTGACCGTCATTTGGCCCACAGCAAGCAGTCAATGTCTTGTGGTCATTCTGATCTACTAGAACAGATTGGAGGTACCGGTCCAGCGGTCCAATCTTCTGTCGGCTGAACGACAGCCGTTCTTCACCTGCTGTCTGCTGCCCTCGCGGCCGTGCGCCTGCTATCAGTGGTCAAGGGATGGCGGCACCAGTCCGCCCACCGCTCGTCGACCCGTCCGTTGGCAAGCAGGCCACCCGCCCAGCCCGCCACGTCAAGCGGACCTTGACGCCCCGCGCGACCGGCGACGAGTCGGGGTCGGGGTTGGCGGCGCGCACCATTAAGGGCAGGCCATCGGCCTGCCCACGACTCCTGCCCGAGGGTCGCAGAGGCTCCGAGGTCAAGGGCGGCCCGCAGGGCCGTCGCTTGCGACGCGAAGCGCCCTTGAGCTTGGAGGGGCGGCCCGGCACACTCGCGCCGCCAACCCCGACCCCGACGGCCGCGACCCGCAACGCGGACCCCGCGTGCCCTCCCCCTGCGCCGCGCCGCTCGGGCGCGGCGCGGCCGGCTGCCGGCGACGAACCTCCACCACTTTTACACCCGTCCCGTCTGCGGCGGCCCCCGGGCTTTCCGCCCTTCGCGCCAGCCGCCGGGCGTGTTGCGTGGCCGGAGTCGGAGCGCCAGCGGAGCGACGGACGCGCGCCCAGGCGGCGGCGCGTGCGGCCCGTCCAGGGCCGCCTTGAAGACGTACAGAAAGTTTGAACCACATGCCGGCAGCCGGCCGGTTACTGCCCCATCGCTGCCGCGCGCCGGCTGGTGTGGTCGATCAGCGTTGCGGCCTCATCGGGCTGGATCGCGGACGTGTCAACGACGATGTCGGCGGTGGTGAGTGGCTCGGTCGCGTCCCAGGCTCTGAGTCGCTCGCCCGTGTCGCCGGTCTGGCGGGCGACTATTCGCTGTTCTGCCAGATCGCGAGGACAGGTGAGAGCGACCACCGTCCATCGGACTGTTGGAAACGCCTTCCGGACGGCATCGATGGCACCGACCTGGCCGAGGTGCAGCACGGGGACTCCTTGCCCGAGGTGCTGACGCAGAGCTGGCGCATCGACGACGTAGGTGGAGCGGTACCGTCGGTTCTCCCAGAGCACGTCACTTGAGGCCCGGAGCGCTTCCAGGTGTTGATCCGTGCTCATGCGATAGCCAGCCGTTCGACCGTTACCGACTTTCAGCCGTTCAAACTGCTGGTAGGTGCTGTCGAGCTGGTGCAACGCTTGGGTAATGGTGTCCTTGCCCGATGCCGGTGGGCCATAGAGGATCACGCCGCGCATCAGTCGAGTTCCAACCCCATGAGGGACTTCACGAGCGTCTCGGCCTGGTCTTGCAGCGGTTCCGCTGACGTGCAGTTGTTGATGACGACGTGGTCGGTCAGTGGGTGAGCTTCGGTGTCGATCCGACTGAGGTAGCCGGGCCAGTCTGCGAGTTTCGCTGCGTCGCGGGCTGCACCTCGTCTACGGATGTACACATTCATGGTGTCCGGGTCGCAGTACACCCACACCACGCTCAAGGTCGCACCAAGGTCCACGAATCTGGCCCTAGCGCGTTCGAGCCATTTGGCGTCCTGGAACTCGGCGATGAACGGCGCAGTGACGATGACACTGTTGCCGCACTGCACGTTCTCTTCCGCCGCGCTGCTCAACGCTTCGTACTCGCGAGGTCGGACAAGCTTCAGGTAGGTGTCAGACTCTCGGTCGTTCGGGGACTGGCCGAGTATCTCTAGTGCTGCCTCAACGATGGGGCGTGTCAAGGTGTCCTTGTCGAGCATCGGCCACCCGGTGGCCCGCGCGAGGATCCGTCCTAGCTCAGTCTTGCCGCTGCCAGCGTATCCGCCGATGAGCACTACGCGCGGCTTGGGCAGACGGACGGGACCACGGCGTTCCTGGTTCGGCACTCGCACGACCCGCTTTGAGCGGGACTTGCTTTCGATGAAGCCTTCCGCCTCAAGGACCTTCATCGCAGCGGTGATGGTGAAGGCGCTGGTATCCCACTCGGCGGCCATCTCACGGCTTGACGGCAGCACGTCGCCGTCTCGGCGGACCCCCGCCGCGATCTCGTTGCGGATGTGCCGGGCGATCTGTTGATGCATGGACTCACCCCGGGTCAACCGGGGGCGGGGCGATGACATGGGCATCCTTCGGGTAGGCACGCTTGCCTACCAGATCCTACCAGTTACCTAACAGGCGGCCACGCGCGTCACTGCACGTCAGGACGCCAGTTCAGATAGTGCATACCTAACAGTTGCTTTGTCTGCCAACCAACTGTTAGCGTCGATCCATCGGGCAGTCGTCCACAGGGGACGCGCTCAAGAAACCTCGGAGGTCTGAAAGTGAAGCTGTACGTGGACACCAAGGCGAAGCAGGTGACGGTGTCGAGGGACCCGGAGCCGAAGAACGACCAGAACGGCAATCAGCGGTCGGAGAAGGGAACGGGCCGGCTCATGTGGTCCACCCAGGTCTTCGTTCTCGACGAGAACGGCGGTGAGGTCATCACCATCACCACGGCGGGTGAGAAGCCGAGTGTGATGGTGGGGCAGCTCATCGAGGTCGAGCAGTTGGAGGCCATCCCGTGGGCGACCAACGGGCGTAACGGCGTCGCGTTCCGTGCGATCTCGCTGAAGCCGAAGGCTGGTGCCTCGGCCAAGTAAGTCCTTCGCACAGCGTGCTGTGTGAAGCCTGCGGTGTTCCTTTTCGCGCTCCTCCGCGCGTAGCGGTCTGATGGTCCGCTGATCTGTTCCATGTCGTCCGGAAGCGGTTCTGGCTCGCATGTTTCCGGCCGGTGGCCACGTCAGGTGGTCACATCCCTATGAGGCGCGGGGTCGGTACTGGCTCGCATACCTGCCGACCCCGCCTGCCTTCCAACCCGTCTGCCTTCCAACCCGTCTGCCTTCCAACCCGTCTGCCTCCAATTGTGGGGAGTGGTTGTCATGTCTATTTCCGCCGTCGTGTTTGCCGTTGTCGCGGCGACCTTCTACGCCGGTCACCAGGTGGCCGATCACGTGTTCGGCCAGTCCGACAAGCAGGCCGCGCACAAGGCCGCGCCTGGCTGGCTCGGCTGGCGTCACCTGTTGGGCCACGTCGTGGCCTATCACTTCGTGGTGGTGGTCATGTTGGCCGTCGCCATCGTGGCGTTGGATCTGCCCGTCACGGCCTTCGGCATTGTCGCCGGGCTGGGCTTTTCCGCGATCAGTCACGCGATTCTCGACCGGCGTTGGCCGGTGCGGTGGCTGTTGACCCACACCGGAAGCGGTGACTTCGCGGACCGTCAGGCCCCGATCTGCGGGATGTACCTGGCCGATCAGTCCCTACACGCCGCGTGCCTGTGGGTGTCGTCCCTGCTCATCGCCTGCCTCTAAACCCTCAAGGAAGGGAGCCCGTGATGGGCCGCAAGTATCTGTTCAGCGAGGACAGCAACGGTCGTGCCCGTGAGGTCAAGGTCGACCCGAAGCACCTCGACAAGCAGATTCGCGAGGAACGCGCCGCCGGGCGAACCCCGACCGTCCTGGACGAGGACGAGCGCATCCGCTTCGGGCAGCTCGCCCAGAACCTGCGGGACAACGGCTGACCTTTGGTCAGCGTCTCGGAATTTCGAGCGCGGGGCCGGTACTGGCTCGCAACCTGCCGACCCCGCCCTCTTCCAACCCATCCACCCCAATCACTTGGGAGGACGTGTCATGTCCAAGTCTAGTCCTCGCCGCCCGTTCGGCGGGAAGTCAACCGGAACGGTGACGGTCATCGAGGCCCGTGTTCACCGTTCCTGGGCCAGGAACGCCCGGATGGCGTTTGTCCTGACGGCGGTGATCGTCGGCGTTCTGTCGGCCGTGGTGGCCGCTTCCTACATGCACCCGATCCTTGCCCTGTTCGTCGGCGTCGGCGTCGGCGTTCCGCTGGGCGGCATCGTGTGGGTGCTGGTCCGCATCTGGCCGGTGATCCGGCTGCTGTGGTGGTGGACCCCGGAGATCGGTCTCGCCGGTCTGCTTCTGGTCGGCTGGGTACAGCTCGCCTCTCACACCCCGACCCTGGTGACCCTGCTCGTCGTCGCCCTGGTCGTCGGTGTCCCGGCCGCTGTCCCGCCCGTCCGGCGTCAGATCGTCGCCTGGGCGTGGTGCCTGGTCGTCCGGCACCGACTGCGGGTGTGCTTCGCGCAGTTCATCATCGCCAACCAGTCCGGTTCGCTGCCGCTAATCCTGTGGGCCACTCCGACTCCGGTCGGTGAGCGGGTGTGGGTGTACCTGCGCCCTGGCCTGTCGGTCAAGGACCTGGAAGCACGGTTGGACAAGATCGCCGTGACCTGCCACGCCTCCACCGTGCTCATCGAACGGGCATCGGACGGCAACGCCGCCTACGTGCGGTTCGACATCAAGCGCCGTGAGGTACTGACCGCCAATGTCGGGTCACCTTTGGTCGACGTGATCGACCCGGACACCCCGACCGTCGAGCAGGCACCCCCGGTGGTGCCGACCGCTCTGGACCTGCCCGACGTGCAGGCCCCCACCATCACCCTGCCCAAGCAGGGCGTCCCGGGTGACCGGAAGCCAGCCAAGCCGGCCGCCGCGACCACGGCCAACGGGAGCACGCCTGCTGCGTCGGCGGATGCCGACGACGTTTCCGACTGGATCTAACCCACCACTTCACCCAGGACGCGAGGAGCCCTGCGGGCTCGTTCGTGTGGCTTCTCGCGCCCACCAACGCCCAAGGAGGGCACCCATGGCTACCGCTACCGCCTCCCCGTCTGCGGGGGTTCCGGTGGGTCCCGGCCTGTCGATGTTCGACCCGATCTTCCTCGGTATCGACGAGTTCGGCCAACCCGTTTACATCACCCTCGCCTACCGCAACCTCCTCGCCGGTGGCGAACCCGGCGGAGGTAAGTCCGGCCTACTCAACACCATCGCCGCCCACGCCGCTCTCTCCGTCGACTCCCGCCTCGTCCTCCTCGACGGCAAACTCGTCGAACTCGGCCAGTGGGAAGACTCCGCCGACGCCTTCATCGGCCCCGACATCACCGCCGCCCTCGACGTCCTGCGACGCCTCCAGGTCGTGATGAATAACCGCTACGCGTGGCTGCGCGCCCACAACCGGCGCAAGGTCACCGCCGCCGACCGCCTGTCCGTCATCACCGTCCTGGTCGACGAGATTGCCTTCTACTCCGCGACCGTCGGTGCCAAGCAGGAACAGGAAGAGTTCGTCGCTCTCCTGCGCGACCTGGTCGCCCGGGGACGTGCCGCCGGTATCCCGGTGGTCGCCGCCACGCAACGGCCGTCGTTCGACATCATCCCCACCTCACTGCGGGACCTGTTCGGCTACCGGGCCGCGTTCCGCTGCACCACCTCCAACAGCTCGAACATCGTGCTGGGTCACGGGTGGGCCGAGCAGGGCTATTCCGCCACTGACATCGCCCCCACCAACCAGGGAGCCGCCTACCTCATCGCCGAAGGCGGTGTCCCGCGCCGCATCAAGGTCGCCTTCCTGACCGACGCCCAGATCTCCGGCATCGCGGACTACGCCGCGTGGATCCGCCGGCCCGGCACCATCACCACCCCGCCCGGCTCCCCCGCTGACTGGGGGATGGCGGCATGACCACCCGCGAACGCGCTCACGCCAAAGCCAGCAACCAGCGCTTCAACCAATTCACCGAGATGTGGATCGTCGGCACCCCGGAAGACCTGGCCGTGATGATCCACGCCGCCCGCGCCACGGGTCGGCTCGTCTTCGTCTCCGCCCCACACGCCATGGGCGGCGACGACACCCGCCACCGCCGCTACCTGCGGCTCCGCACCCGCTAGCAGTCGACGGAACCGGCCTCAGCCCTGGAAAGCAGTCCGGTTCCGCCGACCTCCACCAAATCCTTACTGGAAGGACGTGGCTGCCATGAAGGCTACCCACCCACCCACCGACCTACAGGTTACATCCGCTGACCTGCTGCGGATGGCTGCTCGCTACCTCGAACTGCGCGGTTGGACCCAGGGCAACCCCTATGAGTCGGGCGAACATCCCGCCTTCCCGCCGGCCTGCACCCTCGGTGCCATCACGTTGGCCGTCTACGGCACCCCCACCAGCATCGAAAGCCAGCAATGCGGCGACCCGACAGCCGCCATCCTGCGAGACAACACGGTCCGCTGCCTGGCCGACTTTCTCTGGCATGACGGCCGCACCCCTGACTTCGACTCCACCAGCGGCTCCTGGACCTCCACCACGGAAATCGTCGCCGAGTGGAACGACGAGCCCACCCAAACCCTGACCGACGTTCTCGACATCCTCCACGCCGCCGCCGACGAGTGGGACCGCCTCCACATCACCGGAGGTGAGAAGCGATGAACATCGTCAAGCGCACCTTGACGCCCCGCATCCCGGCGCAGAAGCGGCGGGATGTCGTCGAGAACACCGAGTTCGCCGCGTTCGCCCGGCGCATCATCCGCGCCCACGGCCGCCGCGTCGCCACCGGTGACGTCGAAGCCCTCCGCGATCTCGTCTCCCTGTCCACTGCCATCGACGAAGCGATTACCGCTGCCGTGATCGGTCTGCGGGCTTTCGGCTACTCCTGGGCCGAGATCGGCTCACGCCTCGGCATCTCCCGCCAAGCCGCCCAACAACGCTGGGGCGGTGACCGGCCGTGACTGACTTCGCCGACCACATCGGTCTCAGGGTTCGCTTCTACGACCCGCTCGGCACCCGGCACGGGTTCCCCACCTTCCCCTACCGCATGGCCCCCGCTGGCCTGGCCACCATGCGGCAACTCCGCGCCGCCGGCCTTCGCCCCGGTGGTCACGACCCGGTCGCGCAGATCCTCTGGCGACGCGGCAAGCGGGTCGCCTACCTCTACCGCCTCGACTGGGCTAAACCCAAGCGCACCGCCACCCCCGCCCAACGCGCCGCCATCGGGAAGGCGCTGCGTGCCCGTCGTACCTGCCGCTACTGCGGCGAGGTGAAGCCCTACTACATCCCCCGCCGCTACGGCGAATGCCTCGACTGCCACGAAGGGAGCACCTCGTGATCTTCCCCAACGACTCCTGCTCGTGGTGCATCGAGCAGAACACCCCCGCCGGTGTCCACAACATCCTCGGCCCCGTCTTCGTCCCCTGCCCGGCCTGCCTCGGCCGCTGCCTCCTCTGTGAAGGCGAGGGACTGTTCCCGGCCGACTTCACCTGCCTGCCCTGCTTCCGCCAGCAGCTCGCCGCGCTCGGCCTGACGCCGATCATGTGCGCCCACTGCTCCGGCGTGGTCGACCTCATCCCCACCGACCGCCTCCCGGAGGTGATCCCTCATGGCGACCACTAACCCGCCCGCCTCGTGGGCGGCACGTATGGAGGGCGTCGTCCTGGTCCTCATCGTCATCTTCGTCGGCCTCGCCGCCGGAGCGGCCTCCTTCACCCACGTCCACGACTGGACCATGGCCAACAGCCCCGACGGAACGCCGGGCTGGTTCGGATGGGCCAACGCCGTCATCTCCGAACTCGTCCCCGTCGCCTGCCTGCTCATCATCCGCCGCCGCAAGCGCCACGGCGGACCCATCGGCTACCCCCTCGTCCTCCTGGTGGCCTTCGCCGGCTTCTCCCTCGCCGCTCAACTTGGCGTCGCCGTCGGCAAAGTCGGCCCCACCGGATGGTTCCTCTCCGCCGTCCCCGCCCTGGCCTTCATGGCCCTGGTCAAACTCGTCCTCGCCCCCGTCCACGACGACAACCCGGCACCGGCACCCACGCCGGTCGAACCGATCCGGGTTCCCGCCGCCGAGCACGTCACGGCCACGCCTGAGCCGGTCCCACCGGCCGCGATCACCGCTCCCGACCCCACCCCGGCCGTCGAGCCGACTCCCGCGCCGGCTGTCGAGCCGGAGCCTGTCACCGTGCCGGCCGTCGAGCCGGTCGACATCCCTACCCACCTGCTGCCGATGGCCCGGTTCTCGGCCGTGCAGCACGAACAGACCACCGGACGGGCCATCACCGCCGCCGAGCTGGCCGACCGACTCGACATCACCCCCGCCACGGCGGGACACCTCCTCACCACCCTGACCGGTGGTGCCCGATGACCATCTACCTCGTCGACATCGAACACATCACCCACACCTGCCCGGCACAGCCGGAGCCTCACCCGTTCGACACCCGCCGCACCATCGTCGACACCATCCCTGGCGGAGAATGCCGAACGCCGGTCACCATCCGCTGCGGCACCACCACCGCTGTCATCCCCTGTCACCGGCATGAGCCGGCCAAGCGCCAGTGCGGCGCCTGCCGCAACATCGTGCGCGAACGCACCATCACCACCCGCACCCACGAGGTCGCGGCCTGATGGCGTCGACGCTGGACCTCACACCCCGGACCGCTCTGGCCCGGGGTGTGGGCTCGAACGCCGACACCACCCCCGTGTACGACTACACCACCGCCGGCTCCGCCTACCTACGCTCCACCCAACCCGACTACTACGGCTGGCTGGACCACGTCCGCGCCGCCGCCGGCTGCACCCGCCCGATCCGCCTCGCCGGTCAGCTCCTCACCGTCGAGCAATCCACCGGCCGGGTCCTCGACCAGCGGCACACCGACGCCATGCCCGACGCCGCGATCTACACCGCCTGCGGCAACCGACGCGCCACCGTCTGCCCGTCCTGCGCGCACACCTACCAACGAGACGCCTTTCAACTCCTGCGCGCCGGCCTCGTCGGCGGCAAAGGCGTCCCCGAGACAGTCGCCGCGCATCCGGCGGTGTTCGCCACCTTCACCGCACCGTCCTTCGGCACCGTTCACGCCCGGGTGGTCCGCAAGCACACCTGCCGCAACCGGCGGCGCTGCGACTGCCGGGCCGAACCCTGCCACGCCCGCCGCTCCCTCGGCCTCTGCGAGCACGGCCGTCCCGCCGTCTGCTGGGCCAGGCATGAGCCCGGTGACGCCGTGCTCGGACAGCCGCTCTGCCTCGACTGCTACGACCACGGCCACCAGGTCGTGTGGAACCTGTTCTCCGGCGAACTGTGGCACCGCACCAAACAAGCCGCGGAACGATGGCTCGCCAAACTCGCCCGCCGTCGAGGTGTCCCCCGCATCGCCGTCGTCACCGCCTCCGGCAAGACCCGAATGGTTGCACCCGTACGGCTCTCGCCGGGCAAGGTCGCGGAATTGCAGGCACGGGGAGCGGTGCACTTCCACGCCATCGCCCGACTCGACGGAGTCCACCCCACCGACCCCACCGCCGTCATCCCACCCCCACCCGGCTTCGACGTCGACGACCTCGTCGACGCCCTCCGGCACGCCGCCGCACAGATCGCCTTCGACACCCCGAAGCACCCCGACCGGCCCGGAGGATGGCCCATCACCTGGGGAAAGCAGATCGACCTACGACCGATCACCACCAGCGGGCACGGTGAGGTCACCGACGGCATGGTCGCCGGCTACCTTGCCAAGTACGCCACCAAAAGCACCGAGGCCACCGGGCACACCTCCACCCGCCTGACCGCCGACACCATCGGGAACTACGCCGACCCCGACGGCGACCACACCGCCCGCCTCATCGACGCCTGCTGGCGCATCGGCCGACCCACCAGCACACCCGTCCCGCTATCCCAGCGGCCCCGCGACCACCGGCCCCGGCCCGGCTTCATCCCCGCGTGGGAGTGCCCCGACTGCGGCACCCACACCCGCTACGCCGCCTGCCCCGTCTGCATCGCCAGGCGTCAAGCCGCCCTTGACACCAAACCGACGAAACCAGCCACCAGCAACCCCTACGCCCGGCTACGCCGATGGGCACACATGCTCGGCTTCGGCGGCCACTTCCTCACCAAAGCCCGCCGCTACTCCGTCACCTTCCAACTCCTGCGCGACACCCGCGTCAGCTACCGGCGACACGAACACCACCACCAGGCCGACGAGCACCCCGACACGCTCCGCACCGTCGACCACCACGACGACGACACCACCCTGATCGTCGGCACCCTCACCTTTGCCGGCATCGGCTGGCACACCTCCGGTGACGCGATGCTCGCCGCCACCGCCGCCGCCATGGCCAGAGAGCGACGCAGCGCCGGCCGCGAAGAACTCGCCCACGAACTCAGCACCACCCCTGCCGGCACCGCGCCGGCTGCCGCCTGACCCCCTCGATCAAGGGAGACGACATGCCCGCCGCCCAACCATTCACGCTCTGGACCGTCGACGACGTCTCGGCGTACCTCGGCGTTCCGGTCCAGACCCTCTACACCTGGCGCAAGCGCCGCATCGGTCCACCCGCTGGCCGTGTCGGTCGGCATCTGCGCTACGACCCGGACAGCGTTCGGGCGTGGTTCGAGCAGCAAGCCGCAGCCTGAGGGAGGAGCATCGTTGGCCCACGTCGAAGACCGTTGGTACAAGACCGTTGCTCGCCCTGACGGCAAGTCGGAGCGGGTCAAGACATCTCTGCACGGCAAAGGGCTCCGCTACCGGGTGCGGTACATCGCGCCGGACGGTCGGGAGCGATCGAAGTCGTTCCCCGATCGGGAGAAGCGGGCGGCTGAGGCGTTCCTCGTCTCGGTGGAGTCAGACAAGCTACGCGGCACCTACATCGACCCGGCCGCCGGAAAGCTGACCTTCCGGCAGTACGCCGAGCAGTGGCTGGCCGCGCAGACCTTCGATGAGTCCACCCGCGAAGCCACCGAGCGACGGTTGCGCCGGCACATCATCCCCTACCTGGGAGGTCGCGCCCTGGCCGCGATTCTGCCGACTCACTTGCGGGAACTGGATCGCGCGCTGCAACAGCTCGGCTTGGCGGTTACCTACCGGGTCGTCGCCTACAGCAACGTCGCCACGATCCTGAACGCGGCCGTCGACGACGGCCGTATCCCTCGGAATCCGTGTCACGCGAAGACAGTCCGACCACCGAAGGTTCCGCCCCGCAAGGTCGTGCCCTGGTCGGGGGAACAGGTGCTCGCCATCCGCTGCGGCCTGCCCGATCGCTACCGCGTCGCCGTCGACCTGGGCGCGGGCTGCGGTCTTCGTCAGGGTGAAGTGCTAGCCCTGGCCGTGGAGGACATCGACTTCCTCAAGGGCACCCTGCATGTCGTCCGCCAGTTGAAGATCGTGGGTAGCCGGCTCGTCTACGCCTTGCCCAAAGGACGCAAGACACGAGACATCCCACTGCCCTCGTCGGTGGGTGCGGCCCTCACTCACCACTTGGAGGACTTTCCTCCCGTACCGGTGTCGCTACCGTGGGAGGTGCCCGGCGGGCCTGCGGTCACGGTCAACCTGGTCGTCCACGGTCGGACGAACGTCGCCATGGACCGTCACACGTTCAACCGGGACTACTGGCACACCGCCCTGTCGACTGCCGGCATCCAGCATTCCCGGGCCACCGGGATGCACGCCTTGCGGCACTTCTACGCCTCGGTACTGCTCGATACCGGAGAGAGCGTCAAGGCGCTGTCGGAGTACCTCGGTCATGCCGACCCGGGCTTCACACTGCGGACCTACACCCATCTCATGCCGACCAGCGAGGACCGCACGCGCCGTGCCGTCGACAAGGTGTTCGCGCCATCGTCTGACGGCCTGGCGACGGCCTAGCTGCGATCATGGGCGCGTTTTGGCTGGTGGCGGGCGGTTTCTCGCCAGTTCACCAACTACCGCTGAGGCAGCGGCCCGCACCGCCGGCCGTTCCCGGGGAGTACCGGGGACGGCCAGCGGGCGGTGCCTCCACCTGGCCGGTTCAGCGCCCGTGACGCTGGCGGCCCGGCACCCCAGCCGGGGTAGCCGGGGGCGCGCGCGTCGTGGGGGGTCAGCCGGGTAGAGGCCGGTGTCGTAGCCGCCGGGCTGCACGATGCTGACCGTGATGCCGAAGGGCGCGAGTTCCATCGCCACGGACTGGCTGAGCGCGTCGAGTGCGGCTTTGCCGGCCGCGTAGAAGCCGACGGAGGCGACGCCGGCTCCGCTGCCCATCGAGGTGACCTGGAGCAGGCGGCCGCTGCCCTGTGAGCGCAGGTGCGGGATGACGGCCCGGGTGACCCAGACGGCGCCGAAGAAGTTGACGTCGAAGTGCCGCCGGATCTGTTCCTCGGTGGCTTCCTCCAGCATTCCGAGCAGCATCCCGCCGGCGTTGTTGAGGACGATGTCGAGCCGGCCGTACGTCTCGGCCGACCGGTCCACCGCCCCCGTGACGGCGGACCGGTCGGCTACGTCCAGGGGCAGCCCGACAAGGGTGTCGGGATAGCGCTCGACCAGGTCGGCCAACGGCCCGACGTCCCGGGCCGCTCCGACGACCCGGTCCCCTGCGGCCAGGGCGGCCTCGGTGACCGCCCGGCCCAGTCCACGGGTGGCCCCGGTGATGAACCACACGCGAGAATCTGCCACCTCGCACCTCCCCTGATCAGATGAGACGAGACGGATCGTCTCGCTTGACGGTTCGAGTGCGCTCGGCCGTAACCAATCCGTCAAGACGGACCGTCTCGTCTCACTGTCGATATACTCCGACCTCATGTCCCCGGCCCCGAGAAACACCGACCCAGCACCCGAGACGGCCCCGAAGCGCCCGGACCCGGCGCGCCGCAGTGAACGGTCCCGGCAGGCCGTGCTGGGGGCCACGCGGGAGCTGGTCTCCGAGGTCGGCTACGCGAAGCTCTCCATCGAGGCCATCGCGGCGCGGGCGGGGGTCGGCAAACAGACGATCTACCGGTGGTGGCGGTCCAAGGGGACGGTGGTCTTCGACGCGTTCCTGGCGTTGAGCGAGGAGGCCGGCGGTGTGGTGCTGCCGGACACCGGCGACATCGAGGCTGACCTGAAAGCCGTGCTGCGGGCCACCGTCGCGGAGTTCGCCGACCCGGCGTTCGAGGCGCCGATCCGGGCGCTCAACCTGGAGATCGCGGGTGACCCGGAATTGGCCGCGCAGTACCGGGAGCGGCTGGCGGCACCGGTGGACGAGGCCAAGCGGGAACGGCTGCGCAGCGCGCAGCGGGCCGGGCAGATCCGCGCCGACGCCGACCTGGACCTGGCGCTCGAACTTCTCTACGCGCCGTTGTACCAACGGTGGCTGCTGCGCACCGGGCCACTCACGGGCGAGTACGCCGACGCGCTGGTCGAGCACGTGCTCCGCGCGTTGCGCCCCTGACAAAGAGCGAGTGCCCGGGGCAGGGGTCAGACGGTGACCGGGGCTTCGAGGCGTACCGCGTCGGCCTCGGCGCGGGCGATGGGGCCGGCGGGCAGGGCCGCGACCCCGGCCCCGACGGCGACCGCCGCACCGGCGAACAGGAAGGCCCAGGGCACGCCACCGGCGTGGTCGACGATCAGGCCGGCGACGGTGCCACCGGCCGCGCTCGCGCCGACCGACATGGTCACCACCCAGGTGTACGCCTCGTTCAGCATCCCCAGCGGCGAGATCCGCCCGACCAGGGTGTTCTCCAGGGTCAACGCGGGCGCGATGGCGGCACCACCGATCACCAGGGCGACGCCCAACGCGCCCGCCGTGGGCATCACGGCGAACACCAGGAAGCTGCTCGCCACCCCACCCAGCAGCCAGGCGAACTGGCGGGTCATGTTCCGGGCCGGGCGGCGCAGCCCGAACCAGAACCCGCCGATCGCGCTGCCGATCCCCCAGACGGCCAGCAGCACACCGGCGAGACTGTCCGGGTCGTCGGCGGCGTAGCGGGTGGCGAACGCCGGTACGGTCACGCCGGTCGCGCCGAACGCGATGCCAAGGCTGGCAACGCAGAGCAGCAGCGCCGGGAAGCCGGCGACCCGCAGCGGGCCGAGCCCCCGGGTGCGGTGCTCACGGGAGTGCGGCTGCCAGCCCCGCATGGTCCGGCCGAGCGCCACCGCCACGGTGCCGACAAGGGTGACCACCGCCGCGCCGATCAGGGCCGCCCCGGCGTCGGCGAACAGGATGAACCCGGCGACGAGCAGCGGGCCGAGCACGAAGACGATCTCGAAGAGTGTCGTCTCCGCGGCGAGGGCGGTGTTGCGCAGGTGGTAGCGACCGGAGGCGACGCTGGTCAGGTCGTTCCAGGCGCCCCTGATGGCGGCGGTCAGCGGCGGGTACGACCCGCCGGCCAGCGCCGAGGCGACCAGCACCACCGTGAAGGGCACGGTGTCGGAGCGGGCCGACCAGAGCAGCCCGACCAGCGCCAGCGGGTGGGCGATCGCGGTGCCGATCAGGACCGGGGTGGGACCGATGCGGTCGGCGATCCGTCCGGCGACCGGGCTGAGCGCGGCACCGGAGAGGGCGTAGCAGCCGCCGGCCAGGGCGGCCAGCGAGTAGCGGCCGGTGACCTGCTCCACGACGAGCAGCAGCGCCAGCGGCGTCATGCCGATCCCGAGGCGCCCGAGAATGCCCGTGACCAGCAAGGTCGGCGCACCTGGAATCTGCCAGACGCTCAGATACCGGCGCAGCCCGACCACCGTTGCCCCCCCACCGCAAATGTAATGAGCCAGAATCGTTTAGACCCTAACGCTCAGGTGGCGGAACGCGACATGGTTATCGCGCTCACACCCGACGCGCACCGCCCGCGCCGGGGACGACCCGGCGCGGGCGGCGAAGGGGCTGGGTGGTGCGTCAGCGCTGGTAGCGGACCGGGCCGGTCTGGGCGGCCATCTGCTCCAGCCGGGCCACGCGCTCCTCCATCCGGGGGTGCGTGGCGAACAGGGCGGAGATGCCACCGCCCTTGAACGGGTTGTCGATCATCAGGTGGGCGGTGCTGGTGAGCTGGCCCTCGGCCGGCAGCGGCCGACGCTGGGTACCCATGTGGATCTTCCGTAGCGCGCTGGCCAGGGCCAGCGGGTCGCGGGTCAGCTCGGCGCCGGAGGCGTCCGCCTGGAACTCCCGGCTGCGGCTGATCGCGAGCTGGATGACGGTCGCGGCGATCGGGCCCAGGATGATGGTGAGCAGCAGCACGATCGGGTTCGGGCCGTCCTCGTCGCTGCTGCCGCCGAGCGGGATGAACAGGGCGAGGTTCGCCACCATGGTGATGATGCCGGCCAGACCGGCCGCCACGCTGGAGATGAGGATGTCCCGGTTGTAGACGTGGGACAGCTCGTGCCCGATCACGCCCCGTAGCTCACGGTAGTCGAGAATCTCGACGATCCCCTGGGTCACGCAGACCGCCGCGTTCTGCGGGTTACGCCCGGTGGCGAACGCGTTGGGCTGGGCGGTCGGGCTCACGTACAGGCGTGGCATCGGCTGCCGCGCCTCGGCCGCCAGTTCCCGCACCATGTGGTACAGCTCGGGGAACTGCGCCTCGGTGACCGGCTGCGCCCGCATCGAGCGCAACGCCAGCTTGTCGGAGTAGAAGTAGGTGAAACCGTTCATCGCCAGCGAGACGAGAACGGCGATGACCAGTCCGCCACTGCCGCCGAACCAGTAGCCCACCGCCAGGATCAACGAGGTGAGCAGGCCGAGCAACGCGGCGGTCTTCAGACGGTTGTGGTGCACGATCACTCCTTCGGTACACGGATGCCGGAATCCGCTGACCGGTACAACAACCCGGTACCCGTTAACCATCCGCTTCATGACTGAGAGTTACCTGAGTGACAGTCATGACCAGGAGTGCGATCGCGTTCAGCCCCCGGCGAGATCCAGCACCACCTGCGGTGCGAACCCGACCACCACGGCGAGGAGCGTCGCCACCGCCAGCGCGGCGATCACCGCCCGTCCCGGCCGGACGGCGGGCGCGACGGCGTCCCCGGGCGGCCCGTAGAGCGACGCCGCGACGCGCAGGTAGTAGGCCAGGCCGAGGACCGCGTTCACCGCCACCACCAGGGCGAGCCAGTTCGCCTCGCCACCGAGCAGCGACCGGACCACGGTCACCTTGGCGAACAGCCCGGCCAGCGCCGGCGGCAGGCCCGCCAACCCGACCAGCGCGAACGCCAGGCCGCCGCCGACCCACGGGTGGCGGCGGGCCGCACCCCGCAGGTCGTCGAGGGTGCCGCCGTCCGCGCCGGCCGGGCGCAACGCCACCACTCCGGCGAAGGCCGCCAGCTCCAACAGCACGAAGAAGACGGCGTACGCCAGGGCAGCCGCGTACGCGCCGGTGCGCGCGTCGGGATCGGCCAGCGCCAGCGCGCCGAGCGGAGCGAGAATGTACCCGGCCTGCGCCACCGAGGACCAGGCCAGCAGCCGCACCGTACGCCGCTGGCGCAGCGCCACCAGGTTGCCCACGGTCATGGTCAGCACGGCGACCGTGGCCAGCACCGGCCCGGTCACCTCGGCCGGCAACGCGTGCTGCACCACAGCCAGCAGCGCGACCACCCCGCCGAGCTTCGAGGCCGTCGACAGGTACGCGGCCACCGGCAGCGGCGCGCCGTCGTAGGTGGCCGGCGCCCAGACGTGGAACGGCACCGCCGCCACCTTGAACGCCAGGCCCGCTACCACGAGCGTCACCGCCACCGTGGTCAGCGGCAGGTCGAGCAGGGCCCCGTCGGCGAGCAGCCCGCCCAGCCGGTCCAGGTGCAACGCGCCGGTGACCGCGTAGAGCAGCGCCGCACCGAGCAGCGTCAGCGTGGTGGCCACCACGCTCACCACGAAGAAGGTCACCGCCGCCTCGGCACTGGCCAGGCTGCCCCGGCGCAGCCCGACCAGCACGTACAGCGGCAGGGTGAGCACCTCCACCGCGACGATCAGGGTGATCAGGTCACCGGCCGCGCCGAGCACCACACCACCGGTCATCGAGCAGGCGAGCAGGAAGCAGTACTCCCCCACCGGGGTACGCCCGTCGCGCAGCAACGGCCCGGACAGCGCCAGCACCCCGACCAGCAGCAGCGCCACCAGCGCGGCGACCAGGGCGGCCCGGCCACCGAAGACCCACGAACAGTCGGCACCGACGCAGAACGTACGCCGGTCCGGCAGCGTGCCGACCGCCGCCGCTCCCACGGCGGTGGCGACCGCACCGGTGACCGCCGCGGCCACCGTCGCCGCCGGACGGGCCAGCAGCAGGTCCACCAGGAGCACCAGGACGGCGGTCCCAGCGGCCAGGTACGCCGGCAACAACGCGACGTTGTCGACACTCTGCACCAGCACTTCGCTCATGGCAGCACTCCTACGAGGGCGGCCACCGGCGCCTCGGCGACGCCCAGCACCAGGGTCGGGGCCAGCCCGACGACGAGGGTCAGCAGCACCAGCGGCACCCAGGCGGCGAACTCGGCCCCGGCGATCCCCCGGCCGAGGCCGCTGACCGTCGGCGTGGGTCGGCCGTGGGTGACCCGGCGCAACAGCCGCAGCAGGTACGCGGCGGTCAACGCCCCGCCGAGCGCCGCCAGCACGGCCAGCGTGGTCCACAGGGCACCGCCCACCTGGATCGCGGCGACCACGGCGAACGCCTCGCCCCAGAAGCCGGCCAGGCCGGGCAGCCCCAGCGAGGCGACCGCCGCAAAGGCGAGCAGCCCGGACAGTCGGGGCGCGGTCTCCCGCAGTCCGGACAGCTCGCTCAGCGCCCCGGTGTGGGTACGGTCCTTGATCGCCCCGGCCAGGAAGAAGAGCAGGCCGGTGATGATGCCGTGCGCCACGTTGCCGATCAGCGCCGCCTGGATGCCGGTGGCGGTGAGCGTGGCGATCCCGAGCAGCACGAAGCCCATGTGCCCCACGCTGGAGTACGCGATCAGCCGTTTCAGCTCGGTCTGTGCCAGGCAGACCAGCGAGCCGACCAGGATGGCGGCCACGGCGAGCACGCCGAGCACCGGTGCCGCCCAGCGGGCCCCTTCCGGGGCCACCCCGACGGCGACCCGGATCAGGCCGTACGTGCCCATCTTGAGCAGCACACCGGCGAGCAGCACACTGCCGACCGTCGGCGCCTGGGTGTGCGCGTCGGGCAGCCAGGAGTGCAGCGGCCAGAGCGGGCTCTTCACCGCGAAGGCGACCGCGAGCAGGGTGAACGCGGCGAGCTGGGTGGTCCTGGACAGTTCCGTGCCACCGGTCAGCGCCACGATGTCGGCGGTGCCGGCGGCGGCCACCACGACGTACACGCCGACCAGCAGCAGCACCGAGCCGAAGAGCGTGTAGAGGGCGAACTTCCGGGCCGCCCGCCGCCGCGCGTCGACCGCCGCCAGGTCGGCGCTGTCGCCGCCCCAGCCGACGATGATCGCGTACATCGGCAGCAGGACGACCTCGAAGAAGAGGAAGAACAGCACCAGGTCGAGGGCGAGGAAGGTGCCGAGGATGCCGACCTCGACCACCAGCAGCAGCGCCACCAGCGCCTTCCCGCTGCCGCCGGTCGGCACCCGCCAGAGGCTGTAGCCGCAGCAGAGCAGCGTGAGCAGGGCGGTGAGCACCACCAGCGGCCAGGAGATGCCGTCCACCCCGAGGTGGAAGCGCAGGTCCAGGCCGGGCACCCAGGGCAGGTCGACGGTGTGCCAGGGCAGCACCGCCCCGGCGTTGCCGTCCGGCAGGTACGCCGACCAGCCGGCGTCCCGGCCGGCGCGCAGCGCGACGGCCGCGACCAGGGTCAGCGCGGCGACGACGGTGCCCACCACCCGCGCGCTCCGCTCGTGCGGCGTGGCCGCCACCGCCAGGGCACCGAGGGCCGGCAGCGCGAGAACCGCGACCAGCAGGACTTCGCCGGACGTCATGCCGCTCCTCCGATCAGGACGGCGGCCAGGCCGAGCAGCAGCGCACCGGCGAGCACCGCGACGACCGCCCGGGGCAGCGCCGCCCGGTGCAGGGTGCCGAGCCCGCCGCCGAGCGCGCGGGCCGCCCGGCCGGTGCCGGTGACCGCGCCGTCCACCACCCGCTCGTCGGCGGTGCGGGCCAGCCGACCCAACGCGGTCGTCGGGCGTACCACCAGGGCGTGCTGGACGTCGTCGAGCCGGAACGCGCGGGCGAGGACCGGCCGCAGCGGCCCCAGTGCGGTGGCCGGATCAGCGGCGCTGTCCCGCCGCCAGCTCACCCAGGCGAGCCCGGCACCGACGAGCAGCAACGCCAACGGCAGCAGCACAGCCGGCGTGAGATGGATCAGCCCGTCCGGCGGCATCAGGTCCGACACCGCCTCGGGGTCGGCTGGCACTGTGCGTTGCAGTTGGGTGGAGAACCAGCCCGGGAAGCCGGCCAGGCCGAGCAGGGCCGCCGGGACGGCGAGCACCAGAAGCGGCCAACGGAGCACGGCCGGCGGATCGTGCGGGTGGGCCAGCGGGGTGCGGGTCGCATGGAAGAAGGTCCGTAGCAGCAGCCGGGTCGCGTACCAGGCGGTGACGGCCACGCCGACCAGCCCGGCGATCCAGACCAGCCAACCCACCCAGGCGGCGGACGGGCCGTCGCCGTGCAGGGCGGCGCCCTCGGCGGCGGCGAGCACGCCCTCCTTGCTCCAGAAACCGGAGAGCGGTGGTACGCCGGCCAACGCGCCCAGCCCGATCAGCATGCACCAGAAGGTGACCGGCATGGTGCGCCGCAGCCCGCCCATCCGGGACATCAGCGCGGTGCCGAGGCTGTGGATCACCGCACCGGCGGCGAGGAACAGCAGCGCCTTGAACGCGGCGTGGGTGAGCAGGTGGAACAGGGCGGCGGGCGGCGAGCCGACGGCCAGCGCCCCGGTCATGTAGCCGAGCTGGGAGACCGTGGACCAGGCCAGCACCCGTTTGATGTCGTCCTGCGCGGTGGCGGCCAGCGCGCCGAGCAGCAGCGTCACCGACGCCATCACGCCGAGCACGGCCAGCGCGACCGGCGTGGCCTCGAACAGCGGCCACAGCCGGGTGACCGCGTACACGCCGGCGGCGACCATGGTCGCGGCGTGGATCAACGCGGAGATCGGGGTCGGGCCGGCCATCGCGTCGGGCAGCCAGGTGTGCAACGGGAACTGGGCGCTCTTGCCGGCCACCCCGGCGAGCAGCAGCAGGCAGGCGGCGGTGAGCGTGGTGGTGCTGTGGGAGTGGGCGAGCACGTCGGCGATCCGGAAGCTGCCCGCCGAGACACCGAGCAGGGCGATACCGAGCAGGAAGCCGACGTCACCGACCCGGGTCACCAGGAACGCCTTCATCGCGGCAGCCGGGGCCTCCGGCAGCCGCCGGTCGTGGGCGATGAGCAGGTACGAGCAGAGGCCCATCACCTCCCAGCCGACCAGCAGCAGGATCAGGTCCCCGGAGACCACCACCAGCAGCATCGCAGCGGTGAAGAGGCTGATCTGGGCCGCGTACGGCGGGTAGCGATGGTCGACGTCGACGCGCGGGCCACCGGACAGGTAACCGGTCGAGTAGACCTGCACGGCCAGGGCGACGGCGGCGACCGCGACGGCGACCAGGGCGGCGGCGCCGTCCAGGCGTACCCCGAGGGTGACGGCGAGACCGCCGAGGTCGATCCAGGTGGTCGACGCCTCCACCGGACCGTCCAGGGTGACCAGCAGGGCCCCCGCCAGGGCGAGGGCACCGGCCGCGCCGGTCACGCCGAGCGCGACGGCCACCCGGCGGGCCGGACCCGCACCGGCGGCGGCGCCGCGCGGCGAGGGCGGCAGCAACAGGCCGGCCAGGCCGGCGACCAACGGGACGACCGGCAGCAGCACACCCAGCAGCGTCGCGGTGCTCACCGCTCCCCCTCCGCGACCACGTCACCGGCCGGACCGGCCGTCACCGGCGTCGGCTCGTCGGCCGAGCGCTCGGCCAGTGGGATCTCGTCCACCGCGACGCTGGCCCGCATCCGATAGAGCTGGAGCACGATCGCCAGCCCCACCCCGATCTCGGCGGCGGCCAGCACGATCACGAAGAGGGCGAAGACCTGCCCGCCGTGCGGCAGCAGCGCCTTGGCTGTGGTGTCGGCGGTGATCAGGATCAGGTTCACCGCGTTGAGCATCAACTCCACGGCCATCAGCACCAGCACCGCGTTGCGCCGCCGCAGGACGCCGTAGACGCCGAGGCCGAACAGCAGGGCGGCGGTGACGTACGGGATGACCGGTCTCACCGCGACCGCCCCTGCGGCGTGCCGCCCCCGGGCGTCTCCGCCCGGTCGCGCGACGCCCGACCGATGTCCGGTCGGGACAGCACGATCGCGCCGACCAGCGCCGACAGCAGCAGTACGGAGAGCACCTCGAACGGCAGCACCCAGCTTCCGAAGACCTGTTCACCGATGCGCTCGGCGGTGCCCGGCTCGGGCAGGTCCACCGCGGTCCAGCGGTACGCGTCGACGAGCAGGGCCGACAGGCCGAGCCCGACGCCGCCGCCGATCAACGCGGCGGGCCAGCCAGGACGGTCCAGATCGTCCGAGGCGCCGATCGGTGCCCGGGTCAGCATCACCGCGAACAGCAGCAGCACCACCACCGCGCCCACGTAGATCAGCACCTGCACCCAGGCCACCATCTCGGCGGCGAGCACGAGGTACATGCCGGCCAGCGCGCCCAGGCAGACCACCAGGTAGAGCCCGGCACGGACCAGGTGCCTGGTCGCCACCACCAGCATCCCCGACCCGACGGCCACCGCGCCGAGGGCCAGCAGCAGGGCGTCCACCCCGGTCACGTGGGAGTGCCTTCCCCGGCATCGGTCTCGGGCGTACCCGCATCTGCGGCGGCGGGCTCGGCGGTGGGTGGGCGGGCGGCGGGACGGCGCTCGGGGCGTACCGCCGGGACGGTCGGCCGGGCGGCGGACGCGGCGGGGACCGCGGCCTTGCGCGCGGCGGCGGTCTCCTCCTTGGCCGGCTCGCCCTGCGGGTCGTGCGCGGGCGGCGGCGGCACGGTCGCCATCCACTCGCCCAGGTGGTCCTTGTCGTGCAGCAGGTCCTTGATGTCGTACTCGGAGTACTCGAACTCCGGCGACCAGTAGAGCGCGTCGAAGGGGCAGACCTCGATGCAGATGCCGCAGTACATGCAGAGCGAGAAGTCGATGTCGAACCGGTCGAGGACGTTGCGTTGGCGGGGCCGGGCCGCGCCGGGCACCGCCACCTCCTCCTTGTGCGAGTCGATGTAGATGCACCAGTCCGGACACTCGCGGGCGCAGAGCATGCAGACCGTGCAGTTCTCCTCCAGCAGCGCGATCACCCCGCGCGAGCGGGGCGGCAGATCGGGCACCACATCCGGGTACTGCTGGGTGGTGGAGCGCTTCGTCATCGTCTTGAGCGTGACCGCCAGCCCCTTCACCAGGCCGCTGCCGGGTACGCCGGCCGACTCGCTTCGCTCGCTCATGCGCAACATCCTGCCCTGTGGCCACGGCGCGCGCGACCACCACCCGACGATCCCCACCGTCCGGCCCGGACCGTGGCGTCCGTCGGCTCCCCGCGCCGGCCCGCGTGTGATCGGCCATGATGGGACGCAGGACGACGTGGCGACACCTTGGGGGCGGTATGGGCGAGGGCGGGAAGTACGTCGAGCAGGGCGAGTTCAACCGGGACCAGAACTACATCACCACCCGGATCACGGTCGACGGCCGGGACGGCTACCCGGTCGAGCCGGGCCGGTACCGGCTCGCGGTCAGTCGGGCCTGCCCCTGGGCGAACCGGCTGATCATCGTCCGGCGGCTGCTGGGGCTGGAGGAGGCCATCTCGATGGCCGTCGCCGGGCCGACCCACGACGCCCGGAGCTGGACCTTCGACCTCGACCCGGACGGGCGGGACCCGGTGCTCGGCATCGAGCGTCTCCAGCAGGCGTACTTCGCGCGCTACCCGGACTACCCGCGCGGCATCACCGTGCCGGCGATCGTCGACGTGCCGACCGGTCAGGTGGCGACCAACGACTACAGCCGGATGAGCCTGGACCTGTCCACCCAGTGGACCGCTCACCACCGCCCCGGCGCGCCGCAGCTCTACCCCGAGCACCTGCGGAACGAGATCGACGAGGTCAACGCGCTGGTCTTCAGGGACGTCAACAACGGGGTGTACCAGTGCGGCTTCGCCGGCAGCCAGGAGGCGTACGAGAAGGCGTACCAGCGGTTGTTCGACCGGCTCGACTGGCTCGGCGAGCGCCTGGCCGGGCAGCGGTACCTGGTCGGCGACACCATCACCGAGGCCGACGTACGGCTGTTCACCACGTTGGTCCGCTTCGACCCGGTCTATCACGGGCACTTCAAGTGCAACCGGCAGAAGCTGAGCGAGATGCCGGTGCTGTGGGCGTACGCGCGGGACCTGTTCACCACGCCCGGCTTCGGCGACACGATCGACTTCGACCACATCAAGCGGCACTACTACGAGGTGCACCGGGACATCAACCCGACCGGGGTGGTGCCGGTCGGCCCCGACCTGTCGAACTGGCTCACCCCGCACGACCGGGAGTCCCTCGGCGGTCGCCCGTTCGGCGACGGCACGCCTCCGCCGTCCCCGCCGCCCGACGAGCGGGTCGACCCCGCACACACCCCGCTGCGCTGACCGCCCGCACGGCGTGGCGCCGCGCCGTGCGGCGAGAGATGTTAGGAAGGGACCCCTGCTATACCGGAGACGGTAGAAAGGGTCCCTTCCTTACATCTGCGCCTACAGCGCGACCCGGACGGCGGCGGTCAGCACGAGCTGGGCCAGCGCGGTCGGCACCAGCACCAGCCAGCAGAGCCGCTGCAACTGGTCCTCACGCAGCCGGGGGTAGGAGACCCGCAGCCAGATGATCACGAAGCTGACGGCGGCCACCTTGAGCAGGGTCCAGAGCCAGCCGAGCTGGTCGTCGGCGAACGGCCCCTGCCACCCGCCGAGGAACAGCACGGTGGTCAGCGCGGCGATCACCACGATGCCGACGTACTCGGCCAGCAGCAGGAACGCGAACCGCAGCCCGGTGTACTCGGTCAGGTACCCGAAGACCAGCTCGGAGTCGGCCACCGGCATGTCGAACGGCGGCCGGCGGATCTCGGCCAGGCCGGCCACGAAGAACACCACCATCGCCGGGGCCTGCCAGATCAGCCACCACGGCTGCCACGCCTCGACGATGCCGGAGAGACTCAACGTGCCGGCGGCCATCGCCACCGACGCGGCGGCCAGCACCAGCGGCAGCTCGTAACCGAGCAGTTGGGCGGCGCCGCGCAGCCCGCCGAGCAGGCTGTACTTGTTGGCCGAGGCCCAGGCCGACATCAGCACGGCCAGCACACCCACGCCGACCACCGCCAGCACGAAGAACAGACCCACGTCCAGCGGCTGCCCGACCAGGTCGTTCGGGCCGAGCGGGATCACCAGCAGGGCCAGTAGGTAAGGCACCAGGGCCACCGCCGGAGCCAGCCGGAACACCGGTCTGTCGGCCGCGCGCGGCGTGACGTCCTCCTTCTGCACGAACTTGACCCCGTCGGCGACGAGCTGCGCCCAGCCGTGGAACCCGCCCGCGTACATCGGGCCGAGCCGGCCCTGCATGTGCGCCATCACCTTGTGCTCGGCCTGACCCACCAGCAGCGGCAGGACCAGGAAGGCAGCAACCACCCCGCCGATCCGGATCACCAGTTCCAGCCAGAGCGGCATCAGGTCGTACCCTCCTCGCCGGCCTCGGGCCCCGCCGGGTCCGCGGCGGGTCCGGCCGACCTGGGGGTACGTGGTGGACGCGCACCCGGTGCCGGTCGGGCCGGACGCTCCCGGGCAGGTCGCGCCGGGGTACCGCCGCGCGGGCCCTCCCCGGCACCACCGGCGCCAGCCGGGGTCGGCACGACGCCCCACTCGCCCGGTGCGGGTACGCCCGATGGCCGGATCGGCCGCCGGCCACCGCCGGCCTCCGACTCACCCGGTTCCTTCGCACCCGGCCAGGGCTTCGCGACCCGGGAGGCGAGCACGAACTCCTTGCGCAGCGGATGGCCCTCGAACTCCGGCGGCAGCAGCAGCGGCCGCAGGTCGGCGTGCCCGGCGAAGTCGATGCCGAACATCTCGTGGGTCTCCCGCTCATGCCAGGCGGCGCCCGGGTAGACCGACACCACCGAGTCGATCGTCGGGGTCGCCCGGGGCACCCGGGCGCGCAGCAGCACACCGTGCCGGTGCGTGGTGGACCACAGGTGGGCCACCACGTCGAAGCCCTCGGCCAGCTCGTCGACTGCGGAGAGCCAGTCGAAGTAGTCGCAGGCCAGCTCCGGGTCGTCCCGGACGGCGAGCAACGCCGCCCGCCACGGCTGCGGGGGTACGTCGACGGTGGCCCGGGAGTGCGCCTGACCCCCGGAGACCGTCGCGGTGGCCTCGACGGGGGCGAGCAGCGTGACGAGCCGCCGGCCGACCTCTTCCGGTGTCATGCCGCTGATCCTAGGGCGTGTCCTGCCGCCCGTGCCCGGCTGCGAGCACCCTCGGACGGCCCGTGCACCGGCCGGCGGTCCGGCTCTCGGTCGGCGGTGGCCTGTGCCGGTGGTACGCGGCCGGGTGGAGATCCCGGCTTTGCCGACGGCGTGCCCTCGGTGCCGGACAGGATGGGTCCGTGCGCGCTGTGACCGTGACCCCGGGAGTGCCCGGCTCGCTGCGGCTGCTCCACGACTACCCGGAACCGGCCACCGAGGAGGGGGCGGTCCTGGTCGAGGCGGTCGCGGTCGGAGTCTGCGGCACCGACATCGAGATCATCGACGGGCAGTACGGCGAGGCGCCGCCCGGTGCCGAGCGCCTGGTGCTCGGGCACGAGTCGTTGGGCCGGGTGCTGGAGGACCCGACCGGCACCCTGCAGGCCGGTGACCTGGTCGCCGGGATCGTCCGGCACCCGGACCCGCTGCCCTGCCCGAACTGCGCGGTGGACGAGTGGGACATGTGCCGCAACGGCCTGTTCACCGAGCACGGCATCAAGGGGCTGCCGGGGTTCGCCCGCGAACGCTGGCGTCTGCAACCCCGGTTCGCCGTCGGCCTCGACCCGGACCTGGACGAGGTGGGCGTGCTGCTCGAACCGACGAGCGTGGTGGTCAAGGCGTGGGACCACATCGACCGGATCGGCCGGCGGGCGGAGTGGCAGCCGCGTACCGCCCTGATCACCGGCGCCGGGCCGATCGGTCTGCTGGCCGCCCTGCTGGCCAGTCAGCGTGGTCTCTCGGTGCACGTGCTCGACCGGGCCACCGAGGGGCCGAAGCTCGCGTTGGCCGGTGCACTCGGTGCCACGTACCACTCGGGGCCGGTCGAGGAACTCGACTTCGAGCCGGACGTGATCGTGGAGTGCACCGGCGCGCCGGTGGTCGTCCTGGAGGCGATGTGCAAGGTCGCGCCGACCGGGATCGTCTGCCTGGCCGGGGTCTCCACCGGCGGCCGGACCATCGACTTCGACGCGGGTGCGCTCAACCGCACCCTGGTGTTGGAGAACAACGTCGTCTTCGGATCGGTGAACGCCAACCGACGGCACTGGGACGCCGCCGCCGAGGCGCTGGCCCGTGCCGACCGGGACTGGCTCGGCTCGCTGATCACCCGCCGGGTGCCGCTGTCGGAGTACGCCTCGGCCTACTCCCCCGGGCCCGAGGACATCAAGGTCGTCATCGACTTCACCGCCTCACCCGAGCGGCGGTGACTAGACGCCCGGCAGTTGGCTGTTGCGGAACAGGTCCACAAAATACTGATGGTCCTGCCGCGCCCGGACGCCGTACGCGTGGGCGAAGTCGACCAGGTGCGCGACGAAGCCGGCGGGATCCGCGTCGACGGCCGCGACGATCGCCTCCTCGGTGGAGTAGTCGACCAGGTCGTGGCTGGACTCGTCGTCGGCGACCGAGTGCATCCGGGCGACCGCCCGGCCGAGGTCGGCCAGCACCCCGGCCAGTTCCTCGGCTTCGTTGACGTCCGCCCAGTCCAGGTCGGCCGCGTACGGGGAAACCTCCGCGACGAGCTGACCCACCCCGTCCAGTTCGGTGAAGCCCACCCACGGGTCGGCGTGCGCCTGCAGTGCGCGCTGCGACTCGGCCGTACGGTGGCCCTGGTGGCGGAAGTAGCCCCGGACGTGCTCGTCGTCGACGTGGCGGGCGACCGCCGGCACCTGGGCCTGCTTCATGTAGATCAGGACGTCGTTCTCCAGCGCCTGGGTGTGCCCCTCCAGCAGGAGGTTGTACGACGGCAGCCCGGCCGACCCGATCCCCACCCCCTTGCGTAGCACCACGTCCTTGATCTGCGCCGCGACCGGACGCGCCGTCGTGGTGGCGGGCAGCGTGTCCAGGTAGTCCTGGAAGGCGGCGCAGACCCGGGCCCGGACGTCGCCGTCGATCTCGTACACGCCGTCGCGCAGCGAGAACCGCCGCTCGTACTTGTCGACGGTGGTCTGCTCGCGCAGCAGGTCCACCCGGGTGTTGAGGCGGGCCTGCTGGAGCACCCGGCGCAGTACGCCGTCGGCGTTGTCCAGCGTGATCGAACCGATCGCGTCGTCGCCGCCCGCGGCGATGGCCCGCAGCTCGGTCAGGTAGTGCTCGGCGAACGTGCTGACCAGGTCGCTGATCACCCGGTCGGAGAGTGCCTTGGTGTAGCCGATCAGAGCCACGCTGGCGACGAACCGTCGCAGATCCCAGGTGAACGGCCCGACGTACGCCTCGTCGAAGTCGTTGACGTTGAAGACGAGCTGGCCGGAGCCGTTCATGTAGGTGCCGAAGTTCTCCGCGTGCAGGTCGCCGTGGATCCACACCCGGCTGGTCTGCCCGTCCAGGAACCGCTCGTCGGCGAAGTCGCCGCGCTGGTCGGCGTAGAAGAGGCTGGCACTGCCCCGGTAGAACGCGAACGGCGACGCGGCCATCTTGCGGAACTTGCGGCGGAAGGCGGCCGGGTCGAGCGCCATCAGGGTGCCGAATTCCTCGGTCAGCACCTTGACGATGAAGGCGGAGCGCGGCTCCGCGAAGTCGGTCATGACCGCACGCTAGCGTCCAGTCGCCACCGTGACGGCGACCGCGCCGAGCCGCGAGTTCAGGGGGTCGGCGGCCGTACCGGCGGGGCGGTGAGCGAGGCCGCGTCGCGGGGTGGCGCACCATCGGCGGGCGGTGCGTCGACCGGCGGGGCGACGTCGGCGGGCGGCGCGTCCACGGGTGGGGCGAGCGGGTCGGGGCGGGGTACGCCGCCGATGCCGGACTGCTCGGCGGCGATCTTCTCCTGAAGGCGGAGGATGCCGTGCAGCAGCGCCTCCGGCCGGGGCGGGCAGCCCGGCACGTACACGTCGACCGGGATGAGCTGGTCGACGCCCTTGGTCACCGAGTACGAGTCCCAGTACGGGCCGCCGCAGTTGGAGCAGGCACCGAACGAGATGACGTACTTGGGCTCGGGCATCTGGTCGTAGAGCCGCTTGATCGCCGGGGCCATCTTGTCGGTGACCGTGCCGGAGACCACCATCAGGTCGGCCTGGCGGGGCCCGTGCGCGAACGGGATCACGCCGAGCCGCATGAAGTCGTGCCGGGACATGCTGGTCGCGATGAACTCGATGGCGCAGCAGGCCAACCCGAAGTTGAAGACCCAGAGCGAATACCGCCGGCCCCAGTTGAGCACGAACTTGATCGGCTCGCCGAGCACCGCCGGTAGCTGCACGACCGTCCCCTTCCCGTCCCCGACAGTCAACCACAGCGCCCACCCGAGCTTCGTGTAAGGAAGGGTCCCCTGCTAACGCCTCGTGCACTAAAAGGGTCCCTTCCTAACGCACGGCGCAGCCCGATCTGCACGCACGGCGCAGCCCGATCTGCACGCACGGCGCAGCCGGTCCGCGCGCATGGCGTGGCCGGAGCGATCAGTAGGACGGGCGTTGCAGCAGGCTGACGAACTCCACCAGCAGACGCTCCCGCAACGCCGGTGGCGCGGCGTCCAGCAGGGTGTTCACCGGGGCCATCCGCTCCGGCAGCCCACCGCCGCCGAGGCCCAACCCGGCGGCCAACCCGGCGACCATGTCGGCGGTGAGTGCCTCCGGGGTGAGCGACCCGGCCAGCGTGAGCAGTTCCGGCGGCAGCGCGACCGGACCGGCCGCGTCGGCCGCCGCGACCGCCTCGGCCAGGTCGGCGCCGAACTCCGCCGCCGTGGGCGCGACCGCCGCGGTCACCGTCAGGTGCACACTGCGCGGCAGACCGGCGTACGTGAGCTGGGGCTGGGTGTGCCAACCCCGCGCGGCCAACTCGTCGACCAGGACGAACAGGTCGGGGCCGGACTCGGTGGCGGTGAGGCAGACCACGGTCGACTCCGGCTCGGCGACCAGCCGCAGCCCGTCCACGCCGCGCACCGCGTCGGCCAGTACGCGTACCGCCTCCCGGGTCCGGCGGGCCAACTCCAGGTAGCCGTCGTCGCCAAGGTGCCGCAGCGTGGCGTACGCGGCGGCGATCGGGCCGCCGGACCGGGTGGAGGAGATCACCGGGTTGACGATCGTGTACCCGGGCCAGTCGGCGTACGCGAAGTACTGCGGGGCGCGCAGCCCCGGATCGCGGTGCAGCAGCACCGAGACGCCCTTCGGCGCGTATGCGTACTTGTGCAGGTCCACCGAGATCGAGGTGACCCCGGCGACGGCGAAGTCGAACGCGGGCACCTCGACGCCGAGGCGACGCAGGTACGGCAGGGTCCACCCGCCGAAGCAGGCGTCCACGTGGCAGCGCACCCCGGCCTTCGCGGCCGTCTCGGCGATCTGCGCCACCGGGTCGACCACACCGTGCGCGTACGAGGGAGCGGAGCAGGCCACCAGCACGGTCTCCGGCCTGATCGCGGCGGCCACGTCGGCGACCGAGGGCCGTAGCGTGGCCGGGTCGACCGGTACGGTGTCGAGTTCCACCCGCAGGTAGTGGGCGGCCTTGGCGAACGCGGCGTGGGCGCTGGCCGGCACCACGATCCGGGGTGCGGTGACCTCGGGCCGGGCGTCACGGGCGGCCTTGACGGCCAGGATCAGCGATTCGGTGCCGCCGCTGGTGACACTGCCGACCACCTCCGGCGCGCTCGTGCCGGGCCCGCCGCCCAGCACCCGTGCCGCCGCGCCGGCCAGCGCGTTCTCCATTGCCAGCAGCGACGGGAAGGCGGTCGGGTCCAAGCCGTTGACGTGCGCGCTCTCGGCGTACGCCGCAGCGGCCAACTCGTCCAGCCCGGCGACGGCGGCGTCGTACACGTACGCGAAGAGCCGCCCACCGTGCGTCGGCCGGTCCCCCGCCCGCAGGCTGCGGATCTCCGCCAACACCCGTTCCGCCGGTACCCCGTGCGTCGGCAGTGCCGACCCGCTCTCGTCGATCATGGAGTAGTGGTGCCCTTTCCGTGGTTCTCCGCGGCTTTCGTCCCCGCCACAACTCCATGATCGGCACCGGAGGTGCCGGAGGTGCTGGGGGTGGGGGTGGGGGTGGGGGTCAGGTTGTAGGGACGGAGCAGGGTGGTGGCCAGGCCGATCAGCAGGGCCGGGAGAATGGTGAAGCCGAGCAGGACGCCCAGGCGGGCGGTATCGGACTGGACCGCGGCGGCGCCGGTGGTGGAGGAGACGTAGCCGGTGAGCGCGAGCACCAGACCGAAGATGCCCGGCCCGAGGGCCAGGCCGAAGGTCTCGCCGGCCGTCCACAGGCCGGTGAAGACGCCCGCCTGCCGCCGGCCGGTGCGGGCCGTGTCGTACGCGATGCAGTCCGGGAGCATGGCCAGCGCGAACACCTGCTGACCGGCGTACCCGACGCCGAGCACCGCGACCAGCAGGTAGACCACGACGGCGGGCAGCACCGGCGCGGTGACCAGCGCCAGTCCACCGGCGGTCAGGATCAACGAGGCGGCCACCAGCGCGGCCAGCTTGCCCAGCCGGGCGCCCACCCGCGACCACAGCGGCATCACCACCAGCGCCGGCCCGACGAAGCAGAGGAAGAGCAGCGTCGGACCGGTGGTCGGGTCGCGCAGGATCTGGTCGGCGAAGTACTGCACCCCGGCGAGGATCGTGGCCACCCCGGCGGACTGCACCACGAAGCAGAGCAGCAACGCCCGGAACGGCCGGTTGCGACCGGCGACGGCGAGTTGGGCGCGCAGGCTCGGCTCGCTCTCCCCGACCGAGCCCTGCGGGGCCGACCGGGTGCCGAGGAACGCGCCGACGGCACCCACCGCGATCAGCGCGGCCACGAACACGCCCATCCAGCGGTGCCCCGGCACGCCACCACCGGCGGCGTCACGGACCAGCGGGGCCACCGCACCGGCGACCAGGATGGCCAGCGCCAGCACCGCGATCCGCCAGGTCATCATCCGGGTACGGTCGGCGTAGTCGTCGGTCAGCTCGGCCGGCATCGCCACGTACGGCACCTGGAAGAAGGCGAACGCGGTGGCCGTGGCCAGGAAGGCGATCGCCACGTACGCGCCGGCGGCCGGCCCGGCGCCGAACGGCGCGGCGAAGATCGAGCCGAACAGCACGGCCAGCGCCAACCCGGCGACGAGCAGGTACGGTCGGCGGGCGCCCCACCGCGACCGGGTCCGGTCGGAGATCCGCCCGGCCACCGGGTTGACCAGCACGTCCCATGCCTTAGGCAGCAGCACCAGCAGGGCCGCCACCCCGGCGGCCACGCCGAGCGTGTCGGTGAGGTACGGCAACAGCAGCAGCCCCGGCACGGTGCCGAAGGCTCCCGTGGCCAGCGAGCCGAGCGCGTACCCGGCGTGCACCCTGCGCGGCAACCCGGATGTGCGGCCAGGCGCCGACCCGGCCGAGGGGCCAGGCGCGGAGCCTGTCGATGGGCCGGCTCCACCCGGCGACGCGTTCATGGCGCCGAATGTTACTCACGTTATGGCGCGGGTCACATCCCCTCTCCGGGCCGCCACTGCGCCACCCGCATGTCGACCCGGCCCGCGCGCAGCGGCGTACCCTCGCTCAGCCAGCGCGCCCGCGCCTCGGCGGCGAGCCGGGGCGGCATCGCACCTGTGGCGTTGACCACCCGGTGCCATCCGACGGCGCCACCCTGTCGAGCCATGATCGATCCGACCAGCCGGGCGGACGCCCGCCCGGAGCGCTCGGTGAGCGCGTCGGCGACCCCGCCGTACGACATCACCCGGCCCGGCGGTATCCGGTCGACGAGCTCCAGTACCGCCTCGACGTACTCGTCTGGTGTCACAAGCGGCCAGACTATGGGAAGGCCGCCGGGCCGCACCGCGCCGACCACGCAGAATAGGCGGGTGCGTGACGCGGTAACGGCGGCCCGGCGGGTCGTTGTCAAGATCGGTTCCTCCTCGTTGACCACCGCCACGGGCGGTCTGGACGACGGGCGGGTGGACGCATTGGTCGACGCCCTCGGGACGCGGACGGCCGGCGGGCGTGAGGTCGTGCTGGTCTCGTCCGGCGCGATCGCCGCCGGCCTGGCCCCGCTCGGGCTCTCCCGGCGACCACGTGACCTGGCCACCCAGCAGGCCGCCGCGAGCGTCGGTCAGGGCCTGCTGATCGGGCGGTACGCCGCCGCCTTCGCCCGGCACGGCCGGACCGTCGGGCAGGTGCTGCTCACCGTCGACGACGTGACCCGGCGGGCGCACTACCGCAACGCGTACCGCACGCTGCGCAAGCTCCTCGACCTGCGGGCGGTGCCGATCGTCAACGAGAACGACACGGTGGCCACCGAGGAGATCCGGTTCGGTGACAACGACCGGCTGGCCGCGCTGGTGGCCGCGCTGGTCGACGCCGATCTGCTGGTGCTCCTCTCCGACGTCGACGCGCTCTGGACCGGCAACCCGTCGCGTCCCGGCGCCCGCCGGATCGCCGAGGTACGCGACGAGTCGGACCTGGCCGGTGTCGACATCGGCGGCGCCGGACGGGCCGGAGTCGGCACCGGCGGCATGGTGACCAAGGTCGAGGCGGCCCGGATCGCCACCGGATTCGGCATCCCGGTGGTGCTGACCTCCGCGCCGCAGGCGGTCGCGGCGCTGGCCGGTGAGCCCGTCGGCACGTTCTTCCACCCCAGTCTCAGCCGCCCGGCCGCACGGCTGTTCTGGCTGGCCCATGCCACCGCGCCCCGGGGACGGCTGCACCTCGACCCGGGCGCGGTCGCCGCGGTGGTGGGCCGCCGCAAGTCGCTGTTGCCGGCCGGGATCACCGCCGTCGACGGGGCGTTCACCGCCGGTGACCCGGTGGACCTGGTCGACACCTCCGGCGCGCCGGTCGCCCGAGGGCTGGTCAACTACGACGCGGTCGAACTGCCCGGCCTGCTCGGCCGGTCCACCTCGGACCTTGCCGCGGCGCTCGGCCCGGCGTACGAACGAGAGGTCGTCCACCGCGACGACCTCGTACTGCTGTGAAAGCAGGGGACCCTTCCTATGCACGAGGCGTTAGCAGGGGACCCTTCCTTACCTCGAAGGAGCGTGTGATGAGCGTGAGCGAGCAGGCCCGACGGGCGCGTACGGCGGCAGAGGCGTTGGCCGTGGCGACGCGTACGGCCAAGGACGCGGCGCTGCACGCGATGGCCGACGCGCTGGTGGCGCGTACGCCGGAGATCCTCACCGCGAACGAGGCGGACCTGGCGGCCGGGCGGGAGGCCGGGCTGAGCGCGGCCGTGCTGGACCGGCTCGCCCTCGACGAGGGTCGAGTGGCCGGCATCGCCGACGCGCTACGCCAGATGGCCGGGCTGCCCGACCCGGTGGGCGAGGTGGTCCGCGGCTCGACCCTGCCCAACGGGCTGGAGCTGCGGCAGATCCGGGTGCCGTTCGGCGTGGTCGGGATCATCTACGAGGCCCGGCCGAACGTGACCGTGGACGCCGCCGGCATCTGCCTGAAGTCGGGCAACGCGGCTCTGCTGCGCGGTTCCTCGTCGGCCGCACACTCCAACGCGGCGCTGGTGACGGTGCTGCGGGACGCGATCGCCGATGCCGGGTTGCCCGCCGACACGGTGCAGTTGCTCGACGCCGCCTCGCGCGACTCGGTCAAGGAGTTGATGCGGGCCCGGGGGCTGGTGGACGTGCTGATCCCGCGCGGCGGCGCGTCGCTGATCCGGACCGTGGTCGAGGAGTCGACGGTGCCGGTGATCGAGACCGGGGTGGGCAACTGCCACGTCTACGTGGACTCCGCCGCCGACCCGGTCAAGGCCGTGTCGATCGCGCTGAACGCCAAGACGCAACGTCTGTCCACCTGCAACACCGCCGAGTCGCTGCTGGTGCACCGGGACGTGGCGGACGCCGTACTGCCTCCGATGCTGGTGGCGTTCGCCGAGGCCGGGGTGACCGTGCACGGCGACGCCCGGACGGCGGCGTACTCCGACGCGGTGGTCGCCGCGACCGACGAGGACTTCGCCACCGAGTACCTCTCGGCCGACATCTCGGTGGCCGTGGTCGACTCGCTCGACGCGGCGGTGGCGCACATCCGGCTCTACGGCAGCGGCCACACCGAGGCGATCGTCACCGACTCGCAGTCGGCCGCCCGGGAGTTCGTGGCCCGGGTGGACGCGGCGGCCGTGATGGTCAACGCGTCGACGCGGTTCACCGACGGCGGCGAGTTCGGCTTCGGCGCCGAGATCGGCATCTCCACCCAGAAGCTGCACGCCCGTGGCCCGATGGGCCTGCCCGAGCTGACCAGCACCAAGTACGTGGTCACCGGGGACGGTCACCTGCGTGGCTGACGGCGGGCGTCCGGGCCGGTGTCCCCGGCTGGCCTGCGACACACGCACGCTAACGGAAGGCCCGGATCACCGCCAGGGTGGCGTGTACGTCGAACTGGTGCCCGTCGTCGCTGCTCCAGCCGCCGTCGCTGCGTTGCGTATCGGTGAGCCGACGGCGGGCCGCGACCATCGTCCACTCCTGCTCGTCGACCTCGACCCGGCGCAGGGTCGAGGCGAGCCAAGCGGCGTCGGCCGGGGACGCCTGCGGCATCCGCTCGGCGAGCACCGCCTTGATCCGCGCCGACTCGTAGAACAGCTGCTGCCGGTGCAGGACTGCCGCGCTCAGCCAACCAACGGCCAGGAAGGACGGCCAGCTGCCGTCGGAGCGCAGCTGCGCGGCGAGCGCCTGCCCGGCGGCGTGCACCACCCCGGCGTACGCGCCGCCGACCCGGTGGTCCAACGGCCCGGCGGCACGGGCGTCCAATCCGGCCACGGTGAGCCAGAAGGCGGCGTTGGCGGTCAGGTAGAGCCGCGCCTCCGGGCTGCCCGGCCGGGCCCACTCCGGGGCGGTCTCGGCCAGCGCCGGATCCTCCTCCCAGCAGCCGTCGCGCTGTTGGCCGGCGGCCAGCCAGTCCAGCGCGCGGCGGGCGGCCGGGCGACCCAGCGCACCGAGGTCGTCCAGTTCGGCGAGGCGGAAGCAGGTCGCGTCGACCGACGCGACCTCGTCGCCCCAGGAGGCGGGCCAACCGCCGCCCGGGGCCTGGCCGACCTCGGCGCTGTCCAGCGTCTCCGGCGGCGGTGGCGTGCCGGTGCGCAGCCAGGAGAGGCGGGCACGTTCGACCGTGTCCCCGTGAGCCACCACGAATCCGATCGCGGCGTCGATGTCGACCACGGCGGCCACGCTACCGGCGGAAACTTGATCCCGCCTCGGTACAACGGGCAGGTGGGACCGGCCGACAGCCGGGTGTTTCGGACCGTCGACGGCCGGATGCTCGGACCGTCGACGGCTGGGGTGTTAGGAGGGGTCCCTTTCTATACCTGAGGCGTTAGAAAGGGGCCCCTCCTTACATCAGTACGCGGGCAGGGAGGGATCGATCTGCTTGATCCAGGAGAGCACGCCGCCCTGTACGTGCACGGCGTCCCGGAAGCCGGCCGCCTTCAGCGCGGCGAGCGCCTCGGCGGAGCGGACCCCGGACTTGCAGTGCAGCACGATCTGCCGGTCCTGCGGGAGCTGGGACAGCGCCTCGCCGGAGAGGATCTCTCCCTTGGGGATCAGCGTCGCACCGGGGATGTTGACGATCTCGTATTCGGCCGGCTCCCGCACGTCGACCAGGAAGACGTCCTTGCCGGCGTCCTGCCACTCCTTCAGCTCGGAGGCGGTGATGGTCGCGTTGACGACCGCCTCCTGGGCCTCCTCGGAGACCGCGCCGCAGAAGTCCTCGTAGTCCTCCATGAGGTCGGTCAGGGTGGCGTTCTCGCCGCAGAGCACGCAGTTCGGGTCCTTGCGGACCTTGATCTTGCGGTAGCTCATCTCCAGGGCGTCGTAGACCATCAGCCGGCCGACCAGCGGCTCACCGATGCCGGCGAGCAGCTTGATCGCCTCGTTGACCTGGATAGAGCCGATCGAGGCGCAGAGCACGCCGAGCACGCCGCCCTCGGCGCAGGAGGGGACCATGCCGGGCGGCGGGGGCTCCGGGTAGAGGCAGCGGTAGCAGGGGCCGTGCTCGGCCCAGAACACCGACGCCTGGCCGTCGAACCGGTAGATCGACCCCCAGACGTACGGCTTGCCGAGCAGCACCGCCGCGTCGTTGACCATGTACCGGGTGGCGAAGTTGTCCGTCCCGTCGACGATCAGGTCGTACTGGGCGAAGATGTCCCGGACGTTGTCCCGGTCCAGCGCGGTGTTGTGGATCTCGACGTTGACCAGCGGGTTGATCTCGCGGATGCTCGCCGCGGCGGACTCGGCCTTGGACCGGCCGATGTCGGACACCCCGTGGATGATCTGCCGCTGCAGGTTGGACTCGTCGACGGTGTCGAAGTCGATGATGCCGAGCGTGCCGACACCGGCGGCGGCCAGGTACATCAGCGCGGGCGAACCGAGACCCCCGGCGCCCACACAGAGCACCCGGGCGTTCTTCAGCCGCTTCTGCCCGGTGACTCCCACATCGGGGATGATCAGGTGACGGGAGTAGCGGCGGATCTCGTCAACGGTCAGCTCGGCGGCAGGCTCGACGAGCGGGGGCAACGACACGGTGGACTCCCCGGGATCGATGTGGCGGTCAACCGGGCCATTGTTGCTCGCCGCCCCGCCCGGCGACCATGAGCAGCGACACGTCGCCCGGCATGCGGGAGCGGGAATAGCCGACAGCCGAGGTCAGGTGGCCGGGTCGCCGGCGTACCGCACGCCGTCGAGAAAGGGCCAGGCGTTCGCCCGGCAGCCGTCCAGGCCGTACGTCTGCTGCTGCATAACCGGCGCCGGTCGGCCCGGACCGGGGCACGCCTGGTGCCCCTCGCCGAACTCGTGGCCGACCTCGTGGTTGATCACGTAGGCCCGGTACACCGCCAGCGGCGCCCCGTAGTCGGGTACCGCCTCGGACCAGCGCGCCAGGTTGATGACCACTTCCCCGGGCAGCCGGCACGAGGTGTAGCCCTCGGTGCTCAGGCCACCGGTCGCGCACATCGCCTCGGAGGTGGCCGGGGTGGCCAGGTAGACGGTGAAGTCGGCGTACTCCGGGTCGTCGACCCGCCGGACCCGCAGCTCCCCCGACCCGATCCAGCTACGCGGGTCGCCGAGCACCGTGTCGACCTCGGTGGCGAAGGCGTCCGGATCCTGGCCGGCGCCCTGCTCGACGGCCACCCGGTAGGACACGACCGGGCCGTCCAGGCCGCGTACCGGGGACTGGCCGCCGGCCACCGCGAAGCTGCCCACGCCCGCCGTCGGGTACGCCGGCCCCGGTTGCGTCGCCGTGTCGTCGTAGGCCCGGCCGGCCGGTGCCACGCCGGTCGGGCGATCCCCGGTCGGCGCGATCCGCAGCACGACGGTGACCGTCAGGGCCAGTGCCACCGAGAGGGTCACCGCCAGCCGCCGCCGACGCCGCCGGGCCGCCGGACGCCGCCCCGGCGGCGGACCCTCCGGCCGGGATTCCGGCGGTGGGTCCGGCAGCCCGGGGCGACCGTTGAGGGGCGAAGACGGCATGAGGCCATCGTCGCACCATAATCGGGCGTATCAGCGTATTACCGCACCGTCGGTTCACCTTTACAGCGGAGGACCGGCGTACCGCTTCCCGTCCAGGTACGGCCAGGGGTTGGCGACGCACCCCTTGAGGAAGAGGGTCTGCTGCATCATCACCGGTGCCGGTTCACCGCGTCCCGGGCAGCGCTCGTGCCGGTTGCCCAACTCGTGCCCGACCTCGTGGTTGATCACGTAGGCGCGGTAGAGCGAGAGCGGAACCTCGGCCTCGACGTAGTGCGGCACCGACTGCCGCCACCGGTCCAGGTTGATGATCACCTTTCCCGGGGCCCGGCACGAGGTGTACGGGCGGCCACCGATCCGGATGTCGACCCCACCGGCGGCACACATCCGCCCCGCCGTGGTGGCCGTCGCCAGATAGACGGTGAAGTCGTACCGGGACGCCGTCTCCACCTGCCGCAACCGCAGCCGCCCGCTGTCCACCCAGCTTCCCGGACCCGCCAGCGCCGCCCGGACCGCGAGGGCGAACTCGCCCGCGTCCACGCCCGCACCGGACTCCACGGCGACCCGGTACCGCCGCGCGTCACCGGCCGCACCCAGCACCGGCCCGGTCCGGTCGTCGTAGTCGAACCGGCCGGGCCCGGACGATGGGACCGGCCCGGACTCCCGCAACACCGGCACGGGCGACGGGACGACCACCGACGGCGACCCGGGCGAAGTCGAGGGCACGGGCGAGGACAGGGCCACCGGCGGGGACGTCACCGCCGTCACCTCGTCGGCGGAGCCGGCCGGAGTCCGGGTCGCGCCGGTCACCAGCGCCGCACCGGCCCCGACGGCTACCACCAGCACGGCCAGCCGGAGCAGCACGGCACGCCGCCGCCGGGTGGTCGTGACCGGCTCAAGCGAGTGGCTGTGTCGGCCGGTGAAGCGAGATCCACGACGACCAGCAGGACTGCGCATTCGCGTCATCCTGCCAGGTCATCCCTCCCGAGCGCAGTCCTCCGACTCGGTGAGAAGGCCGACCACGGCCCGCGCCACCACGCGCGGCACCTCCAACTGCGCGACGTGCCCGACCCCGTCGAGCATCAACAGTCGACTGTCCGGAATGACCCGCGCGGTCTGAGGGGCCACGCGTACGTCGACCAGCCGGTCCTGCCGCCCGCCGACCACCAGCGTGCGCGTCCCCACCGAGCGGGCCATCCGCCACAGTGACCCCGACCCCGGCAGGTACGACCGCAGGAAACTGGAGACGATCCCCCGGAACGTGCGGACGTACGCGGCGGCGTAGTGGGTCGCCTCGTACCGCACCCGGATCTCCTCCACCGCCTCCTGCCGGCGCTGCTCGGAGATCCGGCTGAGGTCGGCCACGCACGCCTCCATCACCTGCTGCGCCATCACCTCCGGCGCCATCTGGGCCAGCCGCCAGGCGGCCAGCCGCTCGGCCCGGGGGATCGCCAGCAGCGGCAACATCCGACCCTGCAACGACCGCCGGAAGTCGAGGAACGGCAGGGCCGGCGACACCAGGGTCAGCGTCCGCACCAGATCCGGCCGCAGCGCGGCCACCCGGACCGAGATCGCCCCGCCCAGCGAGTTGCCGAACAGGTGCACCGGGCCCCGGTCGGAGTGCTCGATCCAACGGATCACCCGGTCCGCGAAGGACGGCAGGGTGTACCGCAGACCCGGCTCGCTGCGCCCGAACCCCGGCAGGTCGATCGCCTGGCCGTCGAGACGGTCGGCGAGCAGGCCGGCCAGGTCCGTCCAGTTCTGCGACGATCCGCCCAGGCCGTGCACGTACAGCGCCGGGTCCGCGTCCGGGCCGGTGGCCGGCGTCTCCCGGACGTACGTCACGGTGCCGTCCAGGACAACCTTCCGGCCCGGCCAGGGCGGTGGCATCGAGGGCGCGGGCAACAACCGATCGGGCCAGAGGGTGGCGGGCTTCACCACTCCAGTCTGCCCCGGGCCGCTCAGGCCAGCAGAGCCTCCAGCCGGCGGTTCACTGCGGCCAGGCTGGCCCGCACCACCGCCTGCCGGGGGTCGCCGGCCACCAACGCGGAACCGGCCAACTGCTCGACCCATCCGTCGCAGACCAACAGCACCACGACGGTGGCCACCTCGCAGTTGCCGAACGGCACCACGGCGGCGTGCTCCACGAAACAGCGTCCCCGCTCGGCGGTGGCGTCGACGCCGTGCAGCAACTCGTCGATCGCCGCCGCGGCGGCCACCGCGCACAGCCGCAACACGTACCCGTCGACGGCTGGCCCGGTGGCGTACCCGGCGGCGTTCTGGTCCCCGGCGAGCAGCCGGACCTCGACGGTCGCATCGAGCCCGAACGTGCTGACCTGGACGTGGTCGAGCACCACCCGGGGGCCGGGCACCCCGCCGGTGTCCAGGGGCCGGGACGGCGCGGACTCGGTCGTGGTGAGCTGTCCGCCCGAGTAGGAGGCGCCGAGCGTCGCCGGGCTGCCCGTCGGGCCGGTTTCCTCGACGACGGCCCGTCCCCGGGGCGGGGCGGGCGTCGGACGTCGACGTCGGGCGGGCTCCGGCTCGGTCCGGACCGGCGGAGCCTCCGTCCGGGCGCCAGCCGGGCGGACCACCGGGCGACGGGGCTCGGCGGGCGGGCGCGACTCGCCGCCGTCGCGGGTCTCGGTGGACCGGCGGCGTACCGGCGTGGCCGGTGGTCCCGGCACTCCGCTCGGCGCGGCGGCCAGCCCCATCCGTTCCTGGAGCAGGCGGGCCACGTGCCGGCTCACCTCCGCCGGGTCGGCACCGTCGGCCAGATCCAGACGCAGGCTGTGGGCGCCGGCCGGGGTACGCCGCAGGGCCGCGTCGCGGACCCCCGCCACGCCCCGCACCGCGTCGAGGATCGCGTTGACGTCGAAGCCCTCGGGCCGTTCCCGCAACGGCGCCGGTTCGTCGTCGCGGCGGAGATGGGTGGCGATCCGGGCGAGTTCCGGAGTCTCGGCGGGTGGCTCCACGGCTGGCGGCTCCGGCACGACGGGCACGTCCGGCTCGGCGGGGACGCGCTGCGGCAACACCGCCGAGGTGCTGTCCGGCGATCGGTCGCCGGCCGGCTCGGGATCGGGGGCGGATCGGCGGGCCGCGTAGGGGGCAGCGCTCGTCGGTACGGGCGCGGACGGGGTGCGTTCACGGTGCGTGGGCACGTCGGACGCCGGAGCGCCGGTCACCGGTTCGGTGTGGGCCGGTGTGGCGGGCGGGCAGGGCGAGGCGGGCGCCGGAGCGGTCGGCCCCGGGTCGCTGGGCACCGGACGGAGTCGGAACGGCCGATAGGCCGGTTTGCCGGAGTCGTTCGTGGCCTCGGTCACCGGCGGCACGGGAGGCTCCGGCGGGGTCGTCTCGCGTGGTCCGGCCGGCGCGGCGGCCGGCGGTGCGCTGGCCTGGCCGAGCGCCCACGGCGGGCGGTCGTCGGCGGGCGGTGGGCCGCCGACCCGCGTCCCCCAGGGCAACCCCTCCTCGGTACGCGCGCCCCACGGCAGACCTTCTTCGGTACGCGCGCCCCACGGCAGACCCTCGTCGGCCGGGGCCGCGCTGACCGGACGGGCCTGCCAGGAGGCGTGCTCGTCGGCGGGCGCGCCGCTGACCGGGGACATCGACCAGGCCGGGCGCTCGTCGGCCGGCGCGCCGCTGACCGGGGACGTCGACCAGGTGGGCCGCTCCTCGGCTGCCCACGAGGGCCGGTCCCGCGTCGGTGGCGCGGCGGTCGGCTCGTACGGTCGGGACTGCTCGACCGGCACCGGCTCGTAGGGGCGGGTCGGCTCCGCCCGGACCGGCTCGTACGGCCGGCTCGGCTCACTGGTCCAGCTCTGCGCCGACGTCTCCCGCGCACGCCGGCTGCTCTCGTCCTCGCCGCGAGCCCAGGACGGCGCCCAGTCGCTCGGCGGACCGGAGCGGGCCCAGCTCGGCCGCTCGTCGTCGGCCGGCTCGCCTCCCGCCGACCGACCGGCGCGCCGGTCGGCACTCGGCAGGGGCCAACCACCGACCTGGTCGGCACCGAAGCGGTCACCCGACGGGCCGGAAGGCTCGGAGGCGGGGTGGGACGCGCCGGTCGACTCGGCCGGGTAGGGCTCGTCCCAGCCGTGCGACCGCCCGACGGACGGGTCGTCCCCGGCCCGCTCGGCGGTGGGCGCGTGCAGGCCGGGCGGCATCTCGAAACCGGAGGCGGCGGTGCCGACGGGCGGCACCTGGACGGCGGGCGGCGCCGAGGTCGGCAGCCCGGAGGTCGAGGTCACCGGCTGCTCGCCGGAGGGGGTGGGACGCGGCGCCGGCACCACCAGCCGGTCGTGGCCGGCATCACGACCCGAGTCACGCAGGCCGGGTGGGGCACTGACCGGGGTGTGTCGACCGGCCGACGACTCGTCGCCGGGCTGCACGCCGTTGACGTGGTGTCCGTTCGTCCGTGTCGCCCGTTCCAGCTCCGGCTGGTCACCGGCGGGAGCGGGCAGGTCGGCGTAGCGTGGTGAGGCGGTCGCCCAGCCGGAGGGCGGCTCGGCGCGACGCCGGGGGGCACCGAGGTCGCGGGAACCTTCCGTCCCCCACGACCAGTCGGCCGCCGACGGTGCCCACCCGTTGCCGGAACGGGCCAGGTCATCCCGCTGACCCGATCCGTCGCCGTGCTCTCCCGGGGTGGCGGCACCGGGTTGCCCTGCTTCACTCACCGCGCGCTCCTTGGTCGCCCCCGCTGAGGCTACCGTGTGGCGACAGTGGCGATAAGTTACAGCGGCGGGCCAATTCCGCGCGGGGCCATGGCGGCCCTGAGCGGTTCGGGCGAAATGCGGCCCGTACTACAGACTCGGAGGTTCCCATGACCGCTGTGGGGAACGGCGCCCAGGCCAGCGGCAGGCCGACCCGCCTGCCCCGTTCGGCACGCCGCAAGCAGCTGCTCGCCGCTGCTCAGGAGGTATTCGTCGCGCAGGGCTACCACGCCGCGGCCATGGACGACATCGCCGAGCGGGCCGGGGTCTCCAAGCCCGTGCTGTACCAGCACTTCCCCGGCAAGATGGAGCTCTACCTCGCCCTGCTCGACACGCACTGTGACGCAATCGTCGCCAAGGTGCACGACGCGATGGCGAGCACCACCGACAACAAGGAGCGGGTCAGCGCGTCGGTCCGGGCGTACTTCGACTTCGTCGATCACGAGAGCGAGGCGTTCCGCCTGGTCTTCGAGTCGGACCTGCGTAACGATCCGGCCGTGCGGCAGCGCGTGGAGCGGGTCGAGCAGGGCTGCATCGCGGCGATCACCGACACCATCATCTCGGACACCGGGGTCAGTCGGGCGCACGCGGAGCTGCTCGCCTCCGGCCTGGTCGGCGCGGCCGAGACCGCGGCGCAGTTCTGGCTGGCCCGCGGGCGGCAGGTGCCCAAGGCCGAGGCGGAGGCGTTGGTGGCCGCGCTGTCCTGGCGGGGCATCGCCAGCTTCCCGCTGCAAGGTGAGTCAGCCTGAACTCCCACCTTGTGATCGGATAGCCTTCGCACGGCGACCATTTCGCCCGACGGAGGAGGCACAGTGGAGGTCAAGATCGGGGTGCAGTACGCACCGCGCGAGCTGGTCCTGGAGAGCGCGCAGTCGCCGGCCGAGATCGAGCAGATCGTGACCGACGCGATGGCCAGGAGCGAGGGCGGCACGCTCTCCCTGACCGACGAGAAGGGCCGGCGGGTCATCGTGCCGGTCAGCAAGGTCGCTTACGTCGAGATCGCCGAGGCGTCGCCTCGGGCGGTGGGCTTCACCGTCCGCTGACGATCAGTTGTTGAGGCCGGCGGCGGCCATCCGCGCGGTGTGCGCGGCGGTCAGCCGCCGGAACAATCCGGCCACGTCCGTCCGGCCGTCGGCGACGATCAGCGCGGTCAGCGCCCCCTGGTCGGCGGCGACCACCCGGCCCGCCTGGGACAGCGCCTCGCCGACCAGTCGTCGGGCCCACATCGACAACCTCCCGGCCACCTTCGGGTCCGCCGAGACGGCGTGCCGGATCTCGGCGGCGGCGAACTCCGCGTACCGCGACTCGTGCAGCACGTCCAGGACCAGTTGCCGGTCCGGCTCCCGCAGCGCTTCGGCGATCTCGCGGAGAAAGTCGTCGGTGATCCCGTCTCCCACGTACGCCTTGGTGACCGCCTCGGCCCAGTCCCGGGGCTCGGTCGAGTCGTGGTACCCCTGCAACGGCTCGACGTAGGCCGCCATCGCCTCCTCGGGCGGTACGCCGAGCACGCCGAGCCGGTCGGCCAGCCGCCGGTAGTTCGCGATCTCGGCGGCGGCCATCTCGCTCAACGCGGCCCGACGGCGTAGATCCGGGGCGAATCGGGCGTCAGCCGCCATCCGCTCGAAAGCGAGCAGTTCACCGAGGGCCACCAGGCCCAGCAGGTCGGCGACGGCGTGATCGGGCGCGGCGGGGGCGGACACCCGCGCAGGCTACCGCCCGACGGCCCCTCCGGGAGCGTCCGGCGGACCGCCGCCGGAGGGGTTGACCAGGAAGACACGACCAGATTCGTGTGATACAGGTCACATGGAAGCTCTCTCGACAACCCTTGCCGGACCGGAATCGGGACGGCCCTACCCCTGTTCAGGTAACATGGACGAGTTGCCGTAGGCGCCGATCCCGACCGGATTCAGATCAAACCCGGTCGAAGTCCGACCCACGGCGCGCGTGCGGCCCGGTCCGCTCGGCTCTCTGCCGCCGACCGTGTGGCCCGCGCCATACCGAACGCGCCCTGAGGACATGATGGGGCGCACCCACGAGAGGGCACCCCCAAATCCACATGAGTGAACCGATTCAAGACCTCACAGACGGCCAGGAGCTGGCCCCGACCGCCCCGGTCCGACCGGAGGCGCCGACCTTCGCCGAGCTCGGCGCACGCGCCGAGACCGTCGACGCGCTGGCCGCGGCCGGCATCACCCGCGCCTTCGCCATCCAGGAGTACGCACTGCCGATCGCGCTGCGCGGCGCCGACCTGATCGGGCAGGCCCCGACCGGCACCGGCAAGACCCTCGGCTTCGGCGTGCCGCTGCTGGAGCGGGTCTTCGCGCCGAGCGAGGGCGGCGACGGCCTGCCGCAGGCCCTGGTCGTCGTACCCACCCGTGAACTGGGCATCCAGGTCGCCAAGGACATCGCCGCCGCAGGCCGCACCCGGGGCGTACGCGTACTGCCGATCTACGGCGGAGTGGCGTACGAGCCGCAGGTCGACGCGCTGCGCAAGGGCGTGGAGATCCTCGTCGGTACGCCGGGTCGCCTGCTCGACCTGGCCAAGCAGAAGCACCTGCGTCTGAACAGCGTACGCGCGCTGGTGCTGGACGAGGCCGACCGCATGCTCGACCTGGGCTTCCTCGACGACGTCGAGCGGATCCTGGCGATGCTCCCGGAGGACCGGCAGACCATGCTGTTCTCCGCCACCATGCCGGACCCGATCGTGACGTTGTCCCGCCGGTTCCTGCGTCACCCGATCACGATCCACGCCGGGCACACCGCCGAGACCGGCCCGTCCCCGCAGACCGAGCAGCTGGTCTACCGCACCCACTCGATGAACAAGATCGAGATCGTCGCCCGGATCCTCCAGGCCAAGAGCCGTGGCCTCACGATGATCTTCACGCGGACCAAGCGGGCCGCCGACCGGGTGGCCGAGGACCTCGACTTCCGCGGCTTCGCGGTCGCGGCCGTGCACGGCGACCTCGGCCAGGGTGCCCGGGAGCGGGCACTGCGCGCCTTCCGGGCCGGCAAGATCGACACTCTGGTCGCCACCGATGTCGCCGCCCGGGGCATCGACGTCAGCGGTGTCACCCATGTCATCAACTACGACTGCCCCGAGGACCAGGACACCTACACCCATCGGATCGGCCGGACCGGCCGGGCCGGCGCGACCGGTGTGGCGGTGACCTTCGTCGACTGGGACGACATGCCGCGCTGGCGGATCATCGACAAGACGCTCGGGCTGGACATGCCCGACCCGCAGGAGACTTACCACACCTCCCCGCACCTCTACCCCGACCTGCACATCTCGACCGAGGTGACCGGTACGCTGCCGACCGCCGAGCGGACCCGCGCCGGGTTGGCCGCCGAGGTCGAGGAGGACCTGGGCGGTCGCTCCCGCCGTGGCGGCGAGCCGCGCGGCGCCGGACGGCGTCAGGGTCGCGGTCGCGGTGACGGCGGTGGACGGGGCGAGGGCCGAGGTCGCGGCGAGGGACGGGGCGAGAGCGGTCGCGGGCAGGGCGGCGACGCCGGGCCGGAGGCCGCCGAGCTGTCCGGTGAGGGCACCCGCACGCCACGTCGCCGTCGGCGTCGCCGGGCCGGCGAGGTCATCGCCGGTGTCGACGGGACCAACCCGACCGAGACGGGTACCCCCGCCGAGGCCGCCACCGGCACCGAGGGTGGCGCCGAGACGCCCCGACCGCGTCGCCGCCGACGCCGCCGGGCCGCCGCCTCCACCACCGGCGGCGCCACCGAGGCGACCACCGACTGATCCCGCTCCGCCCGGTCAGCGGGCGGAGCACCCGGCAGGTATCCGCACCGTCACCGCGCCGTCGACCAGAACCGGTCGCCGGCGCGGCGGCGTCCTGCAGGGGCGTGCCCGGCGTCACCGACGGCCCGCCGATGTCGGCGTACCCCGGGCCGGCGTGGAAGATGGAGCGATGCCCGAACCGTTGGACTCCGCCCTGGCCGAGGTCCGCTCGATGCTGCTGGACCCCGCGCTGACCCGGGCCGTGGCGGCCGGTCGCCGACGCGGCCAGCGGCCCTCCGTGGTCCGGGCCGAGCTGCGGCCGGTCGCGCTCAAGGCCGGCCCGAGGTTGCAGATCTCCACGTCCGACCGCGACCGGCCGTACACCCGCAACGTGGCCCCCGGGCCGGAGGCGGACGCGGCGGTCGAGGCGCTGCTGGCCGAGCCGTTCGGCAACTGGCACGTGGAGACCACCGGGGCCACGCTCCAACTGCGGGTCACCAAGTCGGGCGAGGCGCAGGTGCACCGCAGCGCGAGCGAACGCCCGGCCGCCGGTGCCGCCGGACACGACCGGGCCAAGGAGTACCTGCTCGACCCGGGTGACCCGCTCTTCGCCGAGATCGGCGGCTCGGCGGCGAAGCGTCGTCAGGTGGACGCGTTCCTGCGGGCGCTGGTGGCCACGCTCCCCGCCGAGCCGACCGGGGAACCGGGCCGTCCGCTGCGCGTGGTGGACCTGGGCTGCGGCAACGCGTACCTGAGCTTCGCCGCGTACCGGTATCTCTCCGGGCTCGGGTGGGACGTCGAACTGGTCGGCGTGGACGTACGGGACGACCAGCGGCGCCGCAACACCGCGTTGGCGCAGCGGCTGGGCTGGGCCGACCGGGTGCGCTTCGTGGCCGGCGCCATCGCCGACGCGGTCGTCGACCCGGCACCTGATCTGGTGCTCGCCCTGCACGCCTGCGACACGGCCACCGACGAGGCGCTGGCCCGTGCGGTGCGCTGGGACGCCCTATGGGTACTGGCCGCGCCCTGTTGCCACCACGACATCGCCGCGCAGCTCCGCGCCCGGCCGACCCCCGCGCCCTACGAGCTGCTGACCCGGCAGGGGATCCTCCGGGAGCGTTTCGCGGACGTACTCACCGACGCGCTGCGCGCCGGCCTGCTGCGCCTGCACGGCTACCGGGCCGAGGTGGTCGAGTTCGTCGACTCGGTGCACACCCCGCGCAACCTGCTGATCCGGGCACGGCGCACCGGTGCCGAGCCGACCGCCGCCCACCAGGCGGAGTATCAGGAGTTGGTGACGCGGTGGCGGGTCTCACCACGATTGGAGACGCTGCTCGCGCCGCAGGCCGCAAAACGTTGACCAGGCTCGGTTCCGGCATCGTTGTCGTCTGTTCGATCAGTCAATTGCTTCCCATCCGCCGCGTACTACTCTCGAAGAGCGCACCGTCGGGTGCCGGTCGGGAGGGCATACCCACCGGATGGGTTCGGCAGAGATTTCGCCGCAGATGGCGTTCGCGCGCTTCGTCCGTCGTGCCATCGACGACGCCCGGAAGGAACGCGGATGGACGGTCACCGACCTGGCCGGGCACACCGGCGTCGGCCGGTCCACCGTCTTCCGCTGGCTGGCCGGTGACTGGCAGGACTACCCCGAACTGGCCAAGGTGCGCGGCTTCTGCGCCGCGCTGGACCTGCCGGTGGCGGCGGCTTTCCGGGCGCTCGGTCTGCCCGACGCCGGCCCCGGCCCGTGGCGGCGCGGCGACGAGGGTCCGGTCGAGGCCGACGTCCGGATGATCCTGCAACGGCTGGCGGATCCGGCCGTGCCGGCCGAGGAGAAGCACCACATCCGTGACCTGCTGCGCTACCTCGCCCGCCGGCCGATCCGCCGGGCCGGCTGACCGGCTAGCCGACGGTCACCGTGAACTCGGCGGTGCGGACCGTGCTGCCGGTGGCGAAGTCCAGATAGAGGCGGTAGCGCCCTGGCCCCGGTGCGGTCAGCCAGAACTGGATCGCACCGTCGACCAACTCCGCCTCGGGGTGCACGTGCAGGTACCCGAGGTCCCCCTCGCGCAGCGCGACGAGGTGACCGTACGCGCCGAGGTAACGCTCCAGCGTCGGGCTCGTGCCGTCCGCGCCGGTGACCCGGAAACTCAACGGCACGGTCAGCCCGGGTTCGGGGCTGCCCTGGTATCCGACGGCCAACCCGTCGACCGTGTCGGTGGCGGCCGGGGCAGGCAGCTCCCGGGGCTGGTACGTGCCGGGGGCGACCAGGTCCACACCGAGCGTCGTGGCGGTCTGCCGGCCGTCGTCGGCGAGCGCGGTGAAGTCGGCGTACGCCCGCCACAGGCCGGGTTGCGCCAGGGTGAGCGGCACCGACCAGGTGCCGTCCGTCGCCATGGTCGGGTGCAGGTGCTGGTAGCCGCTCAGGTCGCGGCGCACCACGATGACGTGCATCGGCTTGTCGTGCACGACCGCGAACCGGGTGACCGTGCGGCGCTGCCCGTCCTCGATCCGGAACCGCAGCTCACCTTCGCGTCCGGCGGTGAACTCGGCGGACAACGGCGCGAGGGTGTAGCCGTCCCGGCTGATCGCCAGCCCACCGGCCTCGGCGGCGGCCTCCTGGTCGGCACCGTGGGAGTGCGCGCCGACGCCGGGGGCGTGACTGTGGTCGGCCAGCGCGCTGTCCGCCGTACCGCCGCCGGCCGCCGCCGGGCCGCCGCCGTTGATCCGGCCGAGCCCGAAGCCGAGCAGCACGGCGAGCACCAGCCCGCCGACCACCAGGGCCAGCCGTAGTGTGGCCCGGTCCGGCGTCGCGGAGACCCGGTCGGTCTCGCCGTCCGCCGCCGGTCGCTCGGCGACCCGCACCGACCCGAACGCGGGCGCGTCGGGTTCCTGGTCAGCCATGCGCCCACCGTACCGTCGGGTCGTCCGGCCCTCCGGCGGGTCCGGCCGGTCGTGGCTCCGGTCGCACCCGCGGTGTCAGCCGGCGACCGCGAGGGCCAGCGGCAGGACGTCGGAGGCCCCGGCGCGGCGCAGTTCCCGGGCCGCCATCGTCATCGTCCAGCCCGAGTCGACCAGGTCGTCGACGAGCAGCACCGGCCCGTCCAACCCGATCAGGGCGTCGGCGAGCGGGTCGGGCACGGTGAGCGCGCCGTGCAGCGTGCGTACCCGCTGGGCGCTGTTGCCGCGCGGCCCGGCCGGCGGACCGGCCGAGGTGACCCGGCCGAGCAGCGGCAGCCGCCCGACCGCCGCGATCCGCTCGGCCAGCGACCCGACCAGCACCGGGTGGGTACGCGAGTCGACCGCGACCACGCCCGCCGGGCGGTGGGGCCACGGGTCGTCGCCGTGTGCCCACGCCTTGAGCACCTCGATCACGGCGGCGGCCACGTCGTCGGGGAGCACGCCATCCGGCGTGCCCGGCCCGACCAGACCCCGCAGCCGGCCACCCCAGCCGAGGTCGGAGAGTCGGCCGACGGCCCGGCCGGGCAGTGCCTGCTCCGCCGGGGCGATGCGCCCCTTCAGTGGTACGCCGACCGCGTCCAGCCCGGTCGGCCAGAGCTTCTTCGGCGCGAGCGGCACGCCGGGGCGGCCCAGGAAGGTCTGCGCGGCGGTCAACGCAGCCGGTGACACCTCTGCCGTGAACAGCGGCTCGGCGCACCGGTCACACCGCCCGCAGTCGGCGGCCTCCGCGTCGTCCAGGCAGTCCCGCAGGTAGCGCATCCGGCAGTCGGTCGTCGCCGCGTACCCGAGCATGGCCTGTTGCTCGTCGGCGCGGGCGGCGGCGACGCGCCGCAGCCGGGGCTCGTCGTAGACCCAGGGTTCGCCGGTGGCGAGCCACCCACCGCGCACCCGGCGGACGGCGCCGTCCACGTCGAGCACCTTGAGCATCAGTTCCAGCCGGGCCCGGCGCAGGTCGACCAGCGGTTCCAGGGCCTGGGTGGAGAGCGGCCGGTCGGTGTGCAGGGCGGCCAGCACCGCGCGGACCTGCTCCTGCGGCGGGAAGGCGAGCGACGCGAAGTACCGCCAGATGGCCTGGTCCTCGGTGCCCGGCAACAGCAGCACCTCGGCGTGCTCGACCGCCCGGCCGGCCCGGCCGACCTGCTGGTAGTAGGCGATCGGCGAGGGCGGCGCGCCCAGGTGCACCACGAAGCCCAGATCCGGTTTGTCGAAGCCCATGCCGAGCGCGCTGGTGGCGACCAGCGCCTTGATCTTGTTGTCAAGCAGGTCCTGCTCGGCGGCGCGGCGGTCGGCGTCCTCGGCCTGCCCGGTGTATGCGGCCACCGACCAGCCCCGCGAGCGCAGGAACTCGGTGGTCTCGGTCGCCGCCGCGACGGTCAGCGTATAGACGATGCCGGAGCCGGGCAGCCGGTCCAGGTGGTCGGCGAGCCAGCCGAGCCGGTGCGCCGGGCTCGGCAGGTCGAGTACGCCCAGCCGCAGCGACTCCCGGTCCAGGCTGCCGCGTAGCACCAACACGTCCGGTCGCGGCTGCCCCGGCGTGACCGCCTCGGTGCCGAGCTGCTCGGCCACGTCCCGCGTCACCCGCTCGTTGGCGGTGGCGGTGGTGGCCAGCACCGGCGTCTGCTCCGGCAGGTTGCCGAGGAAGGTCCGCAGCCGGCGGTAGTCCGGCCGGAAGTCGTGCCCCCAGTCCGACACGCAGTGCGCCTCGTCCACCACCAGCAGGCCGGTGGTGGCGGCCAACCTCGGCAGCACGCCGTCCCGAAAGTCCGGGTTGTTGAGCCGCTCCGGGCTGATCAGCAGCACGTCCACCGCACCGGCGTGGATCTCGGCGGTGATCTCGTCCCACTCGTCCAGGTTCGCCGAGTTGATGGTGCGGGCCCGGATACCGGCGCGGGCCGCCGCGTCGACCTGGTTGCGCATCAACGCCAGCAACGGCGACACGATCACGGTGGGCCCGGCCGGCTCCCGGCCGTCCAGCTCCTGCCGCAGCAGCGCGGTGGCCACGAAGTAGACCGCCGACTTGCCCCAGCCGGTGCGCTGCACGCAGAGCACCCGCCGCCGGTCGACCGCCAGCGCCTCGATCGCCCGCCACTGGTCCTCCCGGAGCCGGGCCTCCTCGCCCGCCAGTCGGCGCAGCACCGCCTCGGCCCGTTGCCGGCTCGCCGTCCGTTCCTGGCTCATCCGGCCTTTCTACCAGCACCGTCGGACCATCCGCCCGCCACGGCGTACGGCGTGCGGCCCGGCGGAGGCTCGCGCGACACGGTGGCGGGGCGGTCGACACGGTGGCGGGCCGCAGTGGCGGGGCGTCTGGCATACGATTCCGTTCGATCCGCGGGAGAGAGACGAGATGACTCAGCACACCGGAACCACCGCCACGACCCGGCGCTTCGCGGTCGCGACGATCGCTCTGCTGGCCGCGACCCTGGTGGCAGGCTGCGACGGCAAGGACACTCCGGAGGCGGCCCCGCCGCCACCGGACCCGAAGCAGGAGCTGCTGGCGGCGGTGCCGGGCGAGCAGGACCCGGCATTCCGCTTCACCACCTCGGGCGAGGTGTCCGGGGTGATCGACCCGGCGAACCGGGGCATGGACATCGACACGGTCACCAAGGACAAGGACTTCACGCTGGAGATGTCCTTCCGGATTATCGAGTCCCGCACCTGGATGCGGGTCAACTTCAAGGGCGGCAAGGACATCCAGAAGCTGATGAAGCTGCCCACCACGTGGATGGAGCTGGACCCGACGAAGATCGAGGGCCCGGACTCCCTGCCCACCTACGAGGGCACCGACCCCGGCAACGCCGAGGTGATCATCCGGGCGGCCGACGACATCCAGGCCGGCGAAGGCGGGACGTACACCGGCATGGTCGACCTGTCCGCCCAGCCCGAGCTGGCGGACGCCCTGGAGGGCGTGGCCACCCTCGGCGACGCCGTCACGCAGATCCCACTCACCGCCGTGGTGGGCGCAGACGGCAACCTCACCTCGCTCACCCTGGCCATCCCGGCCGCCGGGGAGCAGAAGGCGTCGGAGTACGTGGTGGAGTATTTCGACTTCGGCACCGCCCCGCCGATCGTCGCGTTCACCGAAGACGAGTCACAGAAGGCGCCCAAGGCGGCGTACGACCTGCTCAACGGCTGATCACAGAACACCCAGTGCCGGATCCTCCTCGGAGACCGTCGTACCGACCGCCTCGATGTCGGGAAGAAGCTCACCGCCGCATCCCCATCCCCGGCACGACTTGCCCTCGACCAGCCAGGTCGCCGACATGTACGACGTCCGCGTGAACACCGCCTACCGAGCGATGTCGCTGCTGCACGATCGGGATCTCATCATCGGTCGGCCTGGCCGAGGCACTTTCGTCGCCGACCGGCCCGAGCGGCCCGTCCAACCATCCCGCGATCATGGAGTTGTGGTCGCGACGAAACGGAAATACATCCGCGATTCCACCGCCACAACTCCATGATCGACGCAATCGGGCAGCGGGCAGCGGGTTGACCGGGGGGTGGTGCGTCTGAGCCTCCGGTGGAAGCTCGGGATCTCGATTCCCGCACCCGGAACCGGGTGGAATCGGAAGATTGTCTGGTGCGCCGGTTACTTCGTCACCCCGTACGGCTGGTGCCGGTCGGCTTCCTGGTGGCGATCCTGCTCGGCACCGGCGTGCTGATGCTGGACCCGATGACCATCCCGCGCGAGCACACTCCGTTCCCCGTCGCGCTGTTCACCGCCACCTCGGCGGTCTCGGTCACCGGGCTGACCGTCACCGACACGCCGAACTACTGGTCCGAGGGCGGGCTGGTGGTGATCACGGCGCTCACCCAGATCGGCGGCCTCGGCATCCTGACGCTCGCCGCACTGGTGATCTTGACCGTGTCCCGGCGGCTCGGCCTGCACAACCGGATGCTGGTGCAGGCCGAAACCCTGGAGTACGGCCTGGCCGACGTACGCCGGCTGCTGATCCACATCGCCGCCACGGTGCTGGCCTGCGAGGCCGTGATGACGTTCCTGGTCGCCGCCCGGCTCTGGCTGGGCTACGAGTACCCCCTGGGGCGGGCACTCTGGTCGGCGTCCTTCCACTCCATCCAGGCATTCAACAACTCCGGCTTCTCGCTCTACTCCGACGGGCTGCTGGCCTTCGGCCGGGATCCCTGGGTGACCCTGCCGCTGGCCCTCGGCTCGATCGTCGGCGGACTCGGGTTCCCGGCGTTGTTCGAGGCGGTCCGGGAGTGGCGGCGACCGGTGCGCTGGGCGGTGGCCACCAAGCTGACCATCTGGGGCAGCGCCGTCCTGGTGGTCGTCGGGTTCGTGATGTTGCTGGTCATCGAGTGGTCCAACCCGTGGACCATCGGCCAGTACGACGTACCCGGCAAGGTGAACGCCGCGTTCGCCCAGATCACGCTCTCCCGCACCGGCGGCTACGAGGTGATGCCGATCAATCTGCTGCACGAGGAGAGTTACCCGTTGCTGACCGGGTTGATGTTCATCGGCGGCGGCAGCGCCAGCACCGCCGGTGGCATCAAGGTGTCCACGTTCTTCCTGCTCGCCTTCGTGATGTGGGCGGAGATCCGGGGCGAGCCGGACGTCACGGTGGGGCACCGCCGGATCGCCACGTCGAGCCAGCGGCAGGCATTGACGGTCGCCCTGCTGAGTGTCGCGGTGGTGGCCGGCGGCACCGGCGTGTTGATCGCGCTGACCAACGGGATCCCGTTCCACCACGTGCTGTTCGAGATCACCTCGGCGTTCAGCACCACCGGGCTCACCGTCGGGTTGACGTCGTCGCTGCACGACGGCGGCGTTTTCCTGCTGACCCTCCTGATGTACATCGGCCGGGTGGGTCCACTCACCCTCGGCTCGGCAATCGCGCTGAACACCCGGCGCCGGCTCTACCGCTACCCAGAGGAGCAACCCATTGTCGGCTAGGAACTCCGGCGACGAGAGCATCGCCGTGATCGGGCTCGGCCGGTTCGGCAGCCACCTGGCCGAATCGCTCAGCGCACTCGGTCACGACGTGCTGGCCGTCGACCGCAACGCCCAGCAGGTGCAGAAGTGGTCGGCCCACCTCGATCAGGTGACCCAGGCCGACGCCACCGACGAGGACGCGCTGCGCCAACTCGGCATCGCCGACCTGCAACGCGTGGTGGTGGCCATCGGCGCCTCGGTGGAGGCCAGCGTGTTGACCGTGCTCGCCCTGGTCGAACTCGGCGTACCGCAGATCTGGGCGCGGGCCATCTCCGGGCAGCACGCGAAGATCCTCTCCTCGGTCGGCGCCCAACACGTGATCTTCCCGGAGGCGGAGACCGGCGAACGGCTGGCCCACCTGATCGTCACCCGGATGCTCGACTTCGTGGAGTTCGGCGACGCGTTCGCCATCGCCAAGCTGCGCGTACCCGAGTCGCTCGTAGGGCACTCGATCAGCGAGGTACGGCTGCTGGACCGCCACGGCGTACGGGTGCTCGGGATCAAAGCGCCGGACGAGAGCCGCTTCCGGTACGTCTCCGACGGGCTGGAACTGGTCCGGGACAGCACGCTCATCGTCGAGGGGACCATCGAACAGGTCCAGCGTTTCTCGCTGATCTCCTGACCCGACTCAGCGCTTCCCGCTGTTGCCCGTGCCGGGCTTGGCCGGCTTCGGCTGTTTCTCACCCGACCCGCTGCCCTTGCCCGGTCCGTTGCCCTTGCCCGACTTTGACTTCTTCCCGGCCGGCTTCTTGTCGTCCTGGCCCGCCTTGACCTTCGTCCCCCCGGAGCCACCCGAGCCGGTCTTCGAGGTGGTGGTGGCCTTCACCGTCTTGGTGGGAGCCGGCACGCTGCCGGCGACGCCGGATACCTGCACCCCGCATCGCGCGGCACCGACCCGGAACTCCACCGGCAGCACGTTCGGCCCGCTGTAGCTGCCGGTCAGGCTGAGCTTCTCGGTGCCGCCCGGTGCCAGCGCCGGCTTCTGCGGGGCCGGCTGCACAGCGACCGAGCGCCCCTGCTGGCGTACCGCTGCCGGGCTCGCCTTGGTCACCTTCTGCTGCCCGGGGAACGTGAAGCTCATCGTCCAGTCGCGCAACTCCTTCGCACCGATGTTGGTCAGGCTCAGCTCGGCGGTGAAGTCCTTGCCCGAGTCCTTACGCAGCGCGTAGCTGACCTGGCAGGAAATGGGCTGCTCGGTGCTCATCCCGGCCTGGGCCGGCTGGTCGATGTCGCCGCTGGCCGGGCTACGCGAGGTCATCGTCCAGACCACCGCCATCACACCGACCAACGCGGTGGTGGCCACCATCGCCTCGATCCGGCGGCGACGGGTCGCGGCGCGGCGGGTACGCAGGCCGGCGAAGGGCAGCGCGTCGGTCGCGGCCGACCAGGGCAGGATCGTGGTGCCGAGGCTGGCCAGCAGCATCGGTGCGGCGGCCCGCTCGTCACCAGCCCGCGCGGTCACCTTGCCGACCGCCTCGGCGAGGCGCCGGGCCAACTCCGCGGTGGCCGGCCGGTCCGCCGGGCGCTTCGCCAGGCAACGGTGCACCAGCGCGGCGACACCGTCGGGCAGCCCCGGCACCGTCGGCATCGGCTCGGGTTCGCGGTACAGGTGCGCCCGCAACATCTGCGTGGTGCTGTCAGCCTCCCAGGGCAGCCGCCCGGTGAGCATCCGGTAGAGCAGCAGCCCGACCGCGTACACGTCGGTGGCCGGGCTGACCTGGCCGTTGTCGAGCCGTTCCGGGGCGAGGTAGGCGGGGGTGCCGAGCAGGGCGCCGTCCAGCCCTTTCTCGTTCTCCCCGACCAGCGCCGAGATGCCGAAGTCGACGACCTTGACGCCGGTCGGGGTCAGCATCACGTTGCCGGGCGTGACGTCCCGGTGCACCACGCCCCGCGCGTGCGCGGTGGCCAGCGCGGAGGCCACCTCCGCCGCCACCGTCACCGCCTCCCGCCAGGGCAGCCGGGCGTCCCGGCGAAGCCGCGCGGTCAGTGGAGCGCCGTCGATGAGTTCCATCACCACGTACGGCACGGTCAGCCCGGCCTGCTCGGACTCCCCGTAGTCGTACACGCCTGTGATGTTGGGGTGGCAGAGCCGGGCGGCGGCCTGCGCCTCGATCCGGATCCGGTGCCGGAACGCCCGGTCGCTGGCCAGCCGGGACGCGAGGACCTTGACCGCCACCTGGCGGCCGAGCACCTCGTCGTAGCCGCGCCAGACGACCGACATCCCGCCCGTGCCGACCTGCTCGATCAGCCGGTACCGCTCACCGAGCAGTTGCGTGCCCCTGCGTTGGCCACCACCCATGGTCGGCGTTGTTGCCCGACGCGAACCCACCTACACCTTTCTGGTCGGATCCGGTCACGATCTCACCCGATCAGGCGGTCGCGAGCAGTTGGTCCACCGGCGCGTAGTCATCGGTCAACACCAGTGCGTCGCCGACGAAATCGGTGAGGTCGCTGCCGGAGAGCAGGCTGACCGCCTCGTTGCGGTCGTCCAGGCGGGCCCGTACGGCGGCCAGCGGCAGCGGCGTGTCCGAGGCGACGATGAGGAAGTTGGCACCCCGCTCCCCCGCCAGCGCCTCCGGCGGGGCGATCAGCGCCACGTGCCGGAACTCGGCGGCGACGGTGGCGACCTCGCTGCGGATGAAACGCAGCGGCGGATAGTCGATCACGTTCTGCACGTAGACCCCGGTGGAGCGGGTGACCCGCCGCACCTCGGCGGCCATCTCCCGGGTCGCCAGGTGCCACGGCACCACCAGATGCCCGAACGCGTCGCCGACCACGAAGTCCCGGGTGTCGGTGCCCTCCGCGGCCACCAACATCCGGGCGTCGCCCACCTCGGCCCGCAGGTCCGGTCCCTGGCGTACGCCGAGGTGGCGCTCCCCCAACTCGACCAGCCCACCGTCGATCTCGAAGACCAGGTTGTCGGTGCCGGGCCGGGTGGCGGTCAGGTAACGCGGCACGGTGAACCCGCCACCGCCGAGGTGCAACGCGTCGAGGCGCTGGCCCTCGGGTGCCATCACGTCCGCCACCGCCCCGATCCACCGGGTGTACGCGTACTTCAGGTGAGTCGGGTCGGCCAGGTCGACGTACGAGTGCTGGGCCGAGTTGAGCAGCAGCGTCCGCCCGCTGGCCCGGTCGGGATCGGTCTCGACCTGGGCACAGTGGTACGCCGTCTCCACGTCGCACGGGTCCGGAGCCACCACGGTCAGCCCCACACCGACCAGACCGAGCACCGCCAGGGCGGCCTTGGCCCGGGCCGGACCGGGTAGGGTCGCCCGGTCCTGCCCGCGCAGGTACGCCCAGAGGGCGATACCGGTGATGCCGAGCGAGGCGGCCAGCCCGAACAGGATGACCGTGCTGGGCAGCGCGGCGACCAGCACGAAGCCGGTGACCAGGGTGGCCGTGACGGCGCCCAACGTGCCGATGCCGGAGAGCCGGCCGACCACCTGACCGGTGCGACGCAGGTCGGCGAGCTGAAGCTTGATCACCAGCGGGCTGACCGCGGAGAGCAACATCGCGGGCGCGAACACGGCGACCACCACCAGCAGCAGGATCGCGCTTTCCGCGCCGCCGCGCAGCACCTCACCGGCGTACCGCACCGCCGGCAGGGTGATCGCGGTGGCGATGCCGGAGAGCACCAGCGCGGGCGCGAGCAGCGTACGCGGGTTGCGCCGGTCGGCCAGCCAGCCGCCCGCCCACGCCCCGTACGCGATCGCCGCCAGCGCGATGCCGATGACCGAGCTGGTCACCTGGAGGGTGACCCCCACGTACGGCCCGACCAGGCGCAGCGCGGCGGTCTCCAGGACCAGAACGGCACCACTGGAATAGAAGACCAGGAAAGCGGCGAGCCCGTTGGGCAGTGCCCGGGGTGCCTCCGGTTCGGAGGGCACGGCGGGCACCGCCACCTCAGGCGATGGAGAGTTCATCGCAGCGATGGTACGCAGCGGTGACGGGCGACGGGTCAGTACATCGAAGTGTGAACGTGGTTCGTGTGATCCGCCGCCGGGCTACCGCTGCCGCCGTACGCCCGCCAGCCCGTACCCGGGTGCCAGATCTGTCGGTACCAGATCACGTAGAGCACACCGAGCCGGTCCGCGTTGCGGACCTGCCAGGCGGCCAGGTTGTCCCCGTACGCCTTGTCGCCGCCGGTGGCCGTGCGGTCCTCGAACCCGTTCGTGGCGGCCGAGAAGTCGCACGCCCGGCCCTTGGGGTGCTCGCCCGAGCCGCCACTGCGGTAGCAGGAGGCGTGCCGCTTGTAGCCGGCGGCCTTGGTCTGGTTGAGCATGTGCAGCGTGCGCGCGGTGATGCAGCCGGAGGTGGTCGGGTCGTTCACCGTGCACGACTCGCCGGGCCAGGAGCCGTCGGAGTTACGGGGCGCCGGCCGCGCCGAGGTGGAGCTGCCGCCGCTGAAACCGCCGCTGCCGCCCGAGCTGACCGCCGCCAGGGCCGCCTCGGCCTCCTTCTTCTTCTTCGCCATCACGGCGAGCTGCTTGCGCTGCTCGCGCACCTCGGCGTTGATCGCGAGCTTGGCCTGCCGGGCCTCCTCGCGGGCCTCGGTCAGCTCGCGCACCCGGCGACCGTCCCGCTGGGCCATCACGTCGAGGCTGGCGGCACGCTGCACGAACGCCTCCGGGGTGGCGCTGTCCAGCAGCGCGGCCGCCGGGCTCAGCCGGCCCACCCGGTAGGATTGCGCGGCCACCTCGCCGACCAGCGTGGTCAGCTCGCCCAGCCGCTCCTCCACGTCGGCCAACTGCTTGGCCATCTCCTTCTGCCGCTTCTCCGAGCCCTCAAGCTTCCGCTTGGCCTCGATGTGCGCCTTGGCGGTCGCCTCCAGGGCGTCCCGCAGCTTCTTGCTGCCCCCCTCGTTGGGCTCGGCGTACGCCGGCACGGCTCCGAGGCCGAACAACAGCGCCACAGCAGCGAGCAGGGCGATCAGCGGCCGGAGAGCCCGCCGCCCGATGGGCATGGACCTGCGCACGAAAGCATCCTTTCGTCGGCCGCCGGCCCCCGGTGAGGCTCCGCGCGGCGGCGGCCTCCGCCGGCGCCGGTCGGCGGCCTGCTGGCGAAGACCGCCGGTCAGGATACCGGACCGGACCCACGGAACCATGCCCCCGAACCCCGCACGGGCCTCAGCGTCGACACACCGACATCATCCCCTCACGCATCGCACTCACATTCACGTCGATCGCGGCGTGCGAGAGCCTGTGGACCTCCCGGTGCCGCCGACGTCAGGGCGCCAGGAGCGTGTTGTGGACCTCGGTCCACACCTTGTCGCTGGCGGTCACCAACAGACCCGGCTCGGTGTCGGCCGGGTGGTAGTCGCTGCCGTCGAGGCGACGGGCCACACCGCCGGCCGCCCGCACCAGCAGGGTGCCCGGGCCGTGGTCCCAGGGCAGGGTGCGCCAGAACAGCACGAACTGCTGCCGCCCGGTGAGCACGTCGAGGTACTCGCGACCGGCGCAGTGCTGGCCCGGCAGCAACTCGCCGATCCGGGAGCTTCCGGCCACGACCGTACGCCGCGACGGTGCCGGCAGGAACGTGGTCATCGCGGCACCCCGCAACTCGCCGACCGGCGGCGCGTCGGTGGGCAGGCGCACCGGCACACCGTCCAGGTACGTGCCCCCGCCCTTCAAGGCCGTGGCCAGCGTCCCGGCGATCGGGTCGAGAATCCAGGCCGCCTCCGGTCGGCCGCCGGTGAGCAGCGAGACCATCAACGCGAACGGGGACCTGCCGGCCGCGAAGTTGGCGGTGCCGTCGATCGGGTCGACCAGCCACACCTCACCCGTGGAACGCAGGTGGCGCAACAGGCCCGGGTCGTCGGCCACCGCCTCCTCGCCGACCACCACCGACCCGGGCCGCAGGCGGCGCAGCCCGGCACTGATCATCTCCTCGGACCGACGATCGGCGACGGTGACCAGCTCACCGGGGGCTTTCTCGGTCACGTCGGCGGCGTCGAGGCGGCGGAACAGTGGCAGCACCACCTGGTCCGCCGTCTCCCGCAGCAGCCCGGCGACGTCGTCGAGCAGGGTGTCAGCCACGCGGCGGCAGCTTCACCACGCTGACGAAGAACTCGTCGATCTGCCGGACCACCGCGATGAACCGTTCGAAGTCCACCGGCTTGGTCACGTACGCGTTGGCGTGCAGCTGGTAGCTGCGCAGTATGTCCTCGTCGGCCTGCGAGGTGGTGAGCACCACGACCGGGATCCGGCAGAGCTGCTCGTCCTTCTTGATCTCCTCCAGCACCTCCCGGCCGTCCCGGCGCGGCAGGTTCAGGTCGAGCAGGATCAGGTCCGGCAGCGGCGCGTCCGCGTACTCGCCCTCGCCGCGCAGGTAGGCCAGGGCCTCGGCGCCGTCGGAGACCACGTTCAGCCGGTTGCGCAGCTTGTGCTCCTCGAACGCCTCCCGGGTCATCAGCACGTCACCCGGGTCGTCCTCGACCAGCAGCACCTCTATCGGGCTGTTGCCGTCAGCCGGCGCGGTCATCCCACCGCCTCCTTCATGCCACCAGTTCCACTGCCCGACGCCCCGTCCAGAGCCTGCGGTCCGCCGTCGTCCGTCGACCCGCCGGTGCGCTGCGCGACCCCGGCCGGAGACCGCTCCGCACCCGCCTCTTCGCCGACCGTACCGCCGCCACCTGGGGTCTCCGCACCCGATCCGGCTGCCTCACCGCCCGGCGACGCCCGGTCATCGGCCCGATCCGCCGCGTCCGGCCCGGCTCGGTCGGCGTCCGCCGCCGCGTCGGCGGCCGATCCGGCGGCCTGCCTCACGCCCTCGACGTCGGCGGGCAGCGCGGGCAGGGTGAAGCGGATCGCGGTGCCCTCGGGCACGTCGGTGTCCACCCAGACCCGGCCGCCGTGGTACTCCACGATCTTCTTGACGATCGCCAACCCGATGCCGGTGCCCGGGTACGCGTTTTTGGCGTGCAGCCGCTGGAAGATCACGAAGATCTTCTCGGCGAACTCCGGCTCGATCCCGATGCCGTTGTCCTGGCAGGTGACCTCCCACTCGTCGCCGACCAGCCGGGCCGAGACGTGCACCTTGGGCGCGACATCCGGCCGGCGGAACTTCACCGAGTTGCTGACCAAATTCACCAGCAGGTTGGTGAGCAGCGGCTCCTCGCCCCGGATCACCGGCAGGTCGCCCCAGGTCAGCTCGGCGTCGGCGTACTGGCGGGCCGGTTCGGTCTGCGCGGCCACCTCGCTCATCAGGCGATTGAGGTCGATGTCGGCGAACCCGGCGGTGATCCGGCCGATCCGGGAGAACGCCAACAGGTCGTTGATCAGCCGCTGCATCCGCTGCGCGCCGTCCACGGCGAAGGCGATGTACTGGTCGGCCCGCTCGTCGAGCCGTCCGGCGTACCGGCGTTGGAGCAACTGGCAGAAGCTTGCCACCTTGCGCAGCGGCTCCTGCAGGTCGTGCGAGGCGACGTACGCGAACTGCTCCAGGTCACGGTTGGAGCGGGTCAGCTCCTCCGCCTGCTTCTGCAACTGGGTGTTGACCCACTCGATCCGCTCCCGCGCCTCGCGTACCTCGGCCAGGTCCGCGGCGATCCTCTGGCGCATCGCGTCCACGTCCTCGCCAAGGCGCTGGAACTCCGGCGGGCCGCCACCGGAGATCCGGTGCGAGAAGTCGCCGGTTGCCACCTGACGGACCTGCCCGGCCAACGTGGTCAGCGGCCGCAGCACCATCCGGTCCAGCGAGAGCAGCAACGCGATACCGGCCAGCGCGACCACCAGCGCGGCGACGATGAGCAGGACCACGAGCATGTTGCCGGTCCGCTCAACGTCCCGGGCGGTCGCCTCCCGGGCGGTGAAGATCTCGTCCTGCAACGCGGCGACCGCGCTGCGCAGCTCGTCGAAGCGCTGGCGGCTGTCGTCGGTCAGCAGGTCCTGCCCCGCCGCCGTGCCGCTGCTGCTCGTCGTGTCGATCACCGGCTGGGCGACGCTGCGCCGCCACTCGTCCGCCTGCTGCTCGACCACCGCCAGGTCCGCCACGATGGCCGGGTACTTCCCGGACAGCTCCCGGATCTCCCGGGCCGTCGCACGCTCCCGTGCCAACCCCTGCTCGTACGGGGCCAGGTCCTCCAGGTCACCGGTCACCGCGTACCCGCGGACCCCCGTCTCCTGGTCGAGCATCGCGTTGAGCATCTCCTGGCCCTGCACCCGCAACGGCCCGACCTGCATCAGCAGCACGTCGGTGTACTCGCGGTTCTTGGCGGCCACGACCGCCTCAGCCCCCGCGACGCTGAGCAGCATCACGCCGACCACGCCGAGCATCACCAGCACCCGGCGACGCAACGTCCACGAACTCGCCGCCAGGTTCATCGGCCGCTGCCCCGGGAGACCAGCAGCATCGCCACGTCGTCGGCGAACGGCCCACCGTTGAGCTGCTCGGCCCGCCCGACCAGCCAGGCCGGCAACTCGGACAGCGGGAGCTTGCGGCTGTCCGGCCGGGCGAGCAGGCGAGTGAGACCGGGCACGTCGAGGCGTTCGTCACCCTCGCCCACCCGGCCCTCGATCAGGCCGTCGGTGTACATCAACAGGGACCAGTCATCGGTGTCGAACTCCAGGTCGAAGGCGATCGGTGGGCGTGGCCGTACGCCGAGCAACAGACCACCCGGTGCCGGAACAGGCACCACCCGCCCACCGGCGAGCAGCACCGGCGGCGGGTGACCTGCCAGTCGTACCGTGGCCCGGTTGGCTGCCAGGTCGAGGCGGACCGCCGCGACCGTGGCGAAGATCTCCTGGAGCCGGCGCTCGCTCATCAGCACCTGCTCCAACGCGGGCAGCACCTCGTCGTCGGGCACCCTGGCGAGGACCAACGCGCGCCAGGCCACCCGCAGTTCGACCCCGAGTGCCGCCTCGTCCACCCCGTGCCCGCAGACGTCACCGACGATCAGGTCGACCCGGTCCGGGCGGGTCTGCACCACGTCGTAGAAGTCCCCGCCGATCAGGGCGGCGTGCCGGCCGGGGCGATAGAAGGTGTGCACCGCGATCTGCTCGGTCGACATCAGCGGCTGGGGCAGCAGGCCGCGTTCCAGACGCGCCGACTCGGCCTGGCGCAGCTCCACCTCACGCAGCCGCCGGGCGTTCTCGTCGGCCCGCTTGCGTTCCACCGCGTACCGCAGCGCCCGGGTCAGCAGCACCCCGTCCACCTGGCCCTTGACCAGGTAGTCCTGCGCCCCCTCGGCGACCGCCACGATGCCCAGGTGCTCGTCGGAGCGCCCGGTGAGTACGCACACCGCCGCGCTGCCGGACATCTCCAGCACCTGCCGCAGCCCGTCCAGGCCCTGCGCGTCGGGCAGCCCGAGGTCGAGCAGGACGCAGTCGACTCCGGCGACACGCTTGCGGGCCTCACGAAGGCTCGTCGCGACCAGCAGGTCGATCCCCGAGTTCGTCTCGGCGAGCAGCTCACCGACGAGGAACGCGTCCGCCTCGTCGTCCTCGACCAGCAGCACCCGCAGTCGCTCGCCAGGCGGCAGGTTGGGATTGCTCCCGAGACCGCCCTGCGGATACGGCCACGACACGACGGAGGGACCGGTCAGACCGGTCCCCCGGTGCGGCCGGGTCACCGCCGCCACGGGCGGGAGGTCGTTGCCGATGTCGGGCTCCTTCCGAGTGCCCTGCTGATCCTGTATTAGACAACGTTCGCACACAACACGAGGGGGCGGCCCGGCCCGGCATGGAGGATGATGTCCACCCCAGGTCCCACCCCCCGAGGAGCCACCCGTGGGCGCACCCCCCAACTCCGCCGCCGACCGTGCCCTCTCCCGACCGGCCCGACGCCCCCTGGCCGCGCTCGCGGCACTCGTCGCGCTGGTCGCCGTCGGCGCCACCGCGCTGTTCGACGTCCGGCCCCCGGCACCCCGTCCGGCGGACTCGCCGGCCGGCGAGTTCAGCGCCGGGCGGGCGTACCCGCACGTGCAGCAGGTGGCGAGCCGGCCGCACGTCGCGGGGAGCCCGGCCAGCGACGAGGTCCGCGCCCACCTGGAGACGGTGCTGCGCGGTCTCGGCCTGGAGACCGAGGTACAGGACACGGTCTCCGGGGCGGCCGAACAGCTCAGCGGCAACCCCGGCGTGGCCACGCTGGCCCGGGTACGCAACGTGGTGGCCCGGCTGCCCGGCACCGCCTCCACCGGCACCGTTTTCCTGGTCGCCCACTACGACTCGGTGCAGACCGGTCCGGGCGGCAACGACGACAGCGCCGGTGTCGCCACCATCCTGGAGGTGGCCCGGGCCCTGACGGACGGCCCCGCCCCGCGCAACGACATCGTGTTCGTGCTCACCGACGCCGAGGAGGCGTGCCTGTGCGGGGCGTTGGCGTTCGCCGCCGAGCACCCGCTCGCCGTCGGGAAGGGAGTGGTGCTCAACCTGGAGGCACGCGGGCGTACCGGGCCGGTGATCATGTTCGAGACGTCACCCCGGAACGCCGCACTGATCGACGTCTTCGGTCGGGCCGCGCCGCACCCGGTGGGCACCTCGTTCGCCGTGGAGGTCTACCGGGCGCTGCCCAACGACACCGACTTCACCGCCTTCCTCGACGCCGATTTCGTCGGGCTGAACTCGGCGTACCTCGACGGTGGGGCGATCTACCACACCCCGCTGGACACTGCGGCCTCGGTGGACCGGGCCAGCCTCCAGCACCACGGCGACAACATGCTGGGGCTCGCCCGCGAGTTCGGCCGGATCGACCTCGGTGACCTGGGCGCCGGCCACGACGCCACCTACTTCCCGGTGCCGGGCGGGCTGGTCCGCTACCCCGGAACGCTGGTGCTGCCGCTGGCGCTGCTGGCCCTGGCGACCGTCGTCGCCCTCGGCTGGCTGGCCCGCCGCCGGGGCCGGGTCAGCACCGGTCGGCTGGTCGCAGGCTTCGCCCTGGCGCTGGTACCGATCGTGGTCGCGCCGGTCGGCGCACAACTGCTCTGGGCGGCGATCACCGCCCTGCGGCCAGGCTACGCCGAACTGCTCGACCCGTACCGGCCGACCTGGTACCGGTTGGCCGTGCTGGCGCTCGCCGCCGCTGTCCTGTTCACCTGGTACGCGCTCACCCGTCGCCGGGTCGGCCCCGCCGCGCTGGCCGTCGGCGGACTCGGCTGGCTGGCGCTGCTCGGCGTACTCCTCGCCGTGCTGGTGCCCGGTGGGGCGTACCTGGCGACGCTGCCCGCGCTGGCCGGCGCGCTCGCCGGACTGGTCGCGGTCGCCACCCGCCGGGACGGTCCGGTGCCGGTGGTCGCGGTCACCGTCGGCGCGGCGGTGGCGGTGATCGTGCTGCTGCCCACCGTGGTGCTGCTCTTCCCGGCGCTGGGCATGGGCATGGGCGGCGTTGCCGCCCTCTTCGCCGTGCTGCTCGGCCTGGCCGCGCTACCGGTCGTGGACCTGCTGCACCCGGAGGCCGGCGGCCAGCGGGGCATGGTGGCGTTGCGGGCCCGCCGGCTCGGCGCCCTGCCGGCCGGTGCCGCCGCGCTGGCCACGGTGGTCCTCGCCGCGACCGGGTTCGCCGTCGACCGGTTCGACGCCGCACACCCGGTGCCCACCCACCTGATGTACGCCGTGGACACCGACACCGGAACGGCCCGGTGGCTCAGTCACGAGTCCACCCCGCAGCCCTGGACCGGCGGGTACGTGGACGGGCCGGTCCGGATCGCCGACGAGTTCCCCGGTATCGGCGCCGAAAAACTGCTCGGCGGCCCGGCGGAGGCGGCGGCCCTGCCCGCACCCCGGCTGGAGGTGCTTGCCGACACCGGCACGGCCGACGAGCGCACGCTGCGGCTACGGCTCACCCCGCAGCGCCCGGTACGCCTGACCACCCTGCACGTCGACACGTCCACCGCGACGGTCCGCAGCGCCCAGGTGGCGGGGCGGCCGGTGCCGGTCGAGATCCGCGACGGCCGGTGGGGTTTCGGCGTGGTCTTCCACGCCCCACCGCCGGAGGGCATCGAGATCACCCTGACCGTCGCGCCGAAGGCCCCGCAGGTCGCGTTCCGCGCGATGGACGCCAGCGACGGCCTCGACGCCGTACCCGGCTTCCGGCCCCGCCCGCCGGACGTCGGCGTCACCGGCTCGCACAGCTCCGAGATGCTCGCCGTGGCCCGCACCTACCCGCTGTGAGCCCTGCCGCCCTATTTCCAGCGGAAGTGCACGAAAAGGCGGCCGAAGTTCTTGGAGTCCTTCTCGACCCGGTGGTAGAGCTGCTTGACGTCCTTCTGATCGAGGAAGCGCAGCACCCGCTTCTTGAGCTGACCGGAGCCCTTGCCGGGAATGATCTCGACGAGGGTGGCCTTCTTCGCCACCGCCTCGTCCATGATCCCGCGCAGCGCCCGGTCGATGTCGTGGCCCTTGTTGAAGATGTCGTGCAGGTCCAGCTTCAGCTTCATGCCCCGTCCACCGTCCGGTCGGCTCCCATACGGCCATCGTAGGCACGCCCCCGGTGCGTCCCGGAGACGACGAGAGGGCAGCCCGTGCGGGCTGCCCTCTCGTCGTGTGTCGCGTACGGCGCCTCAGCGGCTGCCGCCGACCCGGGTCTCGACCCGCCGCAGCGCGGTCGTGTAGTCGTCGTTGGCGGAGTGCATGGCCGCCGCGATCCGCAGGTGCCGCAGCGCGTCGGTGTACCGGTTCAGCCGCTCCAGCGTCCGACCCAGCACGTGGTGGGCGTAGTGGTCGCTGGGGTTGCGGTCGATCAACTCCTGCAACTGCTCCTCGGCCCGCCGAAGCTGGGCCGACTGGAAGTACGCCCGGGCCAGCAACTGGCGCACGGCGGAGTTGTCCGGCTCGGCCTCGACGATCGGCTCAAGCAGCCGGGCCGCTCCGCTCGGGTCGCCCGACTCGAAGAACAGGGTCGCTCGCCGGTACTCAGCCAGAAGATCCATTCTGCCCACCCCCTAGTTAGCACCACTGCCCTGACGCTGGCACAACACCAGCGGGCGCGCGAGTGTTCCCGCGCGACTCCGGTCGTCGGGAGGGCGGCTCCAGGTGTTAGGAGGGGTCCCCTGCTATACCGCAGGCGTTAGCAGGGGACCCCTCCTTACACAAGATCCCAGGCGCGTACGCCGCCGACGATGCCGGCGCTGTTGGGCACCACCACCACGTCGTCGCCCATCCGGGCGAGCTGTTCGGGGCGGACCAACCGGGAGTTGCCGCCGCCCAGATAGAGCCGGTCCCAGCGGAACACCGGACGCAGCCCCTCCACCACCTGCCGGATCCGCCGGGACCAGAACGCGTCACCCAACCGGCGGCGTTCCGGCTCTCCGACGTACGTGTCGTAGGTGGTGCCCCAACGCACCGGGGCGTGCGACAGCTCCAGGTGCGGGGCGAGCACACCACCGTCGAAGAGGGCGCTGCCCAGCCCGGTGCCGAGGGTCAGCACCAGCTCGCAGCCGGTGCCCGCGACCACCCCGGCACCGTGCACCTCGGCGTCGTTGAGCACCAGCGTGGGCCGCCCGAACGCGGCGGCGAGGGCGCTGCGGGCGTCGTACCCGGACCACTGGGCGTGCAGGGCCGGGTCGACCCGGCTGCGGGGGCCGGAGCGGGTCACGTAGTGCGGGGTCGCCACCACCACGCCGTGCCGGATCATGCCCGGCAGTCCGACCGTCACCCGATCGGCGGTCGGGAGCCGGGCGCCGAGGTCCCGCAGGGTCTGCACGAACAACTCCGGCGGCAGCGGGTACGGCGTGGGCACCCGCATCGGTTGGGCCCGCATGGTGCCCGCGGCGTCGAGCACGGACGCCTTGATCCCGCCACCGCCGCAGTCGATCGCCAGAGTGGTCTGCACGACCGTGAGTCTGCCTCGTGTGTCGCGCTCGGGCATGGCAGGCCACACACCAACCACGCAGGCGGGTAGGCTCGGCTGCTTGTGAGCGCCACGCTGATCGCCAAGGACCTGGCCGCCGGGCACGGGGAGCGGACGCTGTTCACCGGGCTGGATCTGGTGGTCGCCCCCGGGGACGTGATCGGCCTGGTCGGACCGAACGGGGCGGGCAAGTCGACGTTGCTGCGTACGCTCGCCGGGCTGTTGCCGGTGGAGGCCGGCAGTGTCGCGGTGAGCCCGCCCGGCGCGAGCGTCGGACACCTGCCGCAGGAGCCGGACCGACGTCCCGGCGAGACGATCCGGGCGTTCCTGGCCCGGCGTACCGGGGTGGCCCGGGCGCAGGCGGCTCTCGACGCGGCCACCGAGGCGCTGACCACCGGCGCACCGGACGCGGACGACGACTACGCCGCCGCGCTGGAGAGCTGGCTCGGCCTGGGCGGGGCCGACCTGGACGAACGGGCCGAGGAGGTCGCCGCGGAGCTGGGTCTCGCCGTCGGCCTCGACCGCGAGATGGCCGGGCTCTCCGGCGGTCAGGCGGCCCGCGCCGGGCTCGCCTCGCTGCTGCTCAGCCGGTACGACGTCTTCCTGCTCGACGAGCCCACCAACGATCTGGACCTGGCCGGGCTGGAGCGGCTGGAGCAGTTCGTCACCGGGCTGCGGGCCGGCACGGTGCTGGTCAGCCACGATCGGGAGTTCCTGGCCCGGACGGTGACCCGGGTGCTGGAGCTGGACCTGCACCAACAGCAGGTCAACCACTTCGGGGGCGGCTACGCGGCGTACCTGGAGGAGCGGGAGGTGGCCCGCCGCCAGGCGCGCGCCGAATTCGAGGAGTACGCCGACACCAGGGCGGCACTGGAGGCGCGGGCGCGTACGCAGCGATCCTGGATGGAGAAGGGCGTCCGCAACGCCCGCCGCAAGGCCACCGACAACGACAAGATCGGCCGCAAGTTCCGCTCCGAGGCGAGCGAGAAACAGGCGGCGAAGGCCCGGCAGACCGAGCGGTTGATCGAGCGTCTGGACGTGGTCGAGGAGCCCCGCAAGGAGTGGGAGCTGCGGATGGAGATCGCCGCCGCGCCCCGCGCCGGCGCCGTCGTGGCCACCCTCCGCGACGCCGTGGTACGCCGTGGCGACTTCACCCTCGGCCCGGTGGACCTTCAGATCGCGCTCGCCGACCGGGTGGCGATCACCGGGGCGAACGGGTCCGGCAAGTCGACCCTGTTGGCCGCCCTGCTGGGTCGGCTGCCGCTGGACTCCGGTCAGGCCGCGCTGGGCCCGGGTGTGGTGGTCGGCGAGGTGGACCAGGCACGCGGGTCGTTCCTCGGGGACGCGCCGCTGCTGGACGCCTTCCGGGTCGCCGTACCGGACCTGTCGCCGGCCGACGCGCGGACGCTGCTGGCCAAGTTCGGCCTGCGTGCCCAGCACGTGCTGCGCCCGGCCGCGACGCTCTCGCCGGGTGAGCGGACCCGAGCCGCGCTGGCGCTGTTGCAGGGGCGCGGGGTCAACCTGCTGGTGCTCGACGAGCCGACCAACCACCTGGACCTTCCCGCGATCGAGCAGCTGGAGTCGGCGCTGGCCGGCTACCCGGGCACGTTGCTGCTGGTGACGCACGACCGGCGGATGTTGGACGCGGTACGCGTGGACCGCCGCCTGCGGGTGGACGCCGGGCGGATCGCCGAGTCCTGATCCCGGCCTACCGCCCGGACCGGAGCGACAATCACTGCATGCTCAGGTGGGAGTACTCACTGCTGGTGCGACGCCGCCAGGCGACGAGCGCCGAAGCCCCACCGAAGCGCAACCTGTTGGCATAAGTTGCGCATAACGGGCAGCGATCCGGGTATCGCGCCGGCCGGAGGTGGGCGCATGGTCGCGTTGGCACACACCCCGCCCTCGGCCGAACGGCTGCGGGCGGTCGACGGGTTCCTCGCCCAGGCGTGGGCGGACCAGGCCCGGCACGACGAACGGCTGCGGCGGCTGGCCGTCGAGGTCCGCTTCGACCGGGGCGTCGCCCACCTGACCGGCGAGGTCGACGAGCCGGCCCAGCTCCGCCTGGTACGCGAGCAGGTCGGCCGGCTCGCCGGCGTCTTCGGCGTCTGGTGCCGGGTACGCGTCGGCGGGCGTGCCCCGGTGGTGGTGGACCTCGGCTGCGGCGGCACCAAGCAGTGGCCGGGCAACCTCGGGCTGGACATCCACCCGGCACCCGGCGTCGACGCGGTGGCCGACCTCTCCGGCTCCCTGCCGCTGGCCGACGACTCGGTGGACGTGCTGTTCGCGGTGCACATCCTGGAGCACCTGATCGACTTCCTGCCGTTGCTGGACGAGTGCCACCGGGTACTGCGCCCGGGCGGCGTCCTGCACGTGATGAGCCCCTGGTGGGGGCATGTGAACGCGGTCGCCGACCCGACCCACGTCCGACTGTTGGACGTGCAGACCATCAAGGGGGTCTGTGCGATGCGCCCGCCGGGCACCCCGCGCTGGCATCCGCTGCACGCCGGCACCGACGGCGCGTCGATCTTCGCCGACCTCACCCCGCTGGGCGTGGACGACGACGGCCCCTCCCGCGCCCACATGGCCCGCTTCTTCGACTGACCCCCCGTCGCCACCTTACGAATACCTCGGATGTCATCGGCGTCCGGGGTATTCGTCTGTTTCAGCACTGATCATCAATATTTCTCAATGGCCACACCCGAGCGCCGCAACCTTGATCGAGACTGGTCGAACTCCGGCGACTCGCCGGTAACCTGTCCCACCGCACACCCCCGCGGAGGTATCCCCCGTGCTCAGACGTCTCACCACCCTCCTGGTCTCCGGCGCGGTCGCGCTGACCACCGCGCTCGCCGTGGCCTCCCCGGCGACCGCAGCCGTCACGCCCGCCCAGAAGCTGTCCGTGCTGTCGAGCTGGACCCAGACCAGCGCCAGCAGCTACAACGCCTGGAACTCGGCCCGGCAGAACCGCACGCCGTGGGCCGGCTACAACTTCAACTGGTCCACCGACTACTGCTCGTCCAGCCCGGACAACCCGCTCGGGTTCCGCTTCTCCCTCTCCTGCCACCGCCACGACTTCGGCTACCGCAACTACAAGGCGGTCGGTCACTTCAGCGCCAACAAGTCCCGTCTGGACAGCGCCTTCTACGAGGACCTCAAGCGGGTCTGCGCCACGTACAACGCGGTCGTCCGGCCGGCCTGCCTCAGCCTGGCCTGGACCTACTACCAGGCGGTGAGCATCTTCGGTTCGGCCGCCGCCGTCCAGCAGTCCGACATCGACCGGGCCGCCCGGATGAAGGCAGAGGCGGAACGCCTCGCCCGCGCCTGATCCGCCGGCCGAGGGGTCCACGTCCGGGGCGACCATGCCCGACGCGGACCCCTCGGTCAGGCGTGCTCGGTGTGCCGGTCGGCGGCGGCAGCCGACTGACGGGGCGTCGTCGGGCCAGCCCGCGCCGCGAACCGGGCGGAGTCGGCGGCCAGGTCGGGATGCTGCACGCCGAGCGCCAACGCCACGGCCTCGTCCAGGCCCAGCTCAGCGCCTTCCCCGTACGCCTCGTCGAAGGCGGCGTCGCCCAACGTCCGGCGCAGCGCCACCTGCCGCTCGTTCCAGTAGCCGTCGAAGATGCCGGTGGTCGACCGAAGCCCCGCCCGGGTCGCCTGCGCCGCGCCGAACAACCGGGCCGCGGTCAGCGGCTCGTCACCGGCGAGGCAGCGCACCGCGATCGCGTTCAGCGTGTCGCAGGCCCGGCTGTGGAAACCGTGGTTCATCCGGGACCGCAACGCCGCCAGCAGGTGCTCGTGCGCGGCCACCAGGTCACCCCGGGCCAACGCCACCATGCCGAGCAGCATGTCCACCGAACGCCGGCCCCGGTCGACCGGGCGGGCCGCCTCCACCGGTCGCGCGGCGCCGAGCAGGTCGGCCGCCTCGTCCAGAGCGCCCCGCCGCCACAGCAGCTCGGCCAGCCGGAACACCGCGAACAGCGCCTCGGGCTCCACCCCCTGCCCACGCGCCCAGTCGATGACCTCCCGGCAGACCCGTTCGGCCTCGGCGAACTGCCCCATGTCCACCAGGGGCGCCGCCCGGCCGGCGAGCACCCGGGCCAGCAGTCCGGCGTCACCGGCCTGCCTGGCCGCCGCTTCGGCCCGCTGCGAGTAGCGCAGTTCCTCGGCATACTCGCCGTCGCCACCGGCGTGCAGCGAATGCATGTGGTACGCCGCCGCCAGTTCCGCCTCGGGGATCGCCTCCCCGGTCTCGGCGATCCGGCCGTAGAGCCGGAACAGCCACAGCCGCCCCTCCCGGGCCAGCCCGCGCTCACGCCACCACTGGTCGAGGCCACCGGCCAGCCGCAGGCCCACCCGGGCGCTGCCGCCGGTGGCGCACCAGCGCAGGGCGGCGCGTAGCTCACCGGCGAGCGGATCGAGCGCGTACAGCGACAGGGTCACCGGTTGCCCGTCCGGCCCGAGGTGTGCCCGTTCCAGAGCGTGCGCGGACCAGCCCACGTGCCGGTTCCGCGCGGCCTGCTCCTCGCCGGCCTCGGCGAGCCGACGGGCCGCGTACGCCCTTATCGGGTCGAGCATCCGGTACGTGCAGCCGCCGGCCTGTGGCTCGGCCAGCACCATGGACTTGTCCACCAGCACCGAGAGCGGGTCGAGCGGGTCGTCGTCGAGCAGCCACTCCACGGTCGGCAGGTCGACCGGGCCGGCGAACACGGCCAGCCAGCGCAGCAGTCGCGCGGCCCGAGGCCCGAGAGTCCGGTACGACCAGGTGACCGTCGCCTGCATGGTCAGGTGCCGTTCGATCGCCGAACGCGCCGCCGCCCGCGTCGCCGGGGCCTGCGGATTCGCCCCGGTAGCCGCCGCCACCAGGTCGACGGTGTCCCGCTGGTTACCGGTGTTGCCACGGTCGGCCGGCGGCGGCTCCGGGTCCTCCCGACCCGCGTCGAGAGTGCCCAGCACGTCGTCCAGGCGTTCGGCGAGCTGCCCGACGGAGAGCACCCGCAGTCGGGCCGCGGCCAGTTCGATGGCGAGCGGCAGCCCGTCCAGCCGGCGTACCACCCGACGCAGGTCCGCCGACTCGGCCGGGTCCGGATGCCGCCCGCCCCGGGCAGCGGCGGTCCGGTCCAGCAACAACGCGACCGCGTCGCTCTCGGTGCCGTCCGGTGACGGGTCGACCGAGAGCGGCGGGATGCGCCACACCACTTCGCCCGGCAACGCCAGAGGTTCCCGGGTGGTCGCCAGCACCTTCACCCCGCTGCCGCCGGAGAGCAGCCGGGACACCGCCTCGGCGCAGGCCGTCGGCTGGGCGTCGCAGGTGTCCAGGACGATCAGCATCCGGCGGCCGGCCGCGTACTCGACCAGGGTGTCCACCATGGGGCGGCCCGGCTCGGGACGCAGCCCGAGCACGGCGGCGATCGCGAACGCCACCAGCCCCGGGTCGGTGGCCGAGGCGATGTCGACGAACCAGACCCCGTCGGGGTACCCGTCCACCAGGTCGATGGAGAGTTCCACCGCCAACCGGGTCTTGCCGCCCCCACCGGCACCGAGCACGGTGACCAGTCGGTGCCCGGCCACCAGCTCGCGCAACTCGGCCCGCTCGGCCTCCCGGCCGACGAACGAGGTGACCTGGATCGGCAGGTTGTGCGCCACCGCGTCGGCCGTACGCGGACGCGGGAACTGGCGCTCCAGCCCCGGTGCGACGAGTTGGAAGAGTCGTTCCCGGTCGTCGAAACCGCGCAACCGGTGCAGCCCGAGGTCGAGCAGGGACGCGCCGAACGGCAGCGGATCGGCGTGCCGCGCGGTCGCGGCGGAGCAGAGCACCTGCCCGCCGTGCGCGGCGGCAGCCACCCGGGCGGCCCGGTGCACCTCCGGGCTGGCGTACTCGCCGTCCCGCGGCTCCGCCCAGCCGGTGTGCAGACCCATCCGTACCCGGGGTGCCGCCTCCGGAGTCGGCCACTCGTGCTCGCCGAGCGCGCGCTGCGCGGTCAGGCAGGCCGTGAGCGCGGCACCGGCGTCCCCGAAGGCCAGGAAGAACGAGTCCCCCTCGGTCAACAGCTCGGCGCCCTCGGTCGCCGCGATCGTCCGGCGCAGCAGGCGGCGGTGTTCGCGCAGCACCGGGCGGTACCCGGCGCCGAGCAGCTGCGCCAGCCGCGTGGAGCCCTCGATGTCGGTGAAGACGAACGTCACCCAGCCACTAGGGAGGTGGATCCGTGGCGGCATGCGTGGAACCTCCCCCCTGGCCTCGGCTTCATACTTCCCGAAACCAGATCATCACGCATCGTGAGAACGGTCGGCCGAGACTCCGCCCCAAAGGTGCCATCGCACCCGGCGTCCGGGCAAGACCGACATCAACCGGCCCACCACGCACGACGGTCCTCCGGTCGGTCCGGACACGTCCGACCGGCCACCGTCGCCGACGGCGTTCAACAGCCGCAACCGCCACCGCAACAGCCGCCGCGGGAGGGCACGGGCGGGCCACCGGAGGCACCGGCGCCCCGTCCCGTCACCGCGACCGTCGACAGCAACTTCACCGTGTCGGAGTGCCCCTTCGGGCAGGACGCGGGCTCGCCCGCCTGGGCCATCGGCCGGTTGACCTCGAAGGTGTCACCACAGGCGCGGCAGCGGAACTCGTACCGGGGCATGGCATCAGGGTACGACCGGACCTGACGCTCGCGGCGACATGGGTAATACTCGACGGGTGGCAGACGGCGAGGAGCACACAACCCTTCGACCCCTGCGACCGGCCGCGCCGGGAGCCCAAACCGGCACCACTACGGACAGACCGGCCAACGCGGTACCTCGACCGCGCCGGCCCTGGCTGAGATCCGGCGAGCCGGCCGGCGGGTCGCCCACCACCGAGACCGACGAGACCGCCAGCACGCCGACGATCAGGGCCGCCACACCCACGAAGACCGACGGGGAGGCGGTGGACGGGACGGGTACCAGTCCGCCGCGAGCCCGGCGACGCCGGGTGCGCTTCGCGCATGCCGTACGCATGCCGGGTCCACGGGCCGCCGCCCTCGCGACCCGGAACTGGTCGCGGCGGCCGAGCGGGCGACTGACCCTGCCCGGGGTGTTCCTGCTCGCGTTGGTCATCACCACCGCCACGGCCGGGGCGCTGCTGGTGCCGGCGACAGTCGGCGCGCCACGTCCGGTGGCGGCCGACCTGACCGCCGGGCCGGAGGCCACCGACGGCACGACGCCGTTGACCGAGGCCCCGCCGGTCGGTGCCGTCCCGCCGACCAGCGTGACGCTGCCGCCGGGCGCCACGCCGCTCCCGGGTACGACCGGTGGCGCCGCTCCGGGGGCCGGACGCCCCTCCGACGCCCTCGCCGGCTGGGCCCGCGAGGTCGGCGCCAAGACCGGCATCGACCCGATCGCGGTGCAGGCGTACGGCTACGCCGAGCTGGTGCTCGCCGAGACCAACCGGGCCTGCGGCCTGAGCTGGACGACGCTGGCCGCGATCGGCTTCGTCGAATCCCGGCACGGACAGGCCAACAACGCGCGGCTCGGCCCGGACGGCCGGGCCACTCCGGAGATCATCGGACTGCCGCTGGACGGGCAGGGCGGCCGGATGCGGATCGCCGACACCGACCGGGGTGAGCTGGACAGGGACACCACCTACGACCGGGCGGTCGGGCCGATGCAGTTCATCCCGACCACCTGGCAGGAGAACGGCGCCGACGCCGACGGCGACGGGGTCAAGGACCCGCACAACATCCACGACGCCGCACTGGCCGCCGGAATGTACCTGTGCAAGGGCGGTCGCAACCTCACCGTTCCGGGTGACTGGTGGAACGCCATTCTGTCGTACAACAACGTCGGTCGGTACGCCCAGGCCGTCTTCGAAACGGCCAACCGGTACGGACAGGCCAGTCGCACGTGAAGTGATCGTCTGCGCACATTGGAGGACTGGACACTTCCCCCGGGCAGCGGTTAACGGCAAGCTAGACGCGTGATGGTGCGCGAGTGGGACCCCAGGACCGCGTCGTCCGCCGAGATCGCGTCGCTGTTGGACACGCTGAACGCGGTCCTGGCGGTTGATCTTCCGCAGGATCCGCCGTGGCGGGAGAGTTCCGTGCGGGAGTACCTCACCGAGGTGATGCCCGGCGAACGGCGGATCGCCTGGGTGGCTCAGGCCGAGTCGGCCGCCGACGGGACGCCCGGCCCGATCCTGGCACAGGTGCACGTGCTGCTGCTCGGCAGCATCGGCGTGCTGGAGGTGCTGGTGCACCCCGACCACCGGCGCAGGGGGCTCGGCCGCGATCTCGTCCTACGCGCCTCCCGCCGGGTCTACCAGGAGGGCTTCGAGTCGATCGGCGTCGAGGTGGTGGGCGACACCCCGGCCGTCGGCTTCTACGAGTCGCTCGGCTTCAGCCGGGAGTACGTCGAGACCCGTAGCGTGCTCGACCTCGCCGGTGTCGACTGGACCGAGTTGGCGGAGATGTCGACCGGCGTCGGCGCCGGCTACCACGTGCAGTTCCACCCCGGCGGGCCGCCGGACGAGCTGATCGAGGCGTACGCCCGGGCCAAGGCCGAGATCCGAGACGTCGAGGACGGCGAGCTACGACCCAGCTCGTACGACCCGCAGCGGCTGCGGGACAGCCTCGACTGCCTGCATCGCCGGGGTATGAAGCCGTACATCGTGCTCGCCCTGCACGAGAAGAGCGGCGAGGTGGCCGGCCTGACCGAGGTGGTCGTGCCGGCGCAGCACCCGACCCGCGCGGACCAGTACGACACCATCGTGGTGCAGGATCATCGCGGCTACGGGATCGACCGTGCGATCAAGGCCCGCATGCTGCTGGAACTGCGGTCGGCCGAACCGCATCTGACCGAGGTCCAGACGTGGAACGCCCAGGCCAACGAGGCCATGCTCAAGGTCAACGCGGAGCTGGGCTACCGGCCTGACCGGGAGTGGTGCGAATACAGCGTGGACGTGGCGGAGTTGGTGCACCGCCTCGACGCCACCCGCTGAGGTCGCGCCGGTCGGCCGGGTCGCGGTCAGTAGCGGTCGCGGAGCAGGCCGGCGGCCTCCACCGCCCAGTAGGTGAGGATGATCTGCGCGCCGGCGCGGCGGATCGAGGTGAGCGTCTCCAGCATCACCTTCTCGCGGTCGATCCAGCCGTTGGCAGCGGCGGCCTCGACAGTGGCGTACTCGCCGGAGACCTGATAGGCGGCGACCGGGACGTCGACTGCGGCCCGGACCGCGGCGACCACGTCGAGGTAGGGCAGGGCCGGCTTGACCATCACGATGTCGGCGCCCTCGGCCACGTCCAGCTCGACCTCGCGCAGGGACTCGCGCAGGTTCGCCGGGTCCTGCTGGTACGTCCGGCGGTCGCCGTCGAGCGCCGACTCGACCGCGTCGCGGAACGGACCGTAGAACGCCGAGGCGTACTTGACCGCGTAGGCCAGCAGGGCGACGTCGGTGTGTCCGGCGGCGTCGAGCGCCCGGCGTACCACGCCGATCTGGCCGTCCATCATCCCGGACGGGCCGACCATGCCGACCCCGGCGTCGGCCTGGGCCACCGCCATCTCGGCGTACGCGGCCAGCGTGGCGTCGTTGTCCACCGAACCGTCCGGCCGGAGCAGGCCACAGTGCCCGTGCGAGGTGAACTCGTCCAGGCAGAGGTCGCTCATCACGACGGTGGAGTCACCCACCTCGGAGACCACGTCCCGGATGGCGACGTTGAGGATCCCGTTCGGGTCGAGGCCACCGGAGCCGCGCTCGTCGCGCGACGCCGGCACTCCGAACAGCATGATGCCGCCGACACCGGCCCGCACCGCCTCGACCGCCGCCTTGCGCAGCGAGTCGCGGGAGTGCTGGAGCACGCCGGGCAGCGAGGAGACCGCCCGGGGCTCGGTCAGCCCCTCCTTGACGAACATCGGCACGACCAGTCCGGCCGGGTCGAGACGGGTCTCGGAGACCAGCCTCCGCACGGCTGCGGTGCGCCGCAGCCGGCGGGGCCGGATCTCGGGGTACGGCATGGTGCCCTCCCTGACGACTACCGGAACCTCAGCGCGGTCGGCCCCTGCACCTTCGAGCCACGGCGCTGCTTCGCCGGCATCGCGGCGAGCTTCTCCCGCAGCTCGACGGCGTAGCCGGCGAGCGCCTCCACCAGATCGGGCACGGAGGCGTGCGGCGGCTGGACGTCGACCCGCAGGCCGAACTCCGTCGCGGTCTCCGCAGTCTTGGGCCCGATGACGGCTACCACAGTACGCGCATGCGGCTTGCCGGCGATGCCGACCAGGTTCCGGACCGTGGACGACGACGTGAACAGCACCGCGTCGAACCCGCCCGACTTGATCGCGTCGCGGATCTCGGCGGGCGGCGGGGCCGCCCGGACCGTCCGGTACGCGGTCACGTCGTCGACCTCCCAGCCACGCTCGGTGAGCCCGGCGGCGAGCGTCTCGGTGGCGATGTCGGCGCGCGGCAGCAGCACCCGGCCGACCGGGTCGAGCACCTCGTCGTGCGGCGAGAACTCGGCCAGCAACCCTTCGGACGACTGCTCCCCGGAGGGAATCAGCTCCGGCTGGATGCCGAAGGCACGGACCGCGTCGGCGGTGGCCTCGCCGATACACGCGATCTTGACGCCGCCGAAGTGCCGGGCGTCCAGGCCGTGCTCGGCGAACTTCTCCCAGACCGCGCGCACCGCGTTGACCGACGTGAAGATCACCCAGGCGTACCTGCCGTCGACCAGGCCCTTGACCGCCCGCTCCATCTGCGCCGGGGTACGCGGCGGCTCCACCGCGATCGTCGGCACCTCGCACGGGATCGCCCCGTACGCGCGCAGCCGGGCACTCATCGCGCCGGCCTGCTCCTTTGTCCGGGGGACCAGCACCTTCCAGCCGTACAGCGGGCGGTTCTCCCACCAGCTCAGCTTGTCGCGCTGGCCCACGCCCTCGCCGACGGTCAGCACGACCCGGCCGGTGAAGCCGAGTGCCGCCGCGACGAAGGAATCCACCGTCGACGTGGTGGTGTACTGCGTCTCCCCGGTGCCGTCGCCGGTCACCCCGACGTCGGTGGTGCCGTCGACCCCGGCGGCGAGCAGCCCGTCACGGATCGCGGCCAGGTCACCGGCGTCCACCGCGAGCGCCAGCGAGCCGCGCTGCACCGCTCCGGCCAGCGCCTCGAAGTCCAGCGCGCCGACGTCCTCGACGTCTGCTGCGGTGCGTACGCCGGGCAGCGGCACACCCGCGTACGCGGCCACGCCCTCGGCCTGACCAACTCCGGGCACCACCTCGAAGTGCGCGGCGGTACGCGCCACCGCCTGCACCTCCTTGACCACCGAGTCGTGGCCGAACGGGTCGCCGGCGACCAGGTGTACCGCGTTCTGCCCGGAGCGGGCGGCCGAGATCAGCACCTTCGCGACATCGCCCGGCGCGCCCTCGGCCGGGGTGAACTGGGCGTCTTCCCTGGCCTCGGCCCGGACGACGTCGAGCAGCGACTCGGGTACTCCCCGGTCGTACACCACCTGGTCGGCGTCGACCAGAGCGTCGTGCGCCCGGCGGGTCAGCAGGCCCGGGTCGCCGGGCCCTGCCCCGACGAACGCGATCCGGCCTACGGGCTTACGGGTGCGGGTCATTCTGTGCTCCCAAATTGCTGGGTCCCCAGGCCGTCGTGTCCTTGCGGGCCGAGGATCGAGTCGGCGCCGAGGTCGAGGAGTTCGGCGGCGAGTGCCTTGCCGATCTCCGCCGCGTCGGCGGGCGTTCCGGTGCGGGACAGCCGGATGTCACGGGTGCCGTCCGGGCTGATCACCGCCCCGCGCAGGTAAATCTCGTCACCGGCGTCGCCTTCGGCGAGTTCGGCGTAGGCGGCGACCGGAGCGGAGCATCCGGCCTCCAGGGTGGCCAGCATCGCCCGCTCCGCGGTGACCGCAGCGCGCGACGGTGCGTCGTCGAGCGTGGCGAGCAGTTCGACCAGGTCCGGGTCGTCGGCCCGGCACTCCACCGCCAGCGCACCCTGGGCGGGCGCGGGCAGCATCAGCATCGGGTCGAGCGTCTCGGTGATGACGTCGGCCCGGCCGATGCGGGCCAACCCCGCCCGGGCCAGGACGACGGCGTCCAGGTCGGCCTCCGGGCCGAGCACCCGGGTGAGCCGGGTGTCGATGTTGCCCCGGATCGGAGTGACCGACAGTTGCAGGCCCAGCGCGTGCAGCTGGGCGATCCGGCGCAGCGCGCCGGTGCCGATGTTCGCTCCGGGGGCGAGTTCGGCCAACGTCTTCCCGTCCCGGGCGACGAGCGCGTCACGCGGGTCCTGCCGCGGCGGCACCGCGGCGATGTGCAGCCCGGCCGCGGTGGCGGTGGGCAGGTCCTTGTACGAGTGGACCGCGAAGTCGATCGTCCCGGCGACCAGCGCGTCACGCAACGCGGAGACGAAGACACCCACCCCGAGGCGGTGCACCGGCGCGCTGGACCGGTCGCCGGCGGTGACCACCTCGACCAGTTCGACCGGCCGCCCGGTACGGGCGGTCAGGGCGTCGGCGACCTGCCCGGACTGGGCCATCGCCAACTTGCTGCCCCGGGTACCGAGACGCAGTGAAGCGACGCTCATGCCGGCCCTCCGCTCCGCTGCGTGCCGCCATGAGGCACCTTCGCACCGAGCCCGATGATTCGCTCGCGGCGCTCGCTCATGCCGGCCCTCCGCTCCGCTGCGTGCCGCCATGAGGCACCTTCGCACCGAGCAGACGATTCGCTCGCTGCCGCTCGCTCATTGCTCACCTCCGGGTGGGGTGATGTCGGGGACGGTGTCCACCGGCGAGGTCTGCGGGACCTGGAGGTCGAACAGCTCGCGCAGCAGGGCGGCGTACTGGTCGCCGCCGGGTTCGGCGGCGAGCTGGCGGACCCGCACGGTCGGCTGGTGCAGCAGTCGCTGGACCACCCGGTGCACGGTGCGGGCCACCTCGGCGCGCTGGTCGTCGGTGAGGTCGGGGCGGCGCTGCGCGAGCCGGCGCAGCTCGGCGGTGACCACGTCGTCTGCCCGGCCGCGCAGGGCGGCCACGGTCGGCGCCACGTCGGCGCCGCGCAGCCAGGTGAGGAAGGACTCGACCTCGCCGGCCACGATCCGTTCGACAGCCGCGGCGTCGGCGGCGACTGGTCCTTCGGCGAGCAGCGCCGCCATCCGGTCGATGTCGATCACCTCGACGCCGGGCAGCTCGGCCACGCCGGGCCCGACATCGCGGGGTACGGCCAGGTCCAGCAGGACCAACGGGCCCCGCCCCGGCTCGCGTGCGGCCACCGCGTCGGCGACGACGGCACGGGTGAGGACCGGCTCGGTGGACGCGGTGGCGGCCACTACGATGTCCACCGTGGACAGCGTGTCGGCCAGCTCGGCCATCGCCCGCGCGGCGGCACCGTACGACTCGGCCAGCCGGACGGCCCGGTCGGTGCTGCGGTTGGTCACGGTCAGCGGCCCGGCACCGAGCCGGGACAGCGTCGCCACACCCAGCGAGCCCATCGCCCCGGCACCCACCACGAGCGCGGGACGGCCGACGAGGTCGTTGCCGAGATGACCGGCGGCCAGCCCCAGCGCGGCGGTGACCACGCTCTGCCCGGCCCGGTCGATGCCGGTCTCGGAGTGGGCCCGCTTGCCCACCCGCAGCGCCTGCTGCATCAGCTCGTGCAGCAGGCGGCCGGCGGCGTCGGACTCGCCGGCCCAGTGGTAGGCGTCCCGGAGCTGCCCGAGGATCTGCGCCTCGCCGATGACCATGGAGTCCAGCCCGGCGGCGACCCGGAAGACGTGCTCGACCGCGGCGGAGTCGAAGTGCACGTAGAGATGGTTGGCCAGCGCGGTGGGCGGGCAGCCGGCCTGCTCGGCGAGGACGGCGCAGATGTCACCGAGGCCGCCGTGGAAGCCGGAGACAGCCGCGTAGACCTCCACCCGGTTGCAGGTGGAGACGAGGACGGCCTCGCTGACGTACGGCTGAGACATCAGGCGGTCCAGGGTGGCGCCGAGATCGACCGGCGGCACCGCGAGCCGTTCCAGCGTGGCGACCGGCGCGGTGCGGTAGGAAGCGCCGACGACGATGAGTTTCACGTGCCGATCGCCTCCTGGCTCTCGGTGACCGCGAAACCGCCCGGCAGGGCGGTGAGGGCGGACCCACCGGCGGCGGGGAGCGCGGTCAGTGCTGCCTTGCGGTGCTCGTGGAACGACAGGATCTGCAACTCGATGGCGAGGTCGACCTTGCGCACGTCGACCCCCTCCGGAACCGCGAGTACGCATGGCGCGAAGTTCAGGATGCTCGTCACGCCGACGGCGACCAACTGGTCGGCGACCCGCTGGGCGGCGGCGGCCGGGGTGGCGATGACGCCGATCGCGACGGACTCCTCGGCCGCGACCTCGGGCAACTCGTCGATGTGCCGCACGACGAGCCCGTTGATCTCCTCGCCGATGCGTCGGGGGTCAGCGTCGAAGAGGGCGACGATCCGGAACCCGCGACCGGCGAACCCGTCGTAACCGGCCAGGGCGTGACCGAGGTTACCGACGCCGACCAGGGCGACCGCCCGACGCTGGGTGAGACCGAGGACGTACTCGATCTGCTCGACCAGCAGCGCCACGTCGTAGCCGACGCCCCGGGTGCCGTACGAGCCGAGGTGGGACAGGTCCTTGCGGAGTTTCGCCGAGTTCACCCCGGCGGCGTTGGCCAGTCCCTCGCTGGAAATCGTCTCGTGACCGGTTTCGGCGACGTTGTGCAGGGCACGGAGGTACTCGGGGAGCCGGGCGACCGTTGCCTCGGGCAGGTCCGGGAGCGCCGGTACGGCACCGGCGCGACCGGGGTGACGGTGCTGACTCATGAGACTCCGTGCGGTGCGATCCTCGACCAACTCCACCGGCCGGTCGTTTCGGGACTCCCGCTGGCGACCGAAATTGCCGGCTGTGCTAGCAGGGCGCGTCGGAATTACAGAGTAGGCGCTTGTGAAGACGTGCACAAATCGCGATCTTGTCGGCACGCGCCGCGCCCTCACCAGCCCCTCCGTCCTGCAAGGTCGACCGGAGACCCCTTCACCACGACTACCGGCGCGATTATTACTCAATCCCGACTTCTCTGACTAATCACACACGCCAATCATTGATCGGATATGGCGATCGGGAGATCGTGACCACGCACCGTGACACCCGTTTACGCTCAGTTGGGCGATTCCACCATAGAGACGCCGGCCAGCGCGGTGGCGAGCGTCACGGCCTCCACCAGGGTGCCGGCGACCGGGTGGCCGGAGGCGTCCAGCCGGGACCGGTCGGTGAAACCGTCGCCGTAGCGGACGGCACGCCCACCGACGGCGTGTGCCGCGTCGACGTCGTCGATCGAGTCGCCGATCAACACCACCGACCGGCCCGTCCACGCCGATCTCGGCCAGGTGGCGGGCCAGCGACTCGGCCTTTCGGTCACCGCCGACCTGGTCCCGCCAGCCGCCGGCGGTATCAGAGCTGCGGAGTGGTCAGATCCTTCAGCAGCCGCTGCTCCTCGACCCGCCAGTAGCCGTGCTCCTTGCCGTCGAGCAGCACCACCGGCAGCCGGTCGCCGTACTCCCGTTCCATCTCGACATCGCCGCTCACGTCCTGCTCGACCCACCGGTCGCCGGTGACCGCGACGACCCGGTCGAGGGCCGCCTTGGCGTCCTCGCAGAGGTGGCAGCCGGGTCGGGTGATCAGGGTCAGGCGGGGCTCACGCATCGGTCTCCTCCGTCGTGCCGGTAGGTCGGAGCAGGGTCTTGCGCACCTTCCCGATCAACGAGCGCGGCAGCAGGTCGACGAACTCGACGTCGGTGGGGCACTTGAATCTGGCCAGATTACGCGCGCAGTGCGCAATCAGCTCGGCACCGGTCGCCCGATACCCCGCCACCGGCACCACGTACGCCCGGACAGTCTCCCCGGTCCGGGGGTGCGGCACCCCCACTACCGCCGACTCCGCCACCGCCGGATGGGCCGAGAGCACCGACTCGACCGCCCGTGACCAGGACTGCACCATCGACGGCACGCCGACCAGCACGGTGGCCCGGTGCCGGGCGATCGGTGCCGTCGGCCGCCCGCGGGCGGTCGGCAGTGCGGTCGATTGACCGACGCCGGTCTGACGGCAGCGAGGCATCGACCTCGCCAATCGATCGAGGGCACCGTCGCATCGACCCCGGCGATCGATCCCGGCACGGTCCCGTGCACGGAACTCCGGCGGGGTCACGGTCGGTGTGCGACAGCCCCGGCGCGTCGCCGCCGCAGCCGACTGTGCAAGGTCTGTTCGGAGCCGGACAGGCCCTCGCCCGCACTGTCTCACCACGACTCTGACCTGGGGATACATTCCGGAACAGCCTGCCGGCCAGTTGTCAACAACCCCCGACGGACAACCGGTCCGCCAGGTGTGCGACCCGCCGAGAAATACTTTGGCTCTGTGTAACGGACTTGCCACGCGCGGGTGACGTTGGCCCTATCATCACTCGGGTCGGCTCACCCCATTTTGCCGTGAGTCGACACCCCTCAGCCCGAGGAGGCCCCCGTGCCCGTGAGCGCGTTGGACCAGCACCTCAAGGGGAACTGCCGCCCGTCGGCACACCCCGGAGCCGCCCTGCCCGCCGGAGGCCCGATCGATCGACCGGGCACCGTCGGCGTGACGGCCGGTGCTACGGAGGTGGCCCGATGACCGCCTTCGGCTTCGTACCCCGCCCGGTCGGACTGCCCGGCCCACTGGCACGTACGCCGGTCAACGAGCGCGGCAACGCTCACGGCCAGCAGGACACCACGGGCAACCTTCCCGCGCGGGGCGAAAGCGCCGCGAGACGGTTGGGCAGCAGACCACATCAGAATGAACCGCCGCACCGACCACCGGCACCCGGCGGCAACGCGAAACCCTCCGGCGGCCAGGTCGCCTCACCGAGCCGACCGGCCATGCCGGCCCAGGCCCGCCGCAGCGGGGACGCCCCGGTGACCGAGCTGTCCACCTCGGAGACGGCGGTCCTGCCGGCGGTCTCCTCGGCCGGCACCGCCACCGGGTTCCCGAGCCGGCCCGATCCCTCCGACCCGGCCACCGAGGTCTGGGCCCTGGTCGAGCGCGCCCAGGCCGGCGAGGCCGAGGCGTTCGGGCTGATCTACGACCGCTACGTGGACACCGTCTTCCGCTTCGTCTACTTCCGGGTCGGCAACCGGCAACTCGCCGAGGACCTCACCTCGGACACGTTCCTGCGGGCCCTCAAACGGATCGGCAGCTTCACCTGGCAGGGGCGTGACCTCGGCGCCTGGTTGGTGACGATCGCCCGCAACCTGGTCGCCGACCACTTCAAGTCCGGCCGGTACCGGCTGGAGGTCACCACCGGCGACGTGCTCGACGCCGACCGCGAGGATCGCGGCCCCGAGGGCAGCCCGGAGGCGGCGGTGGTGGAGCACATCACGAACGTCGCCCTGCTGACGGCGGTCAAGCGGCTCAACCCCGAGCAGCAGGAGTGCATCGTGTTGCGGTTCCTGCAGGGTTTCTCGGTGGCGGAGACCGCACGGGCGATGGGCAAGAACGAGGGCGCGATCAAGGCGTTGCAGTACCGCGCGGTGCGGGCGCTGGCCCGGCTGCTCCCGGACGGTTTCCAGCCGTAAGCGATCACGTTGCGTGATTTCGCCGCCGCCCGGCCCGTAACCCGGCCCCGGCACGGCGCGTTTCTCCGGATGCGACCGATGACCAGCCGGGAATCTCCGAGGTGGACCGGCGGCGGTGCCGACGACGGCTGCCGTCTCCGCTGGGTGGTCGGTCGCTGGTGGTGAACGCGGCCGACCGGCCGCGACCAGCGAGAGGAGGTGCCGCGGTGGACAACGCCCTCTTCTCCCGTCGGCGCACCGAGCGCTTCGCGCAGCTTCTCGACGAAGCCAACGGTGGCCTACGTCATCACGTCCGGTCCCGCGCCGACGATCAGCTCGCGCCGCTCGTCGCGCTCAGCCGGCAACTCGGCGCCAACCCGCCGAACGCCGAGGTCGACCCGGAGTTCCGGACCGGCCTGCGGGCGATGCTGCTGGCCACCGCCGACCGGGAGGGCATCGGGACGACCGTCGCCGGCCCGGCCGAGAGGGCCGCCACCGGCCGTGGCTCGTTGCTACCGGCCGTCACCGCCCGCCGGGCCCGCGCCCGGGGCGCGATCCTGGTCGGCATCGCGGCCGGTGCCATCGCCGTCTCCGGCATCTCGGCCGCCAGCGAGAACGCGGTACCCGGTGACGCGCTGTACGGCATGAAGCGCAGCACCGAGCGTGCCCAGTTGGCGCTCGCCAGCTCCGAGATCAGCCGTGGCCAGCTCTTCCTCGACTTCGCCCGGACCCGGATGGCCGAGGCGTCCTCGCTGCGCGGCGACCGGCCCGGCTACCGCGGGGTGCTGGACGACATGGACGTGGCCACCCGCCAGGGCGTCAGCCTGCTCACCGGCGCAGCCGTGCGGCACGCCGACCCGGCGGCGCTGAACACGGTCGAGGCGTTCCTCACCGGACAGCGCCGCACACTCGACGCGCTGACCGAGCGGGGCTCCCGCGCCGACCAGGAGCGGACCGCCCGGTCGCTGGTGCTGTTGGACCTGGTCGCCGAGCGTACCGAGGCGCTGCGCGCCGCCATCGCCTGCGGCCGATCGGCCGGCACCGCCAGCGACGACCTCGGCCCCACCCCCGGCGCCTGCGCCTGACCCAGGGCCCCGCACGCCGTCCCCGCGTCCGGTGGCGGGTACCGCTGCTCCGGATACCCTCGCTGAGGCCGCAGGGCAGGGCGAGCGACATGAGGGGGAGCTTCACCACCGGCGACCTGGCCCGGTTCGCCTGGCAGCAGTTGCGGTTCCGGCTCCTCGCCCGCGAGCACGCCGGGGACATGTCCCAGGCCAAACAGGCCGCGCTCGCCTTCGTCGAGGGGTGGCGCGTCCAGGACGTCGAACGGCTCGCCGAGGAGATCTTCGACGGCGCGTACACCGGCCGGCTGGTCGGCGACCTGATGCACGGCCCGCTCAAAGCCGAGGCGGTCACCCAGCTCGCCATGGTGGAGGGCCTCGAACTGAGCCGGTGCGCCGCCTACAGCGACTCCGTCAACGACCTGCCGATGCTGTCGCTGGTGGCCCGCGCGGTGGCGGTCAACCCGGACAGCACGCCGTTGCGTCAGGCACGGCAGCGCGGGGTGGGAGGTGCGCGACTTCCGCACCGGCCGGCGGGCAGTCAAGATCGCTCTCCCGTCCACCGCCACGGCGGGGCTGGTGGCCGGAGCGGTCACCGCCGGGGTGGCGTTGCAGCGCCGCCGCCGCACGGCCGACGCCACCTCCGGACGCGGCCGACGCAGCGCCGAACCGTACACCGGGTCGATGCCCCGGGCCGGTGCCGGCTAGGGACCGAACGGGTCCGGGCGGCGTTCGAGCAGTTGGTGCACGGTCTGCTGGATGGTCTCCCGGACCTGGTCGGCGAGGTTGAACACGACCAGCGGGTCGTCCGCCGAGTCGACCAGGTGGGCGGTTGGGATCGGCGGACAGAACTCGATCAACCACTTGCTCGGCAGCGGCACCATGCCCAGCGGCCCAAGCCACGGGAACGTCGGCGTCACGGGGAAATACGGAAGCTTGAGCAGTCGGGCGAGGGGCTTGACGTCGGCGAGCATCGGATAGATCTCCTCGCCGCCGACGATCGCGACCGGGATGATCGGGGTGCCGGTGCGCAGGGCCGCCGACACGAAGCCACCCCGGCCGAAACGTTGCAGCTTGTAGCGGTCCGCGTACAGTTTGCCGATGCCCTTGAAGCCCTCCGGGAAGACACCCACCAGCTCACCGCCGCTCAGCAGCCGTTCGGCGTCCGGGTTGCAGGCCACCGTGCCCCCGGTCTTGCGGGCGATCTCGGAGACCACCGGCATCCGGAAGACGAGGTCGGCGCCGAGCAGCCGCAGATACCGGCGCGCCGGGTGCTCGTGGTGCAGCGCCGTGGCGAGGATCAGCGCGTCCAGCGCCACGGTGCCGGAGTGGTTGCCGACCACCAGTCCCGCCCCGTCGGCGGGTACGTTCGCAAGCCCGGTGACCTCGGTGCGGAACCAGTCGCGGTAGAGGCGACGCAGCAGCGGATGGAAGACCGCCTCGGTCAGCTCCGGATCGAAGCCGAACTCGTCCACCTCGTAGTCGCCGGCCAGCCGCCGGCGCAGGAACGCGAGTCCACCGGCGACCCGCCGGTCCCAGACGTCACCGGCCCACTCCGGCACCGCTGCCTCGGCGGGACGGTGACCGTTGCGCCGGACGGGGTCGAGGTCCGCCGACACCGGTGGCGGTACGGCGTACCGGTCGTCCAGGTACGCCTCGTCGCGCTGTTCCTCCGGCCCCGTCACGACCGCTCCCGTACGGCGGCTCGCGCCTGGCGGATGCTGTCGAGCACCATCTGCTCGGCGGCGGCCAGCTGCTTCCGGGTCACCACGGCCCGGCCGTGGTGGGCGTGGATGAAGTCGTCGAAGGCGGCGGCGGTCGAGCGGGGGGTGAACCCGTACTCGCGCTCCAGGCGGGAGATGTCCACCACCCGGCCGTGCACGAAGAGGTCGACCTGGTCCAGCCCGTACCGCCCGAAGCCCATGGTCCGGGCCAGCGCGATGGCACCGGCGACGCCCGGTTCCAGGACCGGCACCGCGATCCGGCCGGCCCGCCGGATCGCCTGGGACAGCGCGAGCACACCGGGACCGGCGACGTTGTAGGTGCCCGGATGGTCCTCGACGACCGACCGGTGCACCACCTCCAACGCGTCGTCGAAGTGCAGGAACTGCAACCGGGCGTCCCGGCCGAAGATGGTCGGCACCACCGGCTGGGAGAAGTACCGGGTCAGCGTGGTGTCGGCCGTCGAGCCGATGAACGGGGCGAAGCGCAGCACCGTGGCGGTGACGTCGGAGCGCCGGCGACGGAAGCCACGCACGTACCCCTCGATGTCGAGGATGTCGCGGCCGAAACCGCCGCGCGGCACCTCGCGCGGTTCGGTCTCCTCGGTGAAGACGGCCGGGTCCCGGAACGAGGCGCCGTACGCCGCGGTGGAGGACCGGACGACGATCTTGCGCAGGTGTGGCGCCCGCTGGCAGGCGGCGAGGAGTTGCATGGTGCCGATGACGTTCTGTTCCTTCATCGCCGCACGGCCGCCGTGCTGCGAATCCGGGGCGCTGACCAGGGCCAGGTGCACCACGGTGTCGACGTCGAGGTCGGCGAGCAGGCCGCCGGTCGACCCGGCGTCCACCCGGACCCGTTCGACCTGCGCCAACAGCGCGGCCACCTCGGGGCCGGGCTCGGCCAGGTCGACGCCGATGACCCGGGCGATCCGGGGATCGGCGGCGAGGCGGGCGGCGACGTGCGCGCCGAGGTAGCGACTGACCCCGGTCACGACGACAACCCCCGGAGGGCTCGATGAGCCACCGGGGGTCATGTCTCGCACCTACCCCGGCCCACGGGACCGAGCCGGGACAGCCACGGCCTGATCACCTGAGCCTCCGAGGGTCGACAGTTGGCAAGCGACGGATGCCGGGCCAGGGCCCGGCACCCGGTCACTTGCCGAGACGGCGACGCTGGACGCGGGTCTTGCGCAGCAGCTTGCGGTGCTTCTTCTTAGCCATGCGCTTGCGGCGCTTCTTGACCACCGAGCCCATACGAAAGCCTTTCGATGCAACGAGCGGCGCGACCGGCAAGACACCACGAACGTGTGGCGTCGGCGACCGCTTACGGACAACGGACCGGACCGGCGGAGTGGGCGGCAGAGCGCACCAGCGGGTCACGATCGCCAGTCCAGCGTAGCGGGGATGCGACAGCAGGACCAACGCGCCCCCGGTCGATGCCCGTTCACCGGGCCCGCCGCGACCGGGTCGGCTCGTGGGTCAGGCGGTCTCCTGGAAGGCGCCACGGAGATATTCGTGCACCGCGTGCTCGGGCACCCGGAACGACCTGCCGACCCGTACCGCGGTCAGCTCACCGCTGTGCACGAGACGGTAGACCGTCATCTTGGACACCCGCATGACCGTTGCCACCTCGGCGACGGTCAGGAACTTGACATCCGACAGCCGACCATCGGATTGTGACCCGGCCATGGCTCACCGACCCATCCCATGCCCGGCGCGTGCCGCCACACGGGTCCTCCCGCGCGGCCGGCGACGCGCGTGTTACCAGTACGGTAGCGGGACGGCTGTGACCGGCGCGATCCCTTCCTGCAACTGATCATGACTCGATCGGCGCACCGGAGCGAAAAACCCCTGGTCGGGTGGATGCGGGTCGATCCGCCAACCGATCATCCTCGGCCACCTGACGGGAACCGTCACTCGGCGCGCAGCGCCACCACCGGGTCGAGCCGGCCGGCCCGCTGCGCGGGCAGCACCCCGAAGATGATCCCGACCGCGGCCGAGACGCCGAAGGCCAGCGCCAGCGACCACCAGGTCACCGCCGCCGGGATCGGAGACAGGGCAGCCACCAGCAGCGCCCCGCCCACTCCGAGGGCCATCCCGGTGAGCCCGCCGACCGAGGTCAGCAGCACCGCCTCCAGCAGGAACTGCACGCCGATGTCGCGGGGACGGGCGCCCACCGCCTTGCGCAGCCCGATCTCCCGGGTCCGCTCGCGGACCGAAACGAGCATGATGTTGGAGACGCCGACGCCACCGACCAGCAGCGAGATGCCCGCGATGGCGGCAAGTACGCCGGTCAGGATGCCGAGGATGTCGCCCAGTACGCCAAGGATCTGCTCCTGGGTGACCGCGCTGAACTCGGTGCCCGGATGCCGGCCGTTCAACTCGGTCACGATCCGCTCGCCCAGTTCGTCGATGCGCTCCCGGTCCGGTGCCTTGACCGCGATCGCGTCGACCCGCTGGGTGCCGTACAACCGTTGGGCCGCCGTCACCGGGATGTGCACCTCGTCGTCCCGGTCGACGCCGAGGCTCTGCCCGAGCGGGGTGAAGACCCCGATCACCCGGAACCGTACGCCGGCCACGTTGACCTGCTGGCCGACCGACTCCCGGTCGGGAAACAGCACCCGGGCGACCGAGTCGCCGAGCACCGCGACCCGGCGGCCGGTGTCCACGTCGGAACGGGTCAGGTAGCGCCCCCGGCCCAACTCCCGGGCGAACACCTCCGGGGTGGTCTCCAGCACCCCCTGCACGGTGGTGAAGTCCTCCCGGGCGCCGGCCCGTACGGTGGCGCCGGAGGCGACCGTCACAGCCACCCGGCTGGGATCCCCCACCACCCGGCCGACCGCGTCCACGTCCTTCAAGGTCAGCGGCGAGACCGCCGGGGCGGACCCGACGTCGAGCCGTCCCGGCACCACCAGCAGCAGGTTCGAGCCGAGCCCCTCGACCTGTTGCTCCACCGTCTGCTTGGTGCCGGTGCCGATCGCCACCAGCAGCACCACCGACGCGACGCCGATGATCACCCCGAGCATGGTCAGCGCGCTGCGCATCCGGTTCGCGCGCAGCGCGTCCCAGGCCACCCGCCACGCCTCGGCCAGCCTCACGGGCGTGCCCCGTCGCCGCCCTGGTCGGCCGCGCTGTCCGCGACCACCACCCCGTCGCGCATCGTGATCCGGCGGTGGGCCCGGGCCGCGACCTCCGCGTCGTGGGTGACCATCACCAGCGCCACGCCGGACTCCACGTTCAGCCGTTCCAGCAACTCCAGGACGGCCGCACCGGTGGTGCTGTCCAGGTTGCCGGTCGGCTCGTCGGCGAGCAGCACCGTCGGGTCGGTGACCAGCGCCCGTGCGATCGCCACCCGCTGCTGCTCGCCGCCGGAGAGCTGGTTGGGCCGGTGCTCCAACCGGTGTCCCAGACCGACCCGACCGAGCATCGCGGCGGCCCGCGCACGGCGTTGGCGGGCCCCCACCCCCCGGTAGACCAGGGGCAACGCCACGTTGTCCACCGCCGAGGTACGCGCCAGCAGGTGGAACGCCTGGAACACGAAGCCGATGGTCTCGTTGCGCAGCCGGGCCAGCTCGGGTGCGGACAGCGCGCCGACCTGCCGCCCGCCGATCGCCAGCCGGCCACCGGTCGGCCGGTCCAGCCCACCGAGCAGGTGCATCAGCGTGGACTTGCCCGAGCCGGACGGCCCGATCAGCGCCACATAGTCACCGGCCGCCACGGTCAGCGTGACGCCCCGCAGGGCGGGCACCGAGATCCCGTCGAGCTGGTACGTCCGGGAGACGTCGACCGCCTCGATCGCGGGAGCCCGACTCACCCGACCTCCTGGCCGTCCCGGACCTGGTCGGTGCCGCGCACCACGATCCGGTCGCCGGGCCGCACCCCGTCGACGATCTGCACCAGCTCCTGGCCCTGCACGCCGATGGTGACCGCCGCCTGACCGGCCCGACCGTCGCGGATCAGCCACACCGTGTCCCGCCCGTCGACGGAGAAGACCGCCGAGGCGGGTACGGTCACCGCGTCCGCCGCCTCCCGGACCCGCAGCCGCAGCACCGCGTTCATGCCGGGTCGCGGCGCCGGTGCCGGTTCCGCCTCGCCGAACCGCCCCGGGCCGAGGGCGAGCCGGACGCGGTAGCTGACCCCACCCCGCGCCGAGGTGCTGGGCAGCACGTCGATCGACTTGACGGTGGCCTCGTACACGGCGCCGGTCACCGCGTCCAGCTCCACCGTCCCGATGAGCCCGGCGCGTACCAGCAGCACGTCGGTCTCGTCGACCTCGGCCAGCAGGCCCAGTTCACCGGTGTCCACCACGGTCAGCACCGGCGTGCCGGCGGTGACCCGGCCGCCGACCGGGACGGCGGTGTCCACACCGGGCGGTGGTCCCGCCGGGGCGGCGCCGAGCGCCGCCGGGTCCAGCCCGGGCGGCAGCCCGCCCGATTCGAGCAGTCCGGCGAGCGCACCCGACGGGTCTCCCCCGGCACTGACCCCGCCCGGCTGCACGACCCCGGCGATCGGCGCGCGCAACGTCAACGCGTCGACGGTCGCCCTGGCCAGGTCGTACGCCTGCTGGGCCTGGAGACGCTGGGCGGTGGCGAGCGCGCCGACGGCGGAGTTCAGGTTGCGGACGCCGCGCTGCACCTCGCGTACCGCCGCCTCGGCGGTGCGGGCGGCGGCGTCGTACCGCTTCTGCGCGGCCTTGACCTGGGCCAGCAGTGCCTTGCGCAGCTCCGGATCGCTGATCTTGCGGGCGGCGGCGCGGGCCGCCTCGTGCGCCTGGTCGGCCGCGCGGTCGGTGCCGCGCAGGCTGCCGGCGAGGTCGCCGCCGCCACCGTCGGCACCGGCCCGCTTGGCGGCGTTCAGCGCGGCGCGCGCCTGCCGGAGCCGCTCCCGCGCCGCAGGCGACTCGACCACGGCGAGTACCTGGCCGCGCCGGACGCGCTCGCCCGGCTCGACGCGGAGGCTGGCCAGGGTGCCGTCGGCGGGGGCGGTGAGAGTGGCCGCCGCCCGGGCGGTGACGGTGGCCGGAGCGTCGATCTCCTCGGCCACCGGGGCGAGCGTGGCCGAGGCGAGCGAGATCGCGGGTGGGTCCTCGCCGCAGGAGGCGGCACCGGTGAGGGTCAGGACGGCGACGGCGGTCAGGGCGGTGAGCAGGCGGGGCCGCGTGACTGCGAGCAGCTGCGGCGAGTCGGTGCGGCGCACCCGCCCATGCTACGAGTCGCCCCTGCCGGAACCGCGGTACGCCGCCTGGTCAGCACCCCCAGCTTCCCGTCCCAGTCACCCTTGGCCAGCCGACGGCGGTGCGGTCGCCCGACGGTCAGCCGGAGCCGGTGCCGGTGGATCCGGGCCAGTTCCGGTAGGCGACGCCGAGGGCGGTGACCATCTGGTCGAACGAGCGGTCGACCTCGCGCGGCAGCCCGAAGTCGCCGGCCGCCTCCAGCGACACGAAGCCGTGCACGGCGGCGCGGAACATCCGGACCGCGTCCACCGCCGCGTCGCCCTCGATCCCGTACCCGCGCAGGATGGCGTAGACCACCTCCACCGCGCGCCGGCCGGCGGCCTCGTGCGCGGGGTCGTCCGGGTCCGGTACCCGCTGCGTCGCCGGGTAGCGGCCGGGATGGCGGCGGGCGTACGACCGGTAGGCGGCGGCGACGGCCCGCAACGCATCCTCCCCGCTGCGACCGGCGGCAGCCGTGGTCATCTCGTCGGCGATCTCGGCGGTGGCCAGTGCGGAGAGTTGCTGCGCGAGCGCGTCGGCGCCCTTGACGTGCTTGTAGAGGCTGGGCAGGGCGACGCCGAGCCGGTTGGCCAGCGCGGCGAGGGTGAGCTTGTGATGGCCGACCTCGTCGGCCAGCCGGGCCGCCTCGCGCACCACCACCTGCGGGGTCAGCCCGGCCCTAGGCACGGTCGATCACCGCCAGGAACTCGGCCAGCTCACCGGCCATCGCCTCGGGCCGGTCGGCGTGCGGGTAGTGCCCGGCCTCGCTGATCATGCGGGCCTCGGCGACCGGGAAGAGTCGTCGGGCGGCACGTGCCTCGGCGGCCGGGTCGGCGAAGTCCGGGTCCTTCGTGCCCATCAGCACCAGCACCGGTTGCTGCACCCTGGGTGCGACGGCTGTCCAGTACGGCTCGACCGGGACGATCAGGCCGCGTACCGCCGCCATCCGGCCGGGTCGGCGCAGCGCCGCCACCATCGCCGTGCGGTACTCCGTGTCGTCGTCGGGCCGGTGGACCGGAAAGAGAGTCCGGTGGAACAGCCCGAACAGGCGGGCACTGCGCAGCACCGCACCGAGGGCCAGCCGCATGAACGGGTTGAGCTTGCGCTGCTCGACGAACGCGCCGACCAGCACGATGCCCTCGACCAGGTCGGGTGCCTCGGTCGCGGCGAAGACGACCGCCGCGCCGCTGGACGAGTTGCCGACCAGGGTGGCCGGTCCACCGCCGAGGTCCCGGACCACCGCCAGCAGATCGGTGCCGACCTCGGCCGGGGCGTACGACGGCCAGCCGACGCTGGAGTCGCCGTGGCCCCGGACGTCGACCGACGCCACCCGGTAGCCCGCCGACACCAGCAGCGGGACCAGGTGGCGGTAGGAGTGGCGGTTCTCCCCCATGCCGTGCGAGAGGACGACAAGCGGCCCCTGCCCGTGCACCTCGTAGGCGACGCGTCCGCCGTCGCGCGCGACAAAGCTAACAGCCATAGCTACAAAGCTAATGCCATTAGCTTTCCTTGTCAAGGCAAAGCCCCGGATCGCCGGCCGACGGTCCGGGGCCGATGAGCGGCGGTTACTTCCGGGAGGCCACGGCGCGGGCGAAGAAGGCCAGGTTGGCAGGGCGCTCGGCGAGCCGCCGCATCAGGTAGCCGTACCAGTCGTCGCCGTACGGGACGTAGGTGCGGACCGCGTAACCCTCACCGACCAGGCGGGCCTGCTCCTCCGGCCGGATGCCGTAGAGCATCTGGAACTCGAAGCCGTCGGGCCCCCGGTCGAACCAGCGGGCCCGGTCCTCGCCGATGGCGATCAGGCGCGGGTCGTGGGTGGCCAGCATCGGAAAGCCGTCGCCGGACATCAGGATGTTCAGGCAGCGGACGTATGACTTGTCCACCTCGCGGGGCGACTGGTACGCGACCGACTCCGGCTCCTTGTAGGCACCCTTGCACAACCGGACCCGCGACCCGGCCGAGGCCAGCTCGCGGCAGTCCGACTCGGTCCGCCGCAGGTACGCCTGGAGCACCGCCCCGGTGGACGGGAAGTCCTTGCGCAGCTTGACCAGGACGTCCAGAGTCGAATCGGTGGTCGTGTGGTCCTCCATGTCCAGCGTGACCGTGGTGCCGGCGGCGTCGGCGGCGGTGCAGATCGCCCGCACGTTGTCGTAGGCGAGGTGCTCGTCGAAGGCCTGGCCGAGCGCGGACAGCTTGACGCTCACCTCGGCGGCCGGTGTCAGGCCCGCCTCGGCAAGACTCCGCAGCAGGGTGAGGTATTCGTCCCGGACGGCGTTGGCCTGGTCAGGGGTGACGGTGTCCTCACCGAGATTGTCGAGGGTGACCGCGAGACCGTCGCCGACGAGTGCACGGGTCACGCGCAGCGCGTCGTCGGTCCGGGCGCCGGCGACGAACCGGCGCACGACGTCCCGGGAGAACGGGGCCGTCGCGACGAGCCGCTCGACCCGGGTTGACCGGGAGGCGGCGAGAATGACGGATCGGAGCATGAGCCGAGCGTAACTCCCGCCCCACCCGCCAGCGCGCTCCGCCCGATGTGCAAGGAAGAGCCCCTTCTTCCTTACCAGGCCCCGCAGCGGCGGGCGTGGCGTGCATCGGTTACAACGATGGACGTGGAAAACCGCCCCCGCCGCCGGCTCCGGTCGGCCTCCGTGCAGCTCGGCGCGCTCACCGCCCTCGCGCTCGCCCTCTCCGGCTGCAACATGTCCTCCGACGACGACGATGACGACTGCGCCTCGGGCCCCGCTGGGGGCGGCGAGACAGTCGCGCTGGCCAAGCGGGTCCCGACACCCGCGGCGGACACCGCCGCGCACCGGAGCAATCCGAAGTCGGTCAGCACGTCCGTGCCCGACCGTGGCGGCTTCGGCACCCATCTCGCCTCCTGCGGCGGCTGAGGGTGCGCCGGGAGCAGATCACCCCACGGCCCGACTGGGACGCGACGATCCGCGCGCAGGGTCTGGTGTACGTCGACACCGAACTGCCCGACGGCGGGGTGATGTCGTACTGGGACGAGACCGCCGCGTACGCCTTCGAGCTGGACGAGGTGCTGCGCCTGGAGGAGGCCACCGAGGAGTTGCACCGGATGTCGGTGGCCGCCGCCGAGCACGTGGTGGCCTGCAACCGGTACGCCGAGTTCGGCATCCCGCAGTGGGCCGTCGAGGCGGTGGCGCGATCGCTGCGGGAGACGCCGCCGACCCTCTACGGCCGGTTCGACCTCTGGTACGACGGCAGCTGGCCGCCGAAGCTGCTGGAGTACAACGCGGACACCCCGACCGCGCTGGTCGAGGCGAGCATCATCCAGTGGTACTGGCTGGAGCACACCCGCCCGGAGCTGGACCAGTGGAACAGCCTGCACGAGCGGCTGGTGGGCGCCTGGGCGAAGATCGGCGCCGGCCTGCACGAACGTCGGGTGCACGTGGTCTGGTCGAACGAGGAGGAGAGCGGCGAGGACCACATGACCGCCGGCTACCTGGCCGAGACCGCCCGCCAGGCCGGGCTGGACGTGGAGCTGCTGCCCATCCAGGAGATCGGCTGGGACGGCCGCCGCTTCGTCGACACCGCCGACCGGCCGGTCACCACCTGCTTCAAGCTCTATCCGTGGGAGTGGATGCTGGCCGAGCCGTACGGGCCGCTGGCGCTGGACCCGGGTACGCCGACCACCTGGATCGAGCCGGCCTGGAAGCTGCTGCTGTCCAACAAGGCGCTGCTGGCCGTGCTCTGGGAGCTGCACCCGGGGCACGAGCTGCTGCTGCCGGCATACCTGGACTCGCCGCGCGGCATGTCCGAGTACGTCGCCAAGCCCCTGCTCGGCCGGGAGGGCGCTGCCGTGCGGATCGTCACTCCGGGTAAGGAGATCACCAATCCGGGCGAGTACGGCAGCGAGGGGTTCTGCTACCAGGAGTTCCGCCCACTGCCCGAATTCGCCGGGAGTCACCTGGTCCTGGGCGCTTGGGTGGTGGACGGGGAATCGGCCGGGGCGGGGCTACGGGAGAGCGCCAGCCTGATCACCGATGGTTACGCCAGGTTCCTCCCGCACTACATCGACGCGCCACGTCCGGCATGAGTCGTCTACCGTTGGAGTGTGAACTTCGACGCGTACGCCCGGACCGGAGTTGACCTCGTCAACGCCCGCTTGGACGACCTCGACGACCTGCGGGCCATCTTCTGCGACGACCACGAGTGGATGCGCGACGAGGTCGCGGAGCGGGATCTGGCCACCTTCCGGCGCGCACAGAAGCGGTTGCGGGACGTCTTCGAGTACGGCACCACCGGGCGGGACGGCCAGGCGGTCGCCGAGCTGAACTCGCTGCTGGAGATCTTCCCGGTGCAACCACGTATCTCGGGGCACGACTCCAGCGACTGGCACATGCACGCGACCAGCCGAGGCGCCTCGGTCAGCTCGGAGTACCTGGCCGGCGCGGTCTGGGGCCTGTCGGTCTGGCTCTGCGAGTACGGCAGCGCCCGGTTCGGGGTCTGCGCCGACGACCGCTGCGGCAACGTCTACCTGGACACCTCGTCGAACTGCTGCCGCCGGTTCTGCTCGGAACGCTGCGCCACCCGCTCGCACGTGGCCGCCCACCGCGCCCGTAAGCGGGCCGCCGTGCCGTCCCAGAGCGACCCGTTGACGTCGGTCTCCTGACCTGCACCGCCGGACGCGGGCTGGTCAGGCCTCGACCGGGGACGGCGTGTTCAGGTGCTGGCGGGCGAAGGCCAGCGCCTCCCGCAGGTCCGCCTCGCGAACCTGACGACTCTTCGCGCCCCGGGTGGTCACCTCGACCGCCACCGAGCCGGTGAAGCCCCGCCCGGCGAGCGAACGCAGCAGCTCGGCGCAGGGCTGCGTGCCGCGCCCGGGCACCAGGTGCTCGTCCCGTCCCTCACCGGTGCCGTCACCGAGGTGCACGTGCGCCAGCCCGGCACCCATCCGGTCGGCCATCTCCAGCGCGTCGATGTGCGAGGCGGCGCAGTGCGACAGGTCGAGCGTGTACGAGCGGTATCCCGTCTCGGTCGGGTCCCAGCCCGGCGCGTACGGCACGAACTGCCGGCCGGCCATCCGCACCGGGTACATGTTCTCCACCGCGAACCGCAGCCCGCCGAACTCGTCGGCCACCGTGTCCAGCCCCTCGGTGAAGGTCCGGGCGTAGTCCCGCTGCCAGGTGAACGGCGGGTGCACCACGACGGTCGGCGCCTGGAGCGTCTCGGCCAGCACCGCCGCCCGGCGCAGCCGCTCCCACGGGTCGGTGCTCCACACCCGCTGGGTCACCAGCAGGCAGGGGGCGTGCACGCTGAGCACCGGTACGCCGTAGTGGTCGGACAGCCCGCGCAGCGCACCGGCGTCCTGGCTGACGGCATCGGTCCAGACCATCACCTCGATCCCGTCGTAGCCCAGCGCCGCGGCCAGCTGGAACGCCGCGGCGGTCCGCTCTGGGAAGACCGAGGAACTGGACAGGAGCACCGGGACGCGGGAAGTCACACCATCGAGGGTAGCCGCCGGCCATGACACCAATAAGACGAAAATCCGTGAATCGGATTTTACGGACAACCGGTCTCGCGCCCGGTCTCACACCGGCCCGAGCCGATCCAGCCGGTCCAGGATCACGCCCTCCCGCAGCGCCCAGGGGCAGATGTCCAGCGAGTCGACGCCGAGCCGGCGCATGACCGCCTCGGCCACCACGGCACCGGCCAGGAGCTGGTGCGACCGCCCCGCACTCACCCCCTCCAACTCGACGAGCTGGGCCGGCGGGATGTGCCGGATGAAGCCGAGCACCTGCCGCAGCCCGGACCGGGTCAGTCGGCGCTTGGCCCAGAGCCCGGCGCCACTGGGCGCGGCGCCGGCGAGCCGGGCCAGGGTGCGGAACGTCTTGGAGGTGGCCACCGAACGGTCCCAGCTCACCCCGGTCATCCGCTCGGCCACCGGCGCCAGCAGGCCGTCGACGTACTCACGCAGCTCGTCCACCGTCTCCGGCGCGGGCGGCCGGTCGCTCTGCGGGTCCACGCCGAGCCGGTCCCGGGTCAGCCGGCCGGCCCCCAGCGGCAGCGAGACGGCCAGGTCGGGGTCCTCGTCGATGCCGGCCGCGATCTCCAGGGAGCCGCCGCCGATGTCCAGCACCAGCAGCCGACCCGCGGACCAGCCGAACCACCGCCGCACCGCGAGGAACGTCATCCGCGCCTCGTCCGCGCCGGGAAGCACCTCCAGGCGTACGCCGGTGGCGTCCCCGACCCGGGCCAGCACCTCGGCGGCGTTGGTGGCCTCGCGGACCGCCGAGGTGGCGAAGGCGAGCAGCTCGTCCACGCCCAGGGCGGCGGCCGAGGCACGAGCCGCGCCGACCGCCTCGACCAGGGCGTCGGCACCCGTTTCGCGGAGCGCGCCGTCCGCGCCGATCTGCTCGGCGAGCCGCAGCACCACCTTCTCCGAGTGCGCCGGCCACGGGTGCGCCCCGCGATGGGCGTCCACCACCAGCAGATGAACCGTGTTCGAACCGACATCGAGGACACCCAGTCGCATGGGAGAACCCTAGGGGCAAACCGGTTCGCGGCACTCACCGACCTTCCCCGCGCACCACGCGTACGCTGGGCCTGGTGACAGGACAGATCGAACTCCGCGTGCTGGTGGACGACCCGGCGGACCCGCGCAGCCGTGAGGTGCCGCTGGACTTCCCTCGGGAGTGGATCGAGTTCGTCGACCCGGCCGACGAGCGGCACCTGATCCGGGCCGACCTCACCTGGCTGCTGTCCCGGTGGACCTGCATCTTCGGGCGGGGCTGTCACGGCATCGTCGCCGGCCGCTCCGCCGACGGCTGCTGCTCGCACGGCGCGTTCTTCACCGACTCCGACGACGAGAAGCGGGTACGCGGCGCGGTGAAGCGGCTGACCCCGCAGAGCTGGCAGCACTACCGACGCGGCACCAAGAACTGGACCGAGAACGACACCGTGGACGGCAAGAAGCCGGCGCGGCGTACCGCCACCCAGGGGCCGGACGCGCCGTGCGTCTTCCTCAACGACGCCGGTTTCCCGGGCGGCGGCGGATGCGCGCTGCACGCCCAGGCGCTACGCGACGGGGTGCACCCGCTGGAGTACAAGCCGGACGTCTGCTGGCAGTTACCGGTCCGCCGGGACCAGGAGTGGGCCAAGCGGCCGGACAACACCAAGGTGCTGGTCTCCACGCTGGCCGAGTTCGACCGGCGGGGCTGGGGCGCGGGCGGGCACGACCTCGACTGGTGGTGCACGTCCTCCACCGACGCGCACGTCGGCAGCGAACCGATGTACCTCTCCTACGGCCCGGAGCTGACCGCGCTGGTCGGTGCGGCCGCGTACGCCCGGCTGGCCGAGCTGTGCGCGGCGCGGATCCGGCAGGGGCTGGTCGCCCCGCACCCGGCCGACCCGGCCTGACCGGCGGTCGCGCTCCGGCGGATCACGGCTCGAACTTGTAGCCCAGACCGCGCACGGTCACGATGTGGCGCGGGGTGGACGGCTCCGGCTCGATCTTGGAACGCAGGCGCTTGACGTGCACGTCCAGCGTCTTGGTGTCACCCACGTAGTCGGCACCCCAGACGCGGTCGATCAACTGCCCCCGGGTGAGGACCCGGCCGGCGTTGCGCAGCAGCAGTTCGAGCAGCTCGAATTCCTTGAGCGGCAACTGCACCGCGCCCCCGTCGACGGTCACCACGTGCCGTTCGATGTCCATCCGCACCGGGCCGGCGGCCAGGGACGGCATGCCCGACTCGGCCGTCTCGGGGCTCTGCCGGCGCAGCACGGCCCGGATCCGGGCGACCAGTTCCCGGGGCGAGTACGGCTTGGTGACGTAGTCGTCGGCGCCGATCTCCAGGCCGACCACCTTGTCGATCTCGCTGTCCCGCGCGGTGACCATGATGATCGGTACGTGTGAACGCTGCCGGAGCTGCCGGCAGACCTCGGTACCGGACATCTCCGGCAGCATCAGGTCGAGCAGGACGATGTCGGCCCCGGTCCGGTCGAACTCGGTCAGCGCCGACGTGCCCGTGGCGGCCACCCAGACCTCGAACCCCTCCTTGCGCAGCATGTACGACAGGGCGTCGGAGAAGGACTCCTCGTCCTCGACCACCAGTACGCGGCTCAACGGTGTTTCCTTTCGATCCGGGTCGGACCGGGCGGCGCCCGGCCTGATCCTCATGTGGTCAGACCTGCCGAAGGTCGGCCGGGCCGGCCTCGATCCCAGCAGCCGGCAGTGTCGCCAGCAGATCGTCCGGCGGTCGGGCCGGCAGCCGGAGGGTGAACGTCGACCCACCACCAAGAGTGCTCGACACGTCCACCCGGCCGCCATGGTTGCTCGCGATGTGTTTGACGATGGCCAGCCCCAGGCCGGTGCCGCCGGTGGAACGGGACCGGGCCTGGTCGGCCCGGTAGAACCGCTCGAAGATCCGGTCCACGTCGGTGGGCGCGATACCGATGCCCTGGTCCGCCACGGCGATCTCGACGTGGTCGTCGGTGGTCCGCGTGGTGATCCGTACCGTGGTGTCCTCGCCCGAGTAGTTCACGGCGTTCTCGACCAGGTTCGCCACCGCCGTGGCCAGTTGGCTGTCGCTGCCGTACACGGTCAGCCCTCGGCCGGAGTCGGCCATCACCTGGATCCGGCGGGCGGCCGCCGTGGTCCGGGTCCGGTCCACCACCTCGGAGATCACCCAGTCCACCGCCACCGGCGCCGGCGCCGGCTGCGGCTCGGCGCCCTGGAGACGGGTCAGCTTTAGCAGTTCCTGCACCAGCCGCCCCAGCCGGGTCGACTCGTGCTGGATCCGCTCGGCGAACCGCCGGGCGGCCATCATGTCCTCAGAGAGTTCCGGTCGATCCCCGCCGGCCGGTTCGGTGGCGTCGAGCAGCGCCTCGGCGAGCAGTTGCAGCGCGCCGATCGGGGTCTTCAGCTCGTGGCTGACGTTGGCCACGAAGTCCCGTCGTACCCGGGCCAGCCGGTGCGACTCGGTCACGTCGGCCGCCTCCACGGCGACGTAGCCGCTGCCCAGGCCCATCGCCCGCAGGTGCACGCCGAGCGGGTTGTCCCCGGCGTTGTCGCGCCCCCGGGGCAGGTCCAGCTCGATCTCGCGGCGGACGCCGGTGCGGCGCACCTGCCCGGCCAGCGTACGGACCAGCGGATGGGCGATGATCGAACCCGGTCGGCCACCGGTACGCAGCAGGCCCAGCGCCCGGGCCGCCGGATTGACGAGTACGGGCACGTCCTCGGGGTCGAGCACCACCACTCCGGCGCGCAGCGAGTCGATCGCGCGGCGGCCGAGCCCGACCTGCACCTCGTCGGCGATCGTGTGCCTCCCCCTACCGAGCCGGAGACCGGCCCACCCACTCCCGGCGGAGCCCGCCGGCCGGCGCGCCGCCGGGACGAACCGGGACAGCAACAGTCCGGCGACCACGCCGACCACCAGGGCCGAGGCCACTCCCACCGTCACCGCCCACGTCACCCGGCGATCGTAGGGTCATTGTTAACCCGGCTACCGTACGGAACGGGACGAAGCACTCTCACTTTCGGGAAAGTTCACCTGTGCGTCCGGCTCAGTTCACCGGCGTTCACCTGGAGGTCCTCCCGGTGCTCCTAGCTTGGGCGGCGTACCTGCACGAACCTTCGCCGGCACGTGCCGGCGCCGACCGACAGGACGTGAGTATGCGCGACGAGTTCCGGGCCGATCTCGACACGGTCAGCCAGATGCTGGTGGAGATGGCCGAGGGGGTACGGGCGGCGCTGCGCCAGGCGACCCGGGCCCTGCTCACCGCCGACCGGCAGGCGGCCGAATCGGTGATCGCGGGCGACGCCGGGATCGACGCGCTCTACCGGCAGGTGGAGGAGCGGGTCTGTGACCTGCTGGCCCGCCAGGCACCGGTCGCCTCCGACCTGCGCGCCATGATCACCGCGCTGCACGTCGCCGCCGACCTGGAACGGATGGGCGACCTGGCCGACCACGTCGCCAAGACCGCGCTGCGCCGGCACCCGTCGCCGGCCGTGCCGGCGGAGCTGCGGCCGGTCTTCACCGACATGGCCGGCATCGCCGACCGGATGGCCGAGAAGATCGCCTCCGTACTGGCGCGCCCCGACGCCACCGTCGCCGCCGAGCTGGACAGCGACGACGACGCGATGGACGAGCTGCACAAGGGCCTGTTCGGGGTGCTGCTCGGCGAGGACTGGCCGTACGGCGTGGAGACCGCCATCGACGCCACCCTGCTCGGGCGCTTCTACGAGCGGTTCGCCGACCACGCGGTGAACAGCGGTGAGCACGTGGTCTACCTGATCACCGGCGAACCCGTGACCCCCGCCTGAGACCGAAGGAAGGGTCCCCTGCTAACGCCTCGTGCATAGCAGGGGACCCTTCCTAACATCCAAGCCCGGCGGGCAGGGTGCGGTCAGCGACCCTGGTTGGCCACTGCGGCGGCAGCGGCCTTGGCTGCCTCCGGGTCGAGGTAGGTGCCGCCCAGCGTCTGCGGGCGCAGATGCGGGTCCAGGTCGTAGCGCAGCGGGATCCCGGTCGGGATGTTCAGCTTGGCGATCGCCTCGTCGCTGATCTGGTCCAGGTGCTTGACCAGCGCCCGCAGCGAGTTGCCGTGCGCCGCCACCAGCACCGTCCGGCCGGCCAGGATGTCCGGCACGATCGAGTCGTACCAGTACGGCAGCATCCGGTCGACGACGTCCTTGAGGCACTCGGTACGCGGCATCAGCTCGGTCGGCAGCAGCGCGTACCGCGGGTCGCCGACCTGCGACCACTCGTCGTCGTCCGCGATCGGCGGCGGCGGGGTGTCGTACGAGCGGCGCCAGAGCATGAACTGCTCCTCGCCGTACTCGTCCAGGGTCTGCTTCTTGTTCTTGCCCTGAAGGGCGCCGTAGTGCCGCTCGTTGAGCCGCCACGACCGGCGCACCGCGATCCAGTGCCGGTCGGCGGCGTTCAACGCCAGCTCGGCGGTACGGATGGCGCGGCGCATCACGCTCGTGTGCACCACGTCGGGGAGCAGATCGTGCTCACGCAGCAGCTCGCCGCCGCGGCGCGCCTCGTTCTCCCCCTTCGCGGTCAGGTCCACGTCGACCCAGCCGGTGAAGAGGTTCTTGGCGTTCCAGTCGCTTTCGCCGTGCCGCAGCAGGACCAGCGTCCCGACGGTGGGTCCCTCGCTAGCTGTCATGCGGATCATCCTGCCGCAACCCGCGATCGGACGCGCGGGAAGGGTGGTGACGACCACCACGTGGAAAACGGGGTGACCGGGCTTCCGGCCGACATCTAAGTTGCAAGGGGTCATCTCGATCATTGGTCATTACCGAAACGGGGAGGGCGCCGAGGTGCGCGCGATACGGGGCTGGTTCCGGGACACCACAGGAGGACTACCCAGGACGTTCTGGTACCTCTGGACCGGGACCCTGATCAACCGTCTCGGCTCGTTCGTCCTCGTGTTCCTGGCCATCTACCTGACCCAGGAACGCGGCTTCTCGGCCTCCCAGGCGGGCCTGGTGATCGGCGCGTGGGGCGTCGGCGGCGCGGTCGGCACCACCGCCGGCGGTACGCTGACCGACCGCTGGGGACGGCGACCCACCCTGCTCACCGCCCACCTCGGCGCGGCGACCATGATGCTCGCCCTCGGCTTCGCCCGGGACCTGTGGACCATCGCGGCGGGCGCGCTGCTGCTCGGCCTCTTCGCCGAGGCGGCCCGGCCGGCGTTCGGCGCCATGATGATCGACGTCGTGCCGGAGCGGGACCGGTTACGTGCCTTCTCGCTCAACTACTGGGCGATCAACCTCGGCTTCGCCTGCGCGGCGGTGCTGGCCGGCTTCGCCGCCCAGGCCGGTTACCTGCTGCTGTTCGTGGTCAACGCGTCGACCACACTGGTCACCGCATTGATCATCTTCATCCGGGTTAAGGAGACGCGCACCGTCACCGTCGGCATACCCCGGGACGGCAAGCCCACCGGCGCGCTGCGCACCATCCTGACCGACCGGGTGTACCTGGGCTTCGTGACACTGAACCTGCTCGGCGCGCTGGTCTTCCTCCAGCACATCTCGATGCTGCCCATCGCGATGGCCGACTCGGGCCTGAGCCCCGCCACGTACGGCTCGGTGATCGCGCTCAACGGGGTCCTCATCGTCGCCGGCCAACTCTTCGTCCCCAGGCTGATCCGGGGCCGCAACCGCTCGCACGTGCTCGCCCTGTCGGCGGTGGTGATGGGCGTCGGCTTCGGACTCACCGCGTTCGCCGACGTGGCGTGGTTCTTCGGGCTCACCGTGCTGATCTGGACGCTGGGCGAGATGCTCAACTCGCCGTCCAACGCCACCCTCATCGCCGAACTCTCCCCCGGTGAACTCCGTGGCCGCTACCAGGGCGTCTTCTCGCTCTCCTGGCAGCTCGCCGGGGCGATCGCGCCGATCCTCGGCGGCTTGGTCCGGGAGCAGGCCGGCAACGCGGCCCTCTGGCTGGGCTGCGCCGCCATCGGCGCGGTGATGGCGGTGGGTCACCTGGTCTCCGGGCCGGCCCGGGAGCGGCGCGCGCTGGCGCTGCGTACCGCCGGCGCCGCCCCCGTGGTGACGATCCAGTCGACCGCACCGCAGCCGGCGGCACCGCAGGCGGCCGAGCCGGTGGCGACCACCCGGAGCTGATCCTGATACGCGTGGTGCCCGGTACGCGGGGCGTACCGGGCACTCGCGTCGTACGACCGGCGGCGGCGGGCGGCACTCACCCCCGTAAGCGACGCCCGCTCGCGCCGCCGGTCCAAACAGGTGGGGCACCGTCCCCCAACGGTGTTGATCCACCCGTCCCCCGACACCCCACTCGGTGCACGGACCTGATCGATCCGCCGCTCCCCCGAACGGTTCCGAGCGTGGCGCGGTGCAATAAAGTTAGTTCGGCCAGCGGGGGCTATTCAACCCGAACGGCTGTCTTACCCGTCACAACACGCGGTTCCAGTCCCCGGAGCTGCGCGTTTGCCCCTACTTGGCGCCAACAGCGGGTACCCGTCGGCAATTCCCGCAAACCTCAGCCGTCCTCCCGATCGGGTGACTCCGTGCGGAAGAAGTTGCTCTGCCGGCCGTCCCGCATCTGCTCCTGGAAGATCAGGTTCAACCGCCGCAGATCGAAGGTGTGGAACCACTCCTCCCAGGTGATCTCGCGGATCCGGCTGCTCTCCCGGTAACCCGGGATGTTGAACGTCAGCACGCCGGCCCGGCCGTCCCGCTCGGTGCCGCTGATCGTCGCCGGCTTCGCACCCCGTGCCCGGGCCCACCGCTGGATCACGTCGTGGTTGGTGGTGACCAGGCTGCGACCGGGACGCTCCGGCCGATCCTGAAGCGAGGCGATGACCTGCGACGACCGGGTCGACCGCGCGGTCGCCCTACCGGTACGCACCGCACCGCCCCGCGACGGCGCCGCCTTCGCCACCCCGCCCCGACCCGACGTGGTCTTACGAGCCGTCGTCGTCTTGCGCGCCGTCGTGGTCTTGCGGGCCGGGGCCGTCGTACGGGCCGGAGTCGTCTTGCGCGCCGCGCCGGTCGCCTTCCGGGCCGGACCCGACGTGGTCTTCCGGGCCGTGGTCGTCTTCCCGGCCGCAGTGGTGGTCTTGCGAGCTGTAGTGGTCTTGCGAGCCGCAGTGGTCGTCTTCCGGGCCGCAGTGGTGGCGCTCTTCCGGGCCGGGATGGTCTTGCGAGCCGCAGTGGTGGTCTTGCGGGCGGCGGTCGACTTGCGGGTGGCGGCGGTCGTCGCCTTCCGGGCCGGTGCCGCGCGCTTCGCGGGCGTTGCCTTCGCCCGCCCCGGAGCGGTCCGCGCCGACGCGGCTCGCCGCGTTCCGGACGCCTTCGTGGCCTTGGCCCGACCGGCGGGGCCGCTGCTGCGACGCGCGGCGCCACCCGACCGCAGGGTCCTTGCCAGCGTCTTCACCAGTTCCGGCTTGCGCAGGGCGGAGATGCCCGAGACGCCGTACCGCCGCAGCTGGCCCCGGATGTCGTCCGCCCGCATCTGCGAGATCTCCGACTCCGACATCCGGGCGATGCTGCCGCTCCGTCGTGTGGTGCTGGTCGCGGTCCCGCCGCGACCCGAGCTGCTTCGCTGAGCCATGGACGCTCACGCTCCTCGACACTCGGTCTCGGCGCGGCGGGTCCCGAAGCCGCACCGCGCGGTGCGGCGGCTTACCCGTCAGGAACGATCCGAATCCCCGTTGGCGCCCGACGTCTCACCCTGCTGCTGCGGAGACGGCTCGAACAGGTGCGCGAAGGCCGCGAGGTTCGCGGTGGATTCACCCCGCTTGACGCGCCACTCCCACTCCCGCCGGATCGAGCTGCCGAAGCCGATCTCCAACATCGTGTCGAACGACTCGTCGGCGTAGGTGAGGACCGCCCCGAGCAGCCGGTCGAGTTCGTCGGCGTCGACCCCGGCGGGATTCACCCGGCCGGTCAGATAGACGTCGCCGACCGCGTCGACGGAGAACGACACCGCGTACATCCGGGCGTTGCGCTGCAACAGCCAGGCCCACAGCTCCTCGCGCCGCTCGTCCGGCTGGCGCATCACGAACGCCTCGACCCGCAGCGCGTGCTCGCCGACGATCAGGTTGCAGATCGTCTTGAGCTTGTGGGTGCCGGGGAGGGTCACCGCGTACGCCCCCGGGCCGGTTGACTCCCAGTCCAGCTCCCGCTCGGCGCAGACCGACTCGATCAGGGCCCCAAGGTCACTCATCGGATCAACTCTACGGCCGGCTGCGTGCGCTCGGCGGCTGGGCTGCGGTGTTAGGAAGGGACCCTTCCTATACACGAGGCGTTAGCAGGGGACCCTTCCTTACACGACACCCCTACGTACGGGCACACCGCTACCAGGATCGGGAGGCGGTCAGTTCGGCGGTGAGGCGGGCGCGGTGGGCGGCGATCGCCTCGCCGTAGACAGTCAGCAGGCTGGCGGCGGTGCGGTGCCAGGAGAAGTTGCGGGCGTGTCGGGCCGCCGCCACGGACAGCTCGGCCCGGCGGGCCCGGTCGGGCAGCAGGCGACCGAGCGTACGCGCCCAGTCGACGGGGTCGTGGCCCTCGACCAGTACGCCGCTGACCTGGTCGCGTACGGCGGTGACCAGGCCGCCGACGGCGGCGGCCACGACGGGCGTACCGCACGCCTGGGCCTCCAACGCGACCAGCCCGAAGCTCTCGTTGTACGACGGCACCGCGACCAGATCGGCCGCCTGGTAGAGCAGGGGCAGCTCGGCGCCGGTGCGCGGTGGCAGGAAGTGCACCCGGTCGGTGACGCCGAGCGTGGCGGCCAGTTCGATGAGCGCGGTGGGCCGGTCCAGTCCGCTGCCGCTGGGACCGCCGCAGATCACCACTGCCACCTCCTCGGCCAGGGCCGGGTCCCGGTCACGCAGCGCCGCGATCGCCCGGATCAGCACGTCCGGGGCCTTCAGCGGCTGGATCCGGCCGACGAAGGCGACCAGGTGACCTCGAACGGGCAGGCCGAGCCGGGTACGGGCGGCGACGGTGGCGGCCTGCCGGTCGCCGGTCACGGGGCGGAACCGGTCGAGGTCCACGCCGGGTTCGACCACCGCGACCCGGGCCGGGTCGGCGTCGTACCGGTCGATCAGGTCCCGTGCCTCGACCTGGGTGTTCGCCACCAGCCGGTCGGCCTCGGCGATCACCTGCTCCTCACCGATCACCCGGGCCTTGGGTTCCGGCCGGTCACCGGCGGCGAGCCGTACGTTCTTCACCTTGGCCAGGGTGTGCGCGGTGTGCACCAGCGGAACGCCCCAGCGGTCCTTGGCCAGCCAGCCGACCTGGCCGGAGAGCCAGTAGTGGGAGTGGATCAGGTCGTAGTGGCCCGGTGGGCGGGCCGCCTCGGCGCGTAGCACTCCGGCGGTGAAGGCGCAGAGCTGGCCGGGCAGTTCTTCCTTGGTCAGTCCCTCCAGCGGGCCGGCCATCACGTGCCGTACCTGAACGCCGGGGGCGACGTCCACCACCGGGGGCAGGTCACCGGAGGTGGCGCGGGTGAAGATCTCGACCGCCACGTCCGCCTCGGCGAGCCGCCGGGCGACCTCCAGGATGTAGACGTTCATGCCGCCCGCGTCGCCGGTGCCCGGTTGGTGCAGGGGTGAGGTGTGCACCGAGAGCGTCGCGATCCGCCGGGGGCGGGGCCACGGCAGAGCACCGCGCTGACGTCCTACACCGGTGTGCATTTCCGCCACGTCCGCTCCCTTTGCTCCGGTTGATGCCGTCACGCACGACCGGCGCTCCTGCGTCAACCTCCACGCCGGATGTCATCTTCCCGATCGGTGGCCGGAAATACGTCGTCCAGGTGCCCCGGCGTGACCGACCTCATCACCAGGGTGCCGGTCACGGCGGCAGTGTGAGGGGCGAGAATGGACGGATGACTCGTGTCGCCGTCGTCACCGGTGCCTCCAGCGGGATCGGCGCGGCCACCGCCCGCCGGCTGGCCCGCGAGGGCTTCCACGTCCTGGTCGCCTCACGGCGTACCGGCCGGTTGGCCGACCTGGTCGCGGAGATCGCCGCCGCCGGTGGGGCCGCCACCGCGGTGGCCTGCGACGTCACCTCGGACGAGTCGGTGGCCGACCTGGCCCGGGCCGCGCGCCAGGTGCCCGGGCCGGTGACCCTGCTGGTCAACAACGCGGGTGGGGCGCGCGGGATGGACCCGGTGGAGTCCGGCGCGATCGGTGACTGGCAGTGGATGTACGACGTCAACGTGCTCGGCACGCTGCGGGTGACCCAGGCGCTGCTGCCCGAACTGGAGTCCTCCGGCGCGGGCACGATCGTCGTGGTCTCGTCGACCGCGGGTTTCACCGTGGACGAGGGCGGGGGCGGCTACAGCGCGGCCAAGCACGCGCAGACCGCCGTGGCCGGCACGCTCCGGCTGGAGTTGTGCGGTCGTCCGGTCCGGGTGATCGAGATCGACCCGGGCATGGTGAAGACCGACGAGTTCTCGCTGATCCGCTTCGGTGGCGACGCCGACCGCGCGGAGTCCGTCTACGCGGGTGTCGCCGAGCCGCTGGTCGCCGAGGATGTCGCCGACTGCATCGCCTGGTGCGCGACCCGTCCGCAGCACGTCAACGTGGACCGGTTGGTCGTCCGTCCGCTCGCGCAGGCCGCGCAGCACAAGGTGTACCGGGCGAGCTGAGCCGGTTCGCACGATGGCGACGCGGAGGTCCCGGCCACTCGGCGTGGTGACCCGGGGCACCACCAATCCCAACCGGCTCCGTCGGGTGGACAACTGGGTGGCGGAGAACTGCGCGGACACGCTGCGGGCCGCGCCGGATCCGCTGGTGGTCGACCTCGGCTACGGCGCCACCCCGGTGACGGCGGTGGAGCTGCGCGCCCGGCTGGCCGTGCGGGTCCGCGCCGACGTGCGGGTGGTGGGGCTGGAGATCGATCCGGTACGCGTCGCCGCCGCACAGCCGGCCGCCGACCCGCCCGGGCTCACCTTCGCCCGGGGCGGTTTCGAGCTGGCCGGGCACCGGCCGACCGTGGTCCGCGCCTTCAACGTGCTCCGGCAGTACGACGAGAGCGAGGTGGCCGACGCCTGGGCCACCATGCGCGCCGGACTGGCCCCGGGCGGGTTGCTGGTGGAGGGCACCTGTGACGAGTTGGGCCGGCTCGGCGGCTGGATCCTGCTCGACGCCAGCGGCCCGCGTACGCTGACTCTGGCCGCCCGGCTGACCACCCTGGAGAGTCCGGCCGAGCTGGCCGAACGGCTGCCCAAGGCGCTGATCCACCGGAACGTGCCGGGCGAACCGATCCACGACCTGATCCGAGCCCTCGACGACGCCTGGCAGGCCGCCGCCGGCTACGCCACGTTCGGCCCCCGCCAACGCTGGCTGCACGCGGTGTCCGCGATCCGCGCCCAGGGCTGGCCGGTGCTACGCCGTCCGCGTCAGTGGCGTGAGGGGCAGTTGACGCTTCCCTGGCCCGCCGTCGCACGCTCAGACCTGTAAGGAAGGGCCCCCTACTAACGCCTCGCGTACTAAAAGGGTCCCTTCCTAACACCCAGCCCGCCCCGTGCGGGCCGTGCGCCGCGGGCGGGCCGGCGCCACCCGGGTCAGATGGTGCAGTTGACAAGGACCGGTTCGGGGTGCAGGGCCACCGCGAAGCGGGCCTGGACGGTGTCGCGGATCTCGCGGGCCAGGGTGATCAGGGCGTCGGTGCTGGCGGTGCCGGTGCGGTTGGTCAGAGCCAGCGTGTGCTTGCTGGAGATGGCCACGCCCTCGAGTCCGGGGTGGCCCTTGCCGAAGCCCGCCTTGTCGATCAGCCAGGCCGCGCTGACCTTGACCCGGTCCCCGACGCCCGGCCAGGCCGGCGGCTCCCCGATGTCGGCGGCCCGCTGCCGCAGCAGTTCGTAGCCGGCGGTGTCCAGCACCGGGTTGGTGAAGAACGAGCCGACCGAGCGGGTGTCCGGGTCGGTCGGGTCCAGCACCATCCCCTTGCCGGCGCGCAGTCGCAGCACGGTGGCGCGCGCCTGGTCCGCCGGCACCCGGTCACCGACGGACACGCCGAGCGTCCGGGCCAGCTCCGCGTACCGCACCGGGCCGGACAGCGGCGACCGGGCCAGCCGGAAGTCGACCGAGAGCACCACCAGCCGTTCGCTGTACTTGAAGACGCTGGCCCGGTAGGCGAAGCCACAGTCCACCGTGGGCACGTTCGTCACCTCCCCGGTGACGCGGTCGTAGACCTGCACGCCGACGATGGTGTCGGCGACCTCCTGCCCGTACGCTCCGACGTTCTGGATCGGGGTCGCCCCGGTCGAGCCGGGGATGCCGGACAGGCACTCCAACCCGGACCAGCCGTTGGCCACGGTCGCGGCGACCAGGTCGTCCCACGGTTCGCCGGCCTCGACCCGTACGGTGACGCTCGTCTCGTCCTCGGCGAGCACGCGCAGGCCCCGGGACCGGATGAGGACCACGGTGCCGGGGAATCCGGCGTCGCCGATCACCACGTTGCTACCGCCCGCGAGCAGGAGAACGTCGTCCTGTGCCTCGCGTACCCGGACGACGATCTCGTCGGCGGTGGTGGCGGTGACGATCCGGCGAGCCGGGCCACCCAGGCGTAATGTGGTGTATTGCGCTAGATCGCCGATGCTGGTGGGTTCAGCGGCGGCTGTCGGCTGGGCGTAGGCGTCGGACACGCCTTTCACCCTAGGCTGGTGGGTAGCCGCGGCACCCATTGGTGGCCGGGTCACCCCCCGGGAGGATGGCGATGAGCAGAATGCAGGGCAGCAAGGACTTCTGGATCGGCGCGCTTCGGGCGGAGGGTCCGGCGTTCGCCGCCGCGGTGGCCGAAGCCCCTCCCGAGACACCCGTGCTCTCCCGCCCCGGCTGGACGGTCACCGACCTGGCCCTGCATCTCGCCGGTGTCTACCGCTGGGTTCGCGCGGTCGCGGGTTCGGGCGAGACGACCGCTCCGCCGCACCGGGCGCAGCCGGTCGAGCCGGTGCCGGGTTCGACCGTCGTGGCGCAGTGGCAGGAGGCGTACGACGAGCTGATGGCCCTCTTCGACACGCTCGACCCGGAGGCTCCGGCGTGGAACTGGGCGCCGCAGCCGAAGCGGGCGGGATTCTGGCCGCGCCGGATGGCCCACGAGACGGCGGTGCACCGCTGGGACGCCCAGCTCGCCATCGCCGCCGGTGAACCGGTCGAGGCCAAGCTCGCGGCCGACGGGGTGAGCGAGGTCCTGGACACTTGGCTGCCGGCGGGTCGGCGGGCGGCGACCGGGCAGTGGCGCGGGGTGGTCCGGTTGAGCGCGAGCGACGCCGCCCAGGAGTGGTACCTGCGGCTGCGCGGCGAGGGGGTGGCGCTGCTCGACACCGGCACCATCCTCGACCACGACGATCACCACGCCCGGGTGCACGTCACCGGCACCGCGAGCGACCTGCTGCTGGCGCTCTGGGGACGGGTCAGCTTCGACACCCTGACCGTGGCCGGTGACCGCGCCCTGCTGGACGGGGTTCGGACGACCGGCTGAATCCACGTCGGCGGTCCGCCTCGACCGACGGCCCGGACACCGCATCGCCACGGGCGGCTCTCCCGATCGGGAGGGCCGCCCGTGGCCATTCTGTGACCTCACCGAGAGAGCGCTCTCTTGACACCGGCCGGGAGTGAACCGCAAGCTTCGTGAGAGCGCTCTCTGGGCCTTTGTCCACCACCACCCCGACCTGAGAGGGGTCACCAGACCATGGGCACCTTCCCGCGCCACCGCCTCGCCGCGGTCGCCCTGGCCGCCGTCGGCACGTTGCTCGTCACCAGCGGCTGCGGTGGCGGCGACGACGCCGAGGACGGCACGATAACCCTCACCGTCGACGTCTTCGGACAGTTCGGCTACGAGGACCTCTACAAGCAGTACATGGACGCCAACCCCGGCGTGAAGATCGTCGAACGGGGCACCGGCGGCAACCTCGACGAGTACTCGCCGAAGCTGACCCAGTGGCTCGCGGCGGGCAAGGGCGCCGGTGACGTGGTCGCCATCGAAGAGGGTCTGATGGTCGAGTACAAGGCCAACCCGGACAACTTCGTCAACCTGCTCGACCACGGCGCCGCCGACCTCAAGGGCAACTTCCTGGAGTGGAAGTGGAACCAGGGGCTCACCGCCGACGGCCAGAAGCTGATCGGTCTCGGCACCGACGTCGGCGGCATGGCCATGTGCTACCGCAGCGACCTGTTCGCCAAGGCCGGGCTGCCCACCGACCGCGAAGAGGTCTCCAAGCTCTGGCCGACCTGGCAGGACTACATCGCCACCGGCGAGAAGTTCAAGGCGGCGAACACCGGCGCCTCGTTCCTGGACGCGGCCACCAACACATTCAACACCATCGTGCTCCAGACCGCCGGTAACGCGCAGGGCTACCACTACTACGACACCAGCGACAACCTCGTGGTGGACAGCAACCCGGCGGTGAAGCAGGCCTGGGACACCACCATGGCCATCGTCAACGCCGGCCTGTCCGGCAAGTACGGCTCCTGGTCGGACGAGTGGGTCTCGGCCTTCAAACAGTCCAAGTTCGCCACCATCGCCTGCCCGGCCTGGATGACCGGGGTGATCGAGGGCAACGCCGGGCCGGAGGCCAACGGCAAGTGGGACATCGCCCGGGTGCCCGGTGACGGCGGCAACTGGGGCGGCTCGCACCTGGCCGTGCCGCGCCAGAGCAAGAACCAGGAAGAAGCGATCAAGCTGGCCAAGTTCCTGACCAGCACCGAGGGCCACATCGGTGCCTTCAAGGCCAAGGGCCCGCTGCCGTCGTCGCCGCAGGCGCTGGAGGACCCGGCCATCACCGAGGCCACCAACGCGTACTTCTCCGGCGCGCCGGTCGGCCGGATCTTCGGTGAGGGTGCCAAGACCCTCAAGCCGGTCTACATGGGCCCGAAGAACCAGGCCGTACGCACCGAGGTCGAGAACGCCGTCCGCACCGTCGAGCTGGGACAGCGCAATCCCGAGCAGGGGTGGCAGGACGCGATCGCCAACGCCAAGAAGGCCGCCGCCAAGTAGCCGGCCCGACGGTCCCCACCCCGCCGCCGATCCAGCGAACCCGACGCGTCCACCTACGACGCGGCGGCGGCCCTGGATCGGCGCGGGGCGGGGGCGTGGAAAGGAGTCACGGGTCATGGCGTTGCAGCTCGACGCGCACCCGCCGGCCACCCCGGCACCGCGCGACACCCGCCCGCCACGGTCCGGCCGGCTGAGCCGGATCGACGCGAAATACTCGCCCTACCTCTACATCGCCCCGTTCTTCGTGATCTTCGCGATCTTCGGGGCCTGGCCGCTGGCGTACACCTTCTGGGTCTCGCTGCACGACTGGGACCTGCTCGGCAGCAATCCCACCTTCATCGGCGCGGACAACTACACCCGGCTGCTGGTCGACAGCGACTTCTGGCACTCGGTGGTGAACACCCTCGGCATCTTCGTGATCAGCACCGTGCCGCAGTTGCTGCTGGCACTCTGGCTGGCCAACCTGCTCAACCGGCACCTGCGCTTCCGCACCGGCTGGCGGATGGCCGTGCTGGTCCCCAACGTCACCTCCACGGCCGCCGTGGCGATCGTCTTCGGGGTGCTGTTCGGCCGCGAGTTCGGGATGGTCAACTGGATGCTCGACCTGGTGGGCGTCGACCCGATCGGGTGGAAGTCCGACCGGTTCGCCTCCTGGGTGGCCATCTCCGCCATGGTCGACTGGCGGTGGACCGGCTACAACGCGCTGATCTTCCTGGCCGCCATGCAGGCCATCCCCCGCGACCTGTACGAGGCGGCAGCCATCGACGGCGCGAACCGGGCCCGGCAGTTCTGGGCGGTCACCGTCCCACTGCTCAAGCCCACGATCATCTTCTGCGTCATCATCTCCACCATCGGCGGGCTCCAACTCTTCACCGAGCCCCGGCTGTTCCACTCCGGCACCAACGCGATCCGGGGCGGTCCGATGCGCGAGTCACAGACGCTCACCATGTACATGTTCGAGAACGCCTTCGCGCCCTACTACAACTTCGGGTACGGCTCGGCGGTGGCGTGGCTGCTGTTCGCCCTGATCGCCATCGTCGCGGCGATCAACGTACTGATCATCCGCCGGCTCGGGGCCGGTGCCCGCCCGAACGTCGGCGGGCGGAAGGGAGGCCCGCGATGAGCGAGCGTAGCGAGCGAGTCATTCGGTTCAGCGCGTTGAAGCCTCGTCGCGACGCCGAGCGAAGCGAGGTGGCGCGATGAGCCGGCTCTGGCGGGCCAGCCCGCTCACGTACTGCGCGCTGATCGCCGCCACCGTGATGTCGCTCTTCCCGATCTACTGGATGTTCGTGGTGGCCAGCCGCAGCAGCGACGCGATGGGGCAGTTGCCGCCACCGATGACGCCCGGCGGCAACCTCGGCGCCAACATCGCCCGGCTGTTCGACAACACCGACGCCTACTTCCTGACCGGCCTGATCAACTCGGCGATCGTGGCGACCACGGTCACCATCTCGGTGGTGTTCTTCTGCAGCCTGGCCGGGTTCGCCTTCGCCAAGCTGCGGTTCCGGGGCCGCAACGCGATGCTGATGGTCATCATCGCCACCATGATGGTGCCCACCCAGCTCGGCGTCATCCCGCTCTACATGCTGATGACGAAGCTGAACCTGAACGACCGGCTGCCCGCCGTGATCCTGCCCGCCCTGGTCACCGGTTTCGGCGTGTTCATGATGCGCCAGTACGCCGGCCAGGCGGTCAGCACCGAGCTGATCGAGGCGGCCCGGGTGGACGGATGCGGCACCGCCCGGATCTACTGGAACGTGGTGGTACCGGCACTGCGGCCGGCCGCCGCCGTGCTCGGCCTGCTCACCTTCATGACCACGTGGAACGATTTCCTCTGGCCGTACGCGGTGCTCAACGACCCGGCGAACCCGACCGTGCAGTTGTCGCTACGGGCGCTGTCCGACGGCTACTACCAGGACATGTCCCAGGTGTTCACCGGTACGGCCATCGCCACGCTGCCCCTGCTGCTGGTGTTCGTCCTGTTCGGCCGCCAGATCATCGGCGGGATCATGGAAGGTGCGGTGAAGGCGTGACTGGACTGAGTTTTCCGGAGAACTTTCTGTGGGGTGCGGCCACGGCGGCGTACCAGATCGAGGGAGCGGCCCGCGACGATGGGCGCGGCGACTCGATCTGGGACACGTTCAGCCGTACGCCCGGCAAGGTCCACGCCGGGCACACCGGCGACGTCGCCTGCGACCACTACCACCGGTACGCCGACGACGTGGCGATGATGGCGGAGCTGGGCCTCCAGGCGTACCGCTTCTCGGTGTCCTGGCCCCGCATCCAGCCCGACGGCAGCGGGCCGGTCAACCCGCGCGGCCTGGACTTCTACGACCGGCTGACCGACGCGCTGCTCGGTCGGGGCATCGACCCGATCGTCACGCTCTACCACTGGGACCTGCCGCAGACGTTGCAGGACCGGGGCGGCTGGACCGACCGGGACACGGCCGAGCACTTCGCCACCTACGCCAGTGCCGTGCACACCCGGCTCGGCGACCGGATCGACACCTGGACGACGCTCAACGAGCCGTGGTGCTCGGCGTACCTCGGATACGGCAACGGGGTGCACGCGCCCGGGGTGCAGGATGCGGGGGCGGCGTTCTCCGCCGTACACCATCTGCTGCTCGCGCACGGCCTGGCTACCCAGGCCCTGCGGACCGGTGGTGCGGCCCGGGTCGGCATCACGCTCAATCCCGCCGACGTGCAGCCCGCCGACGCGGACAGCGCGGCCGACGCCGCCGCCGTACGCCTGGTCGACGGCCTGCACAACCGGATCTTCCTCGATCCGCTGCTGGTCGGCGGGTACCCGGACGACGTCCGCGAGCACGTGGCGCGGCTGGTCGAGCCGACCTTCGTCCGGGACGGCGACGAGAAGATCATCGCGGCACCGATCGACCTGCTCGGCATCAACTACTACTCGCCCACCTACGTCGCTGGCCGTCCGGACGGTGGCGGGGGCGGTGGCGCGTACCCGGGCACCGAGGGTGCGGTGGAGTTCCTGCCGGCGGTCGGTCCGCTGACCGACATGGGGTGGATGATCGAACCAGCCGGGTTGACCCGGCTGCTGGAGCGGATCGCCACCGACCACCCCGGGGTGCCGTTGCTGATCACCGAGAACGGCGCGGCTTTTCCGGACAGGACCGCCGACCCGACCAGCCCGCTCCAGGACTCGGACCGGATCGCCTACCTCGACGGCCACCTGCGCGCCGCACACGAGGCCATCGCCCGGGGCGTGGACCTGCGCGGCTATCTCGTATGGTCATTGCTGGACAACTTCGAGTGGGCCGAGGGGTACCGGAAGCGGTTCGGCATCGTGCACGTCGACTACCTCACCCAGCGGCGTACACCGAAGTCGAGTGCCCGGTGGTACCAGGAGGTGATCTCCCGGAACGGGCTGTGACGAGATGGTGGTAACTCCTATGACGGGGGCGCAGCGGCCCACTCTGGAGGCGGTGGCGCGACGGGCCGGGGTGTCCCGGGCCACCGTCTCCCGCGTGGTCAACGGCTCGACCACGGTCGCCGAGCCGATCCAGGAGGCGGTCCGCCAGGCGGTGGCCGAGCTGGGGTACGTGCCGAACCTGGCCGCCCGCACCCTCGTCACCCAACGCACCGACTCGATCGCCCTGGTCATGCCCGAGGAGGCCACCCGCGTCTTCTCCGACGACCAGGTGTTCCCGGGCATCATCCGGGGCGCCGCGCAGGAGTTGGAGGCCGCCGACAAGCAGCTCGTGCTGATGCTGGCCGGCTCACCGGCCGGTCACGAGCGGGTCGAGCGGTACACCACCGGCCGGCACGTCGACGGGGTGCTGTTCGCCTCACTGCACGGCGCCGACCCGCTCCCCGCCAAGCTGGCCGCGCTCGGCATCCCGGTGGTGTGCAGCGGTCGCCCCCTCGACGGGGCGGACATCCCCTACGTCGACGTCGACCAGGTGGCCGGCGTCACCCGCGCGGTACGGCACCTGATCGACGGGGGCCGTCGCCGGATCGCCACCATCGCCGGTCCGCAGGACATGGTCGCCGGGATCGAGCGGTTGACCGGCTACCGGGAGACGGTTACCGCCGCCGGCCTACCGGAGATGGTGGCCGTCGGCGACTTCACCCGCGAATCCGGGGCGGCGGCCATGCGGGAACTGCTCGCCGACCACCCCGACCTGGACGCCGTCTTCGCGGCCTCGGACCTGATGGCGCACGCCGCCATGCGTACGCTCCGCGAGGCGGGACGGCGGGTGCCGGACGACGTGGCGGTGATCGGCTTCGACGACATCGAGACCGCCGCCTACACCGACCCGCCGCTGACCACCGTGCGGCAGCCGATAGTCGAACTCGGCCGGCAGGGCACCCGGCTGCTGCTCCGCCTCGCCGCCGGGGAGGACGTCGAGCCGGCGCTGATCCTCCCCACCGAGCTGATCATCCGCGAGTCCGCCTGAGGTGCGGTGTAAGGAAGGGCACCTTATTAACGCCTCGTGTATAGAAAGGGTCCCTTCCTAACATCGAAACCAGGTGGTACTCGGCTCGCCCCACGGGCTAGCCTGCCGTGCATGTCCAGTTCCGTCCGATTGCTGCCCGTGCCCACCCTCAGCGCCGCCCCCTACGCCTACCTGGCCACCGTGGAACCCGACACCCGCCTGGTCTTCACCGCGGGCGCCTGCCCACTGGACGCCGACGGGAAGACCGTTGCCCCCGGTGACTACCCGGCCCAGGCCCGGCAGGTCATGACCAACCTGGAGACCGCTCTACGCGCCGCCGGTGCCACCCTCGCCGACGTGGTCAAGAGCACCGTGTACGTGGCGTCGTCCGAGCAGGCCGACCTGGTCGCGGTCTGGGAGGTGGTACGCGACGCCTTCGGCGACCACGACGCACCGAGCACGCTGCTCGGCGTGGCGGTGCTCGGCTACGACGACCAACTCGTCGAGGTCGAGGCGATCGCTACCGTACCGGCCGGCTGACCCTCCCTGGCGTACGCCCGGCACCGGCGGGGAACGCCGATCTGCCACGCGCCGCCGCCACCCGCCTGCTGCCACGCACCGGCTCTCGACTACGCGCTGCCCTCGGCGGACGGGTCCCGGTGCGCGCCTCCGAGGGCGGTGCCGACATGCTTGGCGCTCATCACCACCCCGCAGCGTCGCGCGACATACCGTAGCGAGGCCAGGTGGTCGGCACGGGTGAAATCGGCGACCGCGTCGGCGACGACGAAAGCCTGGACGCCACGCATGAAGGCGTCGCAGGCCGTCGCGGTGACGCCGATGTGTGCGTAGATGCCGGTGATCACTAGCTGGTCCCGGTCGCCCAGCAGGTCGGCGAACGGGCTGTCCACGAAGGCGCTGTAGCGGCGCTTCTCCAGCACGGTGTCGCCGTCGCCGGGCATCAGCTCGGCATGGAACGCCACTGCCGTCGGATCGGCTGGCGGTCCCCAGCCCCACATGTCCAACAGCAGGCCACGCTCGTCGCGGGTCTGGCCACCGGGCTGCCGAGTGAAGATCACCGGAATCGCGAGGTCCGTACAGATCCTGCGCAGCTCGACGATGTTGGCGACCGCTGGTGCCAGCGGCTCGACGTCGTCGAACGGGGCGGTGAAGTAGCGCTGCATGTCGTGGATCAGCAGGACGGCCCGGGTCGGGTCGGGTCGCCAGTCGACGCGGTTGCCGGGCAGTTCCGTCTCGTCCGGTAGCGGGTAACCGGCGATCGTCGGGAGGGACACGGCTCAGCCTTCCTGGGCGAGGTGTGCGCGCAGTGCGGCACGGAGGTCGGTCCGGCTGATCTTGCCGACGCCGGTCACCGGAAAGGCCGGGACGATGCGTACGCGATCAGGCACCTTGTACGCGGCCAGTCCGCGGGACCGGATGAACGAACGCAACTGGTTCGCCGTCGGTCCTTCCACGCCGGCCCGGAGGGTCACGAAGGCACAGGTACGTTCACCCAGGTAGGGGTCAGCGACGGCGACCACGGCGGCGTCGTGCACGGCAGGGTGCGCGAGAAGGTGATTCTCGATCTCTTCGGCGGCGATCTTCTCACCGCCTCGGTTGATCTGGTCCTTGGCACGACCGGTGACCACCAGGTAGCCCTCCGGGGTCTGCCGTACGAGGTCTCCGGTGCGGTAGAAACCGTCGGAGGTGAAGGCGACGGCGTTGTGTTCGTCGGCCCGGAAGTAACCCCGGATGGTGTACGGACCTCTGGTCAGCAGATGCCCCGTCGCGCCCGGTGTGACCGGCACGTCCTCGTCGTCGACGATCAGGATCTCGTCCGCCGGGGAGATCGGCCGCCCCTGCGTCTGCTCGACGAGTTCCGCCGGGTCGTCGAGACGGGTGTAGTTGACCAGTCCCTCGGCCATGCCGAATACCTGTTGCACGGCAGCACCGAGCGTCGGTCCGATCCGGCGGGCGACATCCGCGGTGAGCTTGGCACCGCCGACCTGGAGTACCTGAAGGCTGGACAGGTCGTACCCGCCGGTTTCGGCGGCGGTCAGCCAGATCAGTGCCAGCGGAGGCACCAGCGCCGTGATGGTCACGCGTTCCCGCTCGATGAGTGGGAACGCGGTGTCCGGATTCGGTCTGGGGCACATGACGACGGTGCCGCCCGCATGCAGGACGCCGAGCACACCGGGCGAGCTGAGCGTGAAGTTGTGCGCCACGGGCAACACGCACAGGTAGACAGTCGCGGTGGACAGACCACAGATCTCGGCGCTCTCCCGCACGCTGTAGAGGTAGTCGTCGGCGGTGCGCGGGATGAGTTTGGGCAGCCCGGTGCTGCCCCCCGAGAGTTGCAGGAAGGCGAGCGCGCCGGGGTCGGGGTCGGGCAGTGGCTCCGGCGGGACACCGAGGTCTTCGCCGACCTGGAAGGTGTGCCGCACGGTGGGAGCTGCCGCGCGTACGGCGGGAATCAAGGTCCTGTGGTCGAAACCATCGTGGGTGCCGGGCAGGACGATCGCGACTGCCTCGGAGTGCCGGCAGAAGTAGCCGAGTTCACTCTCCCGGTGCGCTGGCAGCGCGAAGACGGGTACCGCGCCGAGCCGGAGAAGTCCGAACACGATGTCGAAGAAGTCGGCGGTGTTGGGCAACTGAACGACCACGCGATCGCCTGGACGGATTCCCCGCACCGCGAAGCCGGACGCGAAACGGGAGGCTCTGACGTCGAGGTCCTGGTAGGAGCGGCGCAGGTTGCCATCGACCACTGCCGTGCGGGGTCCGTGGCGGCTGGCCCACTCGCGGAGCGCGGCGCTGAACGACTGGCCGCGCCAGTAACCTGCGGCCCGGTAGCGTTCGGCCAGTTCGGACGGCCACGGTGTGATGTTCACAGTTCCAGTCCGGTCAGCATGGTGCGGAACTTCGCCGTCGTCTCGGCGAGTTCGGCGGCGGGGTCGCTGTCGGCGACGATTCCGGCGCCGGCGTACAGGCGGGCACTGCTGCCGTGGGCGACCGCGCACCGTAGTGCCACCACCCACTCGCCGTCGCCGGAGTTGTTCTCCCAGCCGACGAGGCCGGTGTAGAAGCCACGGTCGAACGCCTCGTACTCGGCGATGGCGGCACGGGCGGCACGGGCCGGGGTGCCGCAGACGGCTGGTGTCGGGTGCAGCGCGGCGGCCAGGGTCATCGACCTGACAGCAGGATCGAGGACCCTCCCGGTGACCACGGTGGACAGGTGCCACATGGCAGCGGTACGGATGAGCGACGGCTCGGCGGGAACCTCAAGATCCGTGCAGAGTGGGCGGAGGCCGTCAGCCACGGCCTCGACGACCAGCGCGTGTTCCCGTCGGTCCTTGCGGGAGGCGAGCAACGCCTGGGCCTGGCCGAAGTCCTCGAACGGGTCGTCGCTTCGCGGCAGCGAGCCGGCCAGCGGATTCGCGGTGACGAGGTCACCCTGCCGGGAGACGAGAAGTTCGGGACTGTTGCCGATGAGGGTCCCCGCACCCAGGTCGACGGCGAAGGTGTAACCAGCCGGGTCACGGGCGGCGAGCCGGCGCAGGAGGGTGCCGATGTCGATCGGCTCGGTGGTAACGATGTCGAGAGCACGGGCCAGGACCACCTTGTCGAGCTCTCCCGCGCGCAGGCGGGTGACCGCCCGCCGCACCCCGTCGGCGTACGTGGCCCTGCCGGGTACCTCGACGCGACGAGCGTCGACGCGGTCGGCCTCCATGGGCAGGGCGAACCGACTCGGCAGGGCGAACCGACTCGGCAGGGCGAACCGACTCGGCAGCGGTCCCGACCGGCGGATACGGCGGGGAACGCACAGCCTCGGTGTGGCACTCGGATCGAACGGAACCGCACCGACCACGAGTGGGTCGTCGTCACCATCGGCGGTGGCCAGGTCGAGGACATCCCGCACCGCCGTCGACAGGTCGGCGGTCGCCGGCACCGGGTGGGACCGGCCTTCGGCGAGGAGCGTGCCACGGGGTGAGGCGAAGAAGAACGGTGCCGTCGCGTCGTATTTGGCCAGCAGGTCGAGGGCCCTGCCCACTGTCACATTGGGATGTGTGATTGTCATCGATGTCTCTCTCTGTCAGGCGCGTAGGGTCGCGCCGCCATCGACGTACAGGTCGTGCATGGTGATGTGCCGTGCCTGGTCCGAGACCAGGAACAGCACGGCGTCGGCGACATCGGTGGGATCCGCGATCCGGCCGAGCGGGATACCGGTCCGGAAGGTCGGCAGCGAACCCGCGACCACGGCGGTGTCACCGCCGCCGGTCGACAACGCCCGTTGCATGTCGGTGTCGGTCGATCCGGGAGCGACCACGTTGCACCGCACTCCGTGCCCGGCCAGTTCGAGTCCGAGGCACTTCGTGAGCATGCTCGTGGCGGCCTTCGAAGCGGCGTAGGCGGCCATACCCATCCGGGGTACGCCGGCCGCGTTCGAACTGACCACGACGATGCTGCCGCCGTTCCGGGCGGCCATCCGCCTGCCGGCACAGCGCAGTACGTGGAACACACCTGTCGTGTTGACATCGAAAGTGGTCCGCCAGTCGTCATCGGTGGCGTCGAGAACCCGCGCGGGCCGAAGGATTCCGGCTACGGAGACACAGATGTGGATCGGTCCGAGCTCCTCCTCCACGACCGCGAACGTACGTTCGACGGCATCGGCGTCCGTAACGTCCATGGGATAGCCGCGGGCACCGGCGAGCATCTCGGCGCGACGGCGGGCCCCCGGGCCGTCCCGGTCGGTCAACGCGACATGGGCGCCTCGTGCGCTCAGCGCAGCGGCGACCGCAGCTCCGATGCCCCGGGCCGCGCCGGTGACCAGCGCGGTTCGACCGGCGATGCCATCTGGAGTCATGGGCTCCGCACCCCCCACCATTAGGTTAGCCGACCCTAAGTTGGCTGCACCTTACCTCATCCGGCGGGCAGCGGATCTTGCCTCTCGGCGCTGTCGGTCCTGCTGGGACCCGCCGACCTCCGTTCGGACGCACCAGCTCCACGACCAGGAGGCGGGGGCCTCCATGCTGGCGCGGGTAGGGTCGGTCCGGACTGGTGGTGCGGTTCCCGACCTGGCCTACGCCATGCCGCCGATCCGGGGAGGGAGAGGGAATGACGAGGTCACGATGGTTGCTCGCCGTTGCGATGGTCGTCGTCCTACTCGCCGCGGTCACCGCCTGGCAGCGGCCGACCACGCCGCTGCCGGCGTCCGCAGCCGGCAGCGGCGCCTCCGAGTTACTGGCCCTGCCCCGTCCCGCCGGAAGTTGGCCCGGTGCCCACGGTCTATCGGGGGTCAACGGTGATCCCGTCCTCGACCGCGCCCACGTCGAACGCTTTTGTGCGGCCCGCGGGCGGGCCTGCCAGATCGCACACACCTACACGGACCGCACGACGTACGAGTCGATGACCCGAGGGTCGGACTGGGTCTTCGAGTTCTACACCGGGTTTCCCGGCGCGCTCGTCATCTCGCAGGGGCTCACCCCCGACTCGGGTGGAGCGGCCGAGTTGGCGGCCTGCGCGTCCGGCGCGTACGACCATCTCTGGCGCGACTTCGGGTCGATCATGGTGCGGCACGATCGGGCGGACGCCATCGTCCGGCTGGGCTGGGAGTTCAACGGGGACTTCATGCCCTGGAGCGCAGGCGACACGCAGACCTGGATCGGGTGTTACCGCCGGGCCGCCGACGGCATCCGGCAGTCCAACCCGAAGGCGATCCTGGACTGGACGATCAATGCGCACAACACCCCGGCCGAGTTGTGCGGTGGCGTCAGCACCAACTGCTATCCCGGAGACGAGTACGTCGACATCATCGGCATCGACAACTACGACCACTGGCCGGCATCTCGGACGGAGGCGGAGTTCGATGCGACGGCTGCGGCGCCGGAGGGTCTGGACTGGCTGTACGCCTTCGCCAAGCAACGCGGCAAGCTGTTCTCGGTGGGTGAGTGGGGTGTCGTACCTACCGGTGACGCGGGACGGGAGAACCCCGACTTCGTCCGTTGGATGCACGCCTGGTTCGCCGCCCACGCGCCGGACCTCGCCTACGAGGCGTACTTCTCGGACTGCACGCCGGGGGGTGTGCAGTCGAGCCTGTTCCGGTCGGAGCCACAGTGTCAGCAGAAGCCGGCCTCGGCGGCGGCATACCGGGAGCTTTTCGGGATGTGACCTTTCTCCGATGCTACTTTGCGAGCAGTTAGGATAGCCTTCCCTCATCTGGGCCTGGGAGAACGGTTATCCATGCAGCTCGCAGCACTTGTCGTGCCGGGAGGCACCCGATCGGTGACGGAGCGTTTCCGCGAAGTGGCGGACGCTCTGCCGGATGTCCCCGCACTCGTGTCCGTCGAAGGGTCGTACACCTTCGCGGAAGCCAACGCCCGCTCCGAGCGCATCGGTGCCGCCTTGGGGGGCGAGGACGATGCGGCGAGCCCCGTTGCCGTCCTGCTGCCCCAGACCGCCGACGGACTGCTCGGCATTCTCGGTGCGCTGAAGTCCGGCCGCCCGGTCGTCCTGCTCGATCCGACCCTGCCGGACGAGAAGCTGCACCGCATCGTGGCGCAGGCAGGTGCGACTGTCTGCCTGACCGACGAGGGCGACCGGGTGCCACTCCGGACGATCTCCCCGGCGGAGGCACTGACCACCGGCTCCCCGGCGGAGGCACTGACCACCGGACCCGGCGATGCCCGTGTCGACAGGGCCGGCCGGGAGGCCGCCTTCATCTGCTTCACCTCCGGCTCGACCGGCCGTCCCAAGGGTGTGGTCCTCACCCACGACATGCTGCTCAACGAGGCGTACGGCGGACGGGACCGGCTCGGCGTCGACGCCGGTGACCGGGTCGCGCTGGTGTTACCCGCCGCCTTCATGGCCGGGCTGACGGTCTTCGTCTTCGCCCTGCTCAACGGTGCCGGTCTCTACGCCTACGACCCCCGGGTACGCGGCATGAGGAACATGGCAGCCTGGCTGCGGTCGGTACAGGTGACCACGTTGCACTGCACACCGTCCCTGCTGCGCTCGCTGCTGGCGGTGCTGGCGCCGGACGAGCGGCTCACCGGCCTGCGTCTGGTCACGACCTGCGGCGAGGCGATCCACGGACGGGACGTGACCGCGCTGCGCCCGCACCTGCCCGCCGACTGCGTCTATACCAGTTGGTCCGGCTCGTCCGAGATCGGCCACCTTGCCTTCTTCCCGATCCCGCCCGGCGACCCCGTGCCCGAGGGCATCGTGCCGGTCGGATTCCCGGCTCCCGGCAAGCAGGTCACGATCGTCGCCGAGAACGGCGAGCCGGTCCCGGCCGGCCAGACCGGAGAGGTCGTGGTCACCTCCGAGTACCTCTCCGGCGGTTACTGGGACGCTCCCGACGAGACCGCGGCGAGATTCAGCGGGACCGTCTACCGCACCGGCGATCTCGGCCGCTTCGACGACCGCGGTGTCCTGCACCTGATGGGGCGACGGGACTCAGCCGTCAAGATTCGCGGCTACCTCGTCGAACCCGCCGAGGTCGAAGCAGCGCTTCTCACCGCTCCGGTCATCGCCGAGGCGGTCGTGGTCCCCGTCCAGCAGGGCTCGCAGCCGGTGCATCTCGCCGCCTACGTGGCCCCGCATCCCACCGCGGGGACGCCCGCACCCGCCACACTCCGTCGGTTCCTGCGGGAACGCCTGCCGTCCTGGATGGTGCCGACCGCGATCGTGGTGCTCCCGAGCCTGCCTCGCAACGAGCGCGGAAAGGTCGACCGGGTCGCCCTGCCGCCGCCACCGGAGAACGACGCCGGCCTGCCGCCTCGCAGCCACTGGGAGGTCATCGTCGCCGACCTCTGGGCACAGGTACTGGACCTGGAATCAGTCGGTGTGCACGACGACTTCATGGCGCTCGGTGGTGACTCGCTCGCCGTCGAGGAACTGCTCGCCGCGGTGGAGGAGCGACTGCGACTCCGGCTCACCTCCGCCGACCTGGTCGCCGCACCGACGGTCGCCGAGTTCGCTCGGCTGGTCAGTCAGGCACGCCCCGCCGGACGGCACCCCACCCTGGTCACTCTCCGAGCGAACGGTGAACGCGAGCCGATCTTCTGCTTCGCCGGTGCCGGCGGGCTCGGCTTCAGCTTCCTGCCGCTGGCCCGGCGGCTCCCCGGCGACCGCCCGGTCCATGCGCTTCAGGCGTACGGGCTGGAGAACCGGGGGCTGCCGGACTGGAGCGTCGGTCGGGCCGCGCGGAGGCACCTGGCCACCATCCGGAAGCTGCAACCACGCGGACCCTACCACCTCGTCGGGCACTCCCTCGGTGGGCTGATCGCGCTGGATGTCGCACATCGGCTGGTCGCGCTCGGCGAGGAGGTGTCCCTGGTCGCCGTCCTCGACACCTATCTGCCGAAGCTTGCCAAGGAGATGACCTTCGCCGGGCCGGTCGGCCGACCGGAGCTGGTGCCGGTGAAGCGGCCGAAGGGAGGGTTGCTCGCCCGGCTGCGCGGAGACTCGCGGGAGCTCTGGTCGTACCGGATGCGCCTGCCTCTGGCCGGTGTCGTCCCGTTCGACGGCATCACCCAGTACGGGGTCTTCTTCGAACAGGGGCACCTGTTGACCCGACTGCACCGGGTACGCCCCTGGGCCGGCCGGTCGCTGCTCTTCCTCGCCGAGGAACATCCGGGTGATCCCGCGGCCTGGGGCGGTGTGCTCACCGGAGACCTCGACATCCATCGGGTCGGCTGCGACCATCCATCGGTGTTGCGGGAACCACACGTCGAGTCCGTGGCGTCCGCCATCGCGAAGGCGCTGTGATGCGACGACGCGGGACCTCACGTCAGGGCCCGGCCATCGTGCTGAAGCACCGGGCACAGCCGCTCGGCCGTCTCGAACAGCTCGTGCTGCGGGGTGACGGGTTGACCACCACCGCCCTGGAGATCCTGACCGGGCGGACCATCACCGTCCGGGTGCACTCGCACTGGCGACTGCCGCTGCACGACGAGATCATGTACCCGGCCGACGAGTTCTACACGGGTCTGGACGCCCCGGACCTGTCGTGGCTCGCGGCACTCGGGATCGACCACCTCGACGCCGCCGTCGGCGACGAACTCCTGATCCGTGACGTGCTGCTGACCGGTGACGACGGCGTCGACTACGCCGCCGCCGCCGTGGTGGCCGTGCTCGACCGGCTGCCCGCGTCCGTCGCCCGCGATCTCGCCTCGACCGACGAGCCGATCGGCCGGATGCTGGCCGCGGCCCGGGTGCCCGTCTCCCGCGAGTTGCGGGACTGGGGTATGCGCCGGCTCGGAGTACGCGGCGCCAGTCTCGGCGTCGACGCCGACGGCATGACACCGGCAAGGACGTACCTCATGCGGCTCGTGGACGATGGTCGGCCGCTCTGCCTGATCACCGAGTGGTTCGCACCCCGTGTCTTCGAGGAGTCGTCGTGAGAACCCAGGTCTGTGTGATCGGTGCCGGGCCAGCTGGTCTGACCCTGGCCCACCTGCTGCACCGGCAGGGCATAGAGTGCGTGGTCATCGAGGCGCAGAGCCAGGCCCACATCGAGTCGCGGGTCCGGGCCGGTGTGCTGGAGCAGCCGACGGTCGACCTCCTCACCGAGATCGGTCTCGCCGACCGGTTGCGTCGTGAGGGGATGCTGCACCACGGCATAAACCTACGCTTCGACGGTGCCACCCACCGCATCGACTTCGCCGAACTGACCGGCGGTCAGGCCATCACCGTCTATGCCCAGCAAGAGCTGGTCAAGGACCTCATCGCATCGCTGGCACCACCGATCCTCTTCGAGGTCGATTCGGTACGCGTCGACGACACCCGGGTGTCGTTCGTGCACGAGGGTGTGGAGCGTACCGTCGACTGTGACTTCGTCGCCGGATGCGACGGATTCCACGGCGTGAGCCGGGCCTCGATCCCGACCGGCGCGCTCAGCGCCTACGAACGCGTCTACCCGTGCGCCTGGCTCGGCATTCTGGCCCGCACCAAACCCGCCGCCGAAGAACTGATCTACGCCCGCCACCCGGACGGTTTCGCCCTGCACAGCATGCGTGGGCCGACGGTGACCCGGCAGTACCTACAGGTGCCGCCCGACACCAGCCTCACCGACTGGCCCGACGACCGGATCTGGGCGGCGCTGAGCCGCCGCCTGGGCGAACCCGGTCTGGAACAGGGTGAGATCTTCGATCGTGGCGTGACGGCGCTGCGCAGTTTCGTCGTCGAGCCGATGCGACACGGCAGTCTCTTCCTCGTCGGCGATTCCGCGCACATCGTTCCCGCCACCGGCGCGAAGGGCCTCAACCTCGCCGTGGCCGACGCGGTCGCCCTCTCGTACGGCCTAGGCGCGCACTACGCGGGTACGCCGGACGAGTTGGCGAAGTACTCCGCCCGGTGCCTACGGCGGGTCTGGCAGGTACAGCACTTCTCGTGGTGGATGACCGCGCTGCTGCACAACCTGACCGGAACGGACGCGTTCGACGAGCGGCTACGGCACGCCGAACTGGACCGGGTCGTGGCCGCACCCAGCGCGGCCCGCAATCTCGCGGAGAACTACGTCGGTCTGCCGTTTGCGGTGGGCTGGTCGTGGCGCTGAGCATCGCGGTCGTCATGCCCACGTACCACCGGACCGACCTGCTCCGCCGGGTGGTGCCCGCCTACCTGAGGCAGGAGCCGGACGAGTTGATCGTGGTGCTCGACGGTCCTCAGCCGGAGCCCCGTGCCTATCTCGACGGACTGCGCGAGCCGCGGCTGCACGTGCTGGAGTTACCGGAGAACGTCGGTCCGGCACGGGCACGTGCGGCAGGGATACGCCACGCCACCTCGGAGATCGTCTTCATCACCGACGACGACATCGTTCCCGGCGAGGCGCTGGTCGACCGCCACCGCGCCTTCCACATCGGGCGCTCCGGTGCGGTGCTCGCCGGGTACATCCCCGTGGCAGACATGCCCCGACATCGGTGCGGGCAGGTCAGCAGCCGGATCTTCGCCGCCGACTACGAACGCGCGATGCGCCGGTGGGACCGTGACCCGACCATGGTCCTCGAAGGGTTGTGGGGCGGGAACGTCAGCATGGAACGCTCGCTCTACCTGGCCGCCGAGGAACTGCGGGAGGAGGGCCGGCTGCGCTACTTCGAGGACCTCGATCTCGGCCTGCGGCTGCGCGCGGTGGGTGCCACCGGGCATTTCGACCGTGACGCCATTGGCCTGCACCTGCACGAGAAGACCAACGCCTCGTTCCTGCAAGAGGCGAGCACCCGTGGCGCCGCCGTACGCGCGATGGAGGAACGTTGGCAGGTCAAACCCTCTGCGACGCACGCTGAGGATGAGCCGGCTGTGGTGGCCCGCCTGCGGCGGGTGGTGGCGGCGAGCCTGCGGCTCGGCTTCGTGGTTCCCCTCACGGTGCTGCTGTTGAAGGGCGCGCTGGTGGTAGCGGGCCGACTGCGCCTGTGGCGGGCCGAGGACTTCGTCGCGCGGCTCCTGCGCGGGATCCTGGAGACAGTGGCCTACGTCCGACGCAGGTGACGAAGTGCGCGAGCGAGCTACGGCTGCGACCCTGGGTCGCCTCGATGCCGCAGCCGTTGGAGCAGCGCGGCGGCGGCCCACCGGAACCGGGCCGGGGTGGTCATCAACAGCAGGAACATACTGACCGCGGGCAGGCCCGGCCGGCCTTCCCGCACGGCGAGCGCGGCGATGCTCCATGCGTCCCGGCGGGAGCCCCGGGCCGCCGCGATCGGTGCGCTCACCGTGATCAGGAAATCACCGAGCGCCCGTGGTGACAGATCTGCCGACCTGCCGAAGGCCACACTCTCCCACCAGCCCTTCCCTGGCGAGCCTGCCGAGGTACCGGGACGGTTGAGCAGGTAGCGCAGCAGCGGACGCTCCACCACCGTCACCCGCACGTCGGCCCGGCGGTCGGCCCGCAGCAGCCACTCCCAGTCCTCGTGCAGGTTGATCGCAGGGTTGAGCGGCTCGGCCAGGAGCAGTTCGCGCGGTGCCAGGATCGCCGACGACCCGCCGAGCGCGGTACGTTGCCGCACCGACGTCCGCCGGAACAGCCGGTCACCCAACGGATGAACGCCGGTGACCGGTTTCGGCACGAAGAGCACCCGTCCTTCCTCGTCCACATCGACACACTGCGCGATGACCACCGGATAGGCGATCTCGGCACATAGCGCGTCGTGCCGGGTGACCTGCTCGGCGAGCTTCGTCGGCAGCCACTCGTCGTCGTCGTCGAGAAAGCCGATCAGAGTGCCGGTGGCGGCCCGGACCCCGGCTGTGCGGGTGGCAGTCGGTCCGCCGCCGTCCGCCACGACGATCCGGACCGGAGCGTCCGGCCACCGGTCACGCCACCGCGCCGCGTGGTCGCGTGCCTGGCCGTCGAAGACGACCAGGACCTCGTGGGGAGGGCGGGTCTGACCCAGCGCGCTCTGCACCGCTCGGCGCAGACTGGGCCGCCCGATCGTGGGGATGACAACGCTGACCGTCGAGTCGGAGCCTGTCTGGTCGACGTGCCGCACTGGTTCAGCCACGACCGGACTCTCCCGCTGGCACGGGTTCCTCCCGACCGGACGTTTCCGCCGCGTCCGGCTCCGCCCCGGCGGCGACCGGGTCCGGCGTCGGCGCCGACCGACGGTAGGCGATCCGGTAGCCCGCGGCGTGGGCCACACGTGGCCACATCACGACTGCCTGCACGACCGTGGCGAGCAGGAAGCCCGCCGCCACGCCGGTCACGCCGTAGAAGGCACCGACCGACCCCAGCGCGATCTCCAACGCCGACCCCGACAGCACACTCGTGGCAGCCAACCGGAGCCTGCCCTGCACCCGGCAGACCGCGATGAACAGCGCCTTGACCGCTGCCGGCAGCGTCGCCACGATGAGCAGGGTCAGTGCCGGTGCCGCCGCCACGTACGCCGATCCGAGGATGCCCAGCGCCCAAGCACCGAGCAGAGGGCTGGCCACCGCTCCCACCGCTGTGACCAGCAGCGCCGTCCGCATCGCCACATGCAGCTCACGGCGTAGGCGGGAATGGTCGCCCGCCGACACGGCGAACAACGCGGTCGACATGTGCACCGAGACGGCCCAGGCGAAGCTCGCGATCTGAAGCGCCATGTAGAAGCCGGCGTTGTCCACCGGATGCAGCACCGTCGCGACGACCATCGGCAGGACGAGCGACGGGGCGTGGGCGGAGACGTTGATGACGTGGTGACCGGTGGCCTTCGCGCCAAGGCCACGTAGCGCGGTGGGCGACGCCGGAAGACGCAACCACCGGGACGGACGGGAGCTGCGGGACAGGACCACACCGACCGAGAGGACCGCGCCAGCCAGCCAGGCGGCATAGATCCAGCCTGCCGAGAGGCCGATGACCGCGGCGAAGATCGGCAACGCGGCCAGCTTGGCGACGGCGAAGCTGGCGTTGCGCAACAACTGGCGGCCGGAGAGCTTCGCCCCGACCAGGGCCAGATCGAGCACCGCGGTAGCGGCGTGCCCGGCCACACCGAGCGCGAAGAGGAACTGCCCGGACCAGGTGGTGAAGAGGGGACCACCGATTCCCAGGATGCCACCGACGACGAGCACGAGCAGATACGACAGGACGAGGCCGGCGGTCGCGCTGACCGCCAGACTCGCACTGACGAGGCGCCAGGGCACGCTGGCTGGACGCCGTGCCAACTCGGCGATGAGCAGGCTACCCAGGCCGAACGTGCAGAACGAACCGATGAGCTGCATCGCGGAGATGGCAGCCGCGGCGGAGCCGACCTCGGCGGGCGAGGCGAGGCGTGCCGCCACCGCCCAGAACGCGAAACCGAGACCGGCGGTGACGACCGTCGAGCCGTAGAGGGCGGCGGCGGAACGCAGCATCGAACTGTCGCGGACCAGCGCCCGTAGCCGACTCACAACACCACCGCCCGTACCGATCGGGCTCCGGTCGGTACCTCGCTGCCACCGTGCACGGTGACCTCGACGGTCCCGGCTTCCGCGGCGGTGACTCGCTGATCCCACCGGTCGCCGTCGTCGAGCGTCACCGGCATCTCCTGCGGCTCGGCACCCGGCGCATCGATGACCACCCGGTACGCCACCTGCCGCCCCTCCCGGTTGGTGACGCTGACCGTGAGGGTGCGGGGCGCATCGTTCAGGGGCACCAGCCCGACCTGGGTGAACGTGACTGACGTGTGGTCGCGTTCACTGGCGACGGAGACACCCCACGCGGTGGCGGCCAGTCCGACGGTGAGCAGACCCGCCAGCACTGGTGCGGCGAGCCGGCGTACCGGCGGGACCGAGCCCCGCGAGAGCCGGGGGGCGACCGGGGCGGCGGTGAGCCGGTTGGCGAACCTCCCGACCAGCAGGTCGGCGACGGCGAGCAGCAGGGTGACGCCCGCGACGAGGACGCCGACCACCGTCGGTGTGGCGGTCACCGCGAAGAGTTCCAGGACCAGCAGCGAGCTCATGGCCAGCGCGAACGAGATTCCGGCAGCCAGGACCGCGCGGTACCACCAGGTAAGCCGCGCCCGGGAGAGCCGCAGGACGAGCCAACCCGGGGTCAGCAGGATCAACACCAGTCCTGCGGGTACCCGCAGCACGGCCCAGTCGAGCCACGCGCCGAGCCCGAAGACGAGGACGACGAGAAATGGCCAGAAGCTCTGCTTACCAGGCATATCGGCTGTTCCTCAGGTCGTACACGCGGATCATCCCGTCGTCGAAGACGACGCCCATCCCCTCGACGGTGTCGAACTTGGCCAGCGCTTCCGGCGGGAAGGGACCGCTGGTGTCCAACCCCGGCGGGTGGTCGCCGATGAAGAACGTGCCGCGTACCGGTGGTTGGTCGAGCAGGCGCCGGTCTGCGACGAGATACCGCACGGAGAGTGCCTGCACCATCGACCGGTCGCTCCAGTCGAAAGCGGGACGGTAGAAGATCCCCGCCGGACTGTTCACCGGATCCAGTCCGCCGATGGTGCCCAGCACGTTCTGGTTGCCGAAGTCGGCGACGAACCGACTACCGGCGGGCAGGTTCTCCCGCGCCCACCAGCCCAGCCCCAGCGTGTGCGGTTCGATGGACGCCTCGTACCCGGCGACGTGGTAGGTGCCGGGTACCCGCAGCCAGTACGGGGGCCATCCGGCTGTCAGTCCGCCGAGGAAGAGCACGAGCAGTGCCAACCCGGCTGCCGCGATCCGCCGCGCACCGGTGAGAGCGACCCGCAGATGCTGTAGACCCAGCGCGAGAACCACCGCCACCAGCAACGTCACATAGGCCGGGGCTCGCCCTGCCAACTCCTCCCCGCGTGGACTGACGACCCGGATGATGATGATCGCCGCTTCGAGACCGGCCATGCCGATGAGCAGCACCGCCAGCCACCAGATCCGTCGACGCAGTGCCCAGAGCCCGAGCAGTCCGGCCGCACCGCCGAGCACGAGGATCGCCGCCGCGGACAACGCCGTCTCGGTCATCGGCTTGGTCGACGCGACCGAGGGACCCGACGGCCCCCCGCCGAGCTGCGTGAAGGTCTCCGCGAGCGCGATCAGAGGTCCCCCGAGGTAGCTGACGGCGGCAGGCGCGACGAACGCCACCCAGGCCGTGGTCATCGCGCAGACCAAGGCGACGAGCGTGCCCACCGCCGGCAACGAGCGTCGCAGCGGGCGCAGTGCCGCAGCGCAGAGCACTGCGGTGAGCAGCAACGCCACGCACACCACCATCGTCAGGTGATGGGTGACCAGCACACCGCCGCAGAACAGCAGCCCGAGCAGGACTCGCCCGACCGGGCGCCGAGGATCCCGCAGCAGGCTCACCACCTGCGTAAAGGCGAGCGCCAACATCGGCAGGGCCGCAGTGGTGTAGAGGAACATGGAGGTGAAGAAGCCGTGGTTCGGGTTGGTCAGGTAGACAAGGGTCGCCAGCGCGACGATGTCCCAACGGGGAGTCACCTGCCGCACCAGGGCCAGCACCGCCGCGGTCAGCAGCATCGTCGACGCGGCACACACCACCACTGCGGCGGGGAAGAACGCCAGCCCGGTGACGTGCATGACAGTCACGGTCAGGATCTCCAGCCCGGGGAAGACCGGGCTGATCGGCAGACTGTAGTTCGTCGGAAAGAGCCGCCCGCTGTCCAGCATGCCGAGGGTGGTCTGCCAGTGCTGGAGCTCGTCGGCGAACTTGAAGTTGATCGGCGAGTACGCGACCTTGATCGCGTACTGTGCCGCGGTGAACGCGAAGAGTGATGCGACCCGTAGTGCCGGAGTCAGCCGAGGGTGCAGGCACGCCGCCCCGGTCACGGCGATGAGCAGAAGTTGACCACTCCAGTAGGCGCCTGTCGCCCAACCGGCATCGCTGCGTCCACCGGCGAAGGAAATCGCAACGAGGAGGAACGAGAGCGCCGTCGCCGGAAACGCGACCAACCCGAAGGCTCGTGCCGACTGCCAGATCGCCAGTGTCTTCTCCTGCTCCGGCCCGTGCGGCACCGGCTCGGGCCTCGCCGGTTCGTGCTCCACCCGGACGGGCCGGCCCAACTCCGGCTGCGGTGCCACACGAACCAACGTCTGGTCAACTGTCACGTCGGACCTGCCGCCGACTGCGTAGGTACCGCCACGGACCGATCGCCATCCCGCGCTTGTTGAGGCTCATGAACTCCGAGGGCATCCCCTCGCGCAATCCGATGTTACGCAGGCTCCCGCCGCTACTCACATCCCGCAGGGCGGTCGGCGCCAGCCGCAGCAGTCGGGGCAACAGCAGGGGCCGGTCCAGGAGCAGACTGGTGTAGAAAGCGGTCAACGCCACACCATAACCCCGCATCTGGGCGGCTAGGCGTTCCGTCTCACGACGGTGATAGTGCCGGGTCAGGGCAGCCGGGCGGTAGAGCAGCGGCCGGTCGGCCAACAGCAACCTGGTGAAGATCAACGTGTCCTCACCTCCCTCGGCGAGGGTGCCCGCGCCGAGCGCCTCGTCGAAGCCGCCGACAGCGACCAGATCCGTGTGACGGAACGCCATGTTGGCCCCGACCCCGAACGGCGGCAGTGGATAGAGCGGGCTCTGTCGCATCGCCCCCGGCACGAAGTCGGCAGCGGTGAACCCGCGCCCCTTGCTGTGTCCGCCGAACGCCTCGTACCAGGCCTGAGCGGCGGTCTCGATCTCGGCGGGCACCACGACACCTGACATTCCGGCGGCGTCAGGGTATTCGAGGAAGGCGCGGGCGATCTCGGTGAGCCACCGCACATCGGCGACCTCGTCGTCGTCGATCCAGGCGACCAACTCGGTGTCGATCTCGGCCAGGGCGCGGTTACGGGCCCGGGACAGGCCCGGCCGTGGCTCCACGACATATCTCACCGAGGGGAAGTCGGCGACCACTCGGCAGGTGGCTTCACTGGTGGGGGCATTGTCGACGACCAGGATCGTGGCATGCGGGTAGTCCTGCCGCAGCAGGCTCTCCAGGCAGCGACGCAGCGCTTCCGGACGTTCGCGGGTGCAGACCACCGCGGTCACCGTGGCACCGTCGCGGCAGGCCCGTTCCCGGGCCGCTTGCAGGGCGGCCGGATCGGGCACCCGGACACCGGTGAACGCCTCGGTGACCGCAGCCGCAGGCAGACCGCCGTCAGGGATGGCCAGGGTGAGCATGCCGACGGGCAGGCCGTGGTCGCGCAGGACGATCCAGGCACGGGTACGCCGCACACCGTCGGAAGTGCGGTCGGCTATGTCCACGGGAGCGGTCAGCTCGAAGTCGGTGACCAGATCCGGCCCGGATCCGTCCAACAGCCTGACGGGTGTCGTCACGCCGGTACCCGTTCGACACCATACAACTCCAGGTAGCCCTCCACGATCTCGTCCCACGACCGTACGTCGGCGAATCGGCGACCCCGGTAGGCGGTGACCTCGACCAGCGCGGCGGCCAGGGCGGCGGGGTCCTGCGGCGGCACCCGCAGGACACCCTCGTACCCATCGGTCGCCTCGCCCAGCCCGCCCACCTCGGACACGATCACCGGCAGCCCGGAGGACATGGCGATGTGCAACGGACCGGAGGACGACGAGCGCCGGTAGGGCAGGGCGACCGCGTCGGCGGCCGCAAAGAAGCGGGCCACCTCCGCGTCGCTGACGTAACGGTTAACGATGGTGATCCGGTCGGCGTAGCGGGAGGCGGCGGCTGCCCGCAACGGGGCGTGCCAGCCCTCCCAGGTCTCACCGACGATGGTGAGACGCAGCCGCGCGGCCTGCTCCGGTGGGAGCGAGTCGAAGGCGGCGACCAGGTCCTCCACCCCCTTGTACGGCCGGATGACCCCGAAGTAGAGGACCTCGGTCACCCCGTCGTCGGCCTTCGCCGTACTGGTGCCGGCTCCGGTCACGGCTTCGTGGGCCGGTGCCGGCGCCTCCTCGACGTGGTGGTCGTAGGGGCCGTGCGGCACGACGACGTACCGGGCCCCGTCGAGTGGGTAGTGCTCGACGAGCATCGCGCGATCGAACTCACTGTGGACCACGTGTCCGTCAGCGAGCCGGATCAGCCGCTGGATCAATGCCCTGGCGTAGCGCCGTACGCCAGGTATCCGCACCTCACCGGTGTCCTGCACCTCGTGCCACTCGATCAGCACCCGGGCTCCGTGACGACGCGCGTACCAGGCCAGGACGAGGTACGAGTGCAGGACGGCTGCGGTCCACCACTGGAAGACGACCAGCTCCGGCCGCTGGCGGCGGACGAAGCGCAGGGCGCGTACCAGTGACGGCAGCCAGTACCAGTCGACCCCGTCGTGAACGGTGACCGTCGGTTCGTACGCCAGGTCGTGGACATGGGTGCCGACCCGACGCCGACCCGGATAGAGGAACCGGGGAATCAGGCGACGCATGAGCAGGACACCGGTGGTGGTACGAGCGCTCAGCGCGTTCGCCACCCGGCACGTGTAGTAGCTGATGCCGGAGGTGAAGCGGAAGCCCGAACCGACGACCAGCACCCTGGGTGGGGGCTGCGACATGGTCAGGCGGCCCTCTCGTCGGCGACGAGCCCGGCATGTACCAGGTCCGCACGCCGTTGTGCGGGTACGAGTTCGGAAATGATGACCTTCGGGGCAGCCATCACAGCTCGGGCGATGGCCCGGTGACGCCGTGCGGACTGGCGTTCGGTGAGGATGGTCTTGAGAACGCGCAGTCCGTCGCGGACGGCCGAGAGGTTGCTGGTGCCGTGGATGCGCGACAGCTCGACACTCGGCACCTCGCGTACCCGCAGCCCGGCCACGGCGACCCGGCAGTTGAGCACGGTCTCGATCTCGAAACCGTCTCCCCAGCGCATCACCTGACCTTCCGGTTTCGGGTCGGGAAGCACCAGGCTGGGCAACACGTCGCGCCAGAAGGCGTTGTAGCCGTAGCAGAGATCGCTGTAGCGGGTCCGGAACAGCCGGTTGGTGAACCAGGTCAGGCTCCGGTTGCCCAGGCCCCGGATGATGGTGAGGTCCTGGCTGCCACCGCCGGGCATGACCCGGCTTCCCTTGGCGAAGTCCGCCCCCTCGGTGAGGGTGTGGACGAACCTCTGGATCTCCTCCGGGTCGGCGGAGCCGTCTGCGTCGAACATGACGATGATGTCACCGGTGGCCTCGGCGAAGCCGCAGGCCAGTGCGTTGCCCTTGCCTCGCCGGGTCTGTCCGACGATCCGGGCCGACGGCTTGACCCGGCGGACGGTTTCGATGGTGTCGTCGACGGAGGCGCCGTCCACGACGACGATCTCGTGTACGTCCGGTAGCCTGGGCAGAACCTCCTCCAGGTTGCGGGCCTCGTTGCGGGCCGGG